>JANMLS010000177.1:0-6615 GCA_031372675.1 Verrucomicrobiaceae bacterium
ATCTACCCCGCGACCAAGGATAGCTGTGAAGTCGGCGCGATCTGCCTCGCTGATTCCCTCGCGGCTCAAAACATTCGCCGTGAGGCTGACTCCCGTTGCATCATTATTCAAATCGTGGACGGCCTGATGGATGAGCGCGGCGCGGCGTTGCTCGATTTCGTTGATGCTAGAGAGCGCGTTTTTGAGATCGCCAATGCGGCCCTCCGCTTCCGCCTGCTGCATCCGTTCATACTGCGCCGTGCTCTCGGTGATCGCGTCGCTCACCATCAGCAGCATCTCGCGATTCAGCTCCAGAATGACCTCACATCCACACTCGGGATGCAGGATTGAAAACGCCTGCAATTCCTCAAAAAGACAAAACTGCAAGTGCGCCAATTCCTGCGTGTACTCTTGCAGTCGGTAGCCTTGCTGCCAGCGGTGCAGACCATGTTTTACACCCTCGTCCTTCTTCTTCGCCTCCGCAATAGCCTCAGCCGCACCGCCGGGACTGGAGCGCAGCTTGCGCTCAAAAGCATCGAGCAACTCCGGCACATGGTCGTTAAATTGCGCCCGCGTGAGCGAGCGGCCCGTCGTCTGCCGTGGATCGATCTCAGATGATTTTCTCCAAGCCGTCAAAATCACGTTACGTCGAGTCGCAAGGTAGTCGCAGAAGAGATTAAACTGAGCGATTTTGGTTTGCTTCATTGTCGGTGACTATGGTGCAGCAATTCGATTAAGCAACCAGTGCCATCTCATCCCAAAAAATCGCACCTTAAACTTAAACGCCGCGAATGTTACCGCAGATGAATCCCAATCTATCGGGATAGATTTTGCCGCTTGAAACGAATCTGAAACAGCGGACTTGCCTCGCGCGCAAAATATCTTCCGGCGTCTCCCTATCTGCGTTTATCTTTGCGCATCAGCGGAGTTAAAAAACGTCGCTCGGTTTTATCCTAAATTACTGCTGAGATTTCGATAATGAAGGCCGACGAGCTGAATGACTGTTCGCGCTCGATTTATTGCCGTATCTCTATTCGTTTATGAGGGTGTCCCGCTTACCACTGCTTTCAATTTTACTGCGCGTTGCGGCGGGGACTCTCTGCGCATCGGGCAATGACATCAGCTACAATCGCGATATTCGCCCGATTCTTTCGGATAATTGCTTCAGTTGCCACGGCTTTGATTCCGGCACTCGCGAGGCGGGGTTGCGGCTGGATACTCGTGAGGGCGCGACTGCGGATAATGACGGCGTGATTGCGATTGTGCCGGGGAATGCGGGGAAGTCGGAGCTTTGGCTGCGCATCCTCAGCGACAACGAGGAGGAAGTGATGCCGCCGCCGAAGACGCACAAAAAGATTTCTGCGAAGCAAAAGGAGAAGCTCAAGCGCTGGATCGAGCAGGGTGCGCCTTACGAAAAACACTGGTCTTTTGTCCCGCCTGCGGAGGTCGCGATTCCGGCGGTGAAACAGTCGGCTTGGCCGCGCAATGCGGTGGATCGTTTTGTTTTGGAAAAGCTGGAGGCGGAGGGCTTGCAGCCTGCAAAAGAGGCAAGCAAAGAAGCGCTCATCCGCCGTGTGACGCTCGACCTCACCGGCCTGCCGCCGACAATCGCGGAAGTGGATGCGTTTCTTGCGGACGCATCGCCGGGCGCGTTTGAAAAAGTCGCAGACCGCCTGCTCGCTTCTCCGCGCTACGGCGAGCGCATGGCGCTGGTGTGGCTGGACGCGGCGCGTTACGCGGACACAAACGGCTTTCAGGTGGACCGCGACCGCGAGCTGTGGCCGTGGCGCGACTGGGTGATTGCGGCGTTCAACCGCAATCTCCCGTTTGACCAGTTCACCGTCGAGCAACTCGCGGGCGACTTCCTGCCAAATCCCACGCAGGACCAGCGCGTGGCGACGGGCTTTAATCGCAACACCATGTACAACGAGGAAGGCGGCGTGGACCCGGCGGAGTTCCTCGCGGAATACACGGCGGACCGCGTGGAGACGACGATGACGGTGTGGCAGGCGCAGACCTTCAACTGCTGCCGCTGCCACGACCACAAATACGACCCGATCACGCAGCGCGATTTCTACTCGATGAAAGCCTTTTTCCACACCGTGCCGGAATTGGGCAAAGGCGAGGACAAAGTGCCCATCGAGCAAAACAGCCCGCCGCAAATCCGTCTCGCCGCGCCGGACATCGAGGCGAAGGTCGCGGCGTTGCGTGAGCAGTTGAAATCAAAAGAGCAGCAACTCCCCGCGCTCGACGCCAAGCATCCCGACCGCGTGAAAGCCGACAAAGAAATCGCCGCGCTGAAAAAGCAAATCAAAGACACGGAGTTGAGCATCCCGACCTCGATGGTGATGGCGGAAATGGAAAAGCCGCGCCCCACTTTCATCCTCAAGCGCGGCGCGTTCGATGCGCCCGGCGAGCAGGTGCAATCAGCCACGCCAAAGGTTTTTCCGCCGATGCCCGACTCGCTGCCGCGCAACCGTCTCGGCCTCGCGCGGTGGATCGTTTCGCCGGAAAATCCGCTGACCGTGCGCGTGACGGTGAACCGTTTTTGGCAGCAGGTTTTCGGCACCGGCATCGTGAAGACCAGCGACGACTTTGGCACGCAGGGCGAGAATCCGTCGCACCCGGAATTGCTCGATTGGCTTGCACGCGACTTCACCGCGAGCGGCTGGGACGTGAAGCGGCTGATGAAGCTCCTCGTGACCAGCGCGACTTACCGGCAGGGCGTCGCACTCACGCCGCAACTGCTCACGCTCGACCCGGAAAACCGCCTGCTCGCTCGCAGCAGCCGCACGCGGCTCGCGGGCGAATTCATCCGCGACCAGGCGCTCGCGGCGGGCGGATTGCTTGCGGGGAAAATCGGCGGCGCATCCGTGAAGCCGTATCATCCGGCGGGCATCTACGAGCAGCTCACATCCGGCATTGGCACCACGCGCTACGTGCCCGGCACCGGCGAAAACCTGCATCGCCGCAGCCTCTACACGTATTGGAAGCGCAGCGTGCCGCATCCCGCGATGCTCGCCTTCGGCACGCCGTTCCGCGAAGTCTGCACCGTGCAGCGCGTGCGCAGCAACACGCCGCTCCAAGCCCTCAATTTGATGAACGATGAAACCTACGTCGAAGCCGCCCGCTCGCTCGCCGTGCGTGCGCTGGCTTCGTCAAAAGACAACGCCGAGCGACTGAAGTTCGCCTTCCGCACCGTGCTCGCCCGTGCGCCTCGTGTGAATGAACAAGCCATCTTGGAAAAAGCACTTCACCGCACCCTCGCCGATTTTCAAAAAGACCCCGCCGCCGCGAAAGCATTTCTCGCCGTCGGCGCCACGCCCACGCCTGCCGCACTCGACGCCGCCGAACTCGCAGCGTGGGCCAGCGTGAGCGGCACGATTCTCCGCATGGATGAAACCATCACACGACCATGACCCACGACCCGCTCCACATCACGCGCCGCCATTTCCTCGGTCGCACCAGCCTTGGCATTGGCTCCGTCGCGCTTGCTTCGCTGCTGGACCCGCGCCTTCTCACCGCCGCGCCGCACTTCGCGCCGAAGGCGAAGCGCGTCATCTGGCTCACGCAAGCGGGTGCGCCTTCGCAGTTGGAAACATTCGATTACAAGCCCGGTCTCGCCGCGATGTTCGATAAAGATTTGCCAGTCGAAGTACGCGGCTCACAGCGCATCACCGGCATGACCTCCGGGCAGGCGCGACTGCCCATCGCGCCCACGATTTTCAAATTCGCGCAGCATGGAAAAGCGGGCACTTGGGTGAGCGAGTTGCTGCCCCACACGGCGAAGCTCGCGGATGAAATTTGCGTCATCCGCTCAATGCACACCGAGGCCATCAACCACGACCCGGCGATGACATTTCTCCAAACCGGCCACATGAACGGCGGGCGTCCATCCTTCGGCTCGTGGCTCTCCTACGGCCTTGGCTCGATGAACGCCGACCTCCCCGCATTCGTCGTCATGGTCTCGCAGCCGAGCGGGAAAAAAGGCGTGAACGCCCAGCCGCTCCACGAGCGCATGTGGGGCGCGGGCTTTCTGCCTGCGAAGCACCAGGGCGTGCGCTTTACTTCGGGGAAATCGCCCGTGCTCTACCTCGACTCGCCGCCCGGCATCACACGCGAGCGCCGCCGCGCCGAGCAGGACGATCTCTCCGCGCTCAACACGCTCGCTTTCCAAGACAACCACGATCCCGAAATCCGCGACCGCATGGACCAATTCGAGATGGCCTACCGGATGCAGGCCAGCGTCCCCGAGCTTGCCGATCTTTCCAAAGAACCCGCCGCCGTCTTCGAGAGCTACGGCCCCGAATCGCGCAAGCCCGGCACCTACGCCGCAAACTGCATCCTCGCCCGCCGCCTCGCCGAGCGCGGCGTGCGCTTTATCCAGCTCTACCATCGCGGCTGGGACCAGCACGGCAACCTCCCCGCCGGCATCAAGACCCAGTGCTACGACACCGACCAGCCCACCGCCGCGCTGCTCTCCGAGCTAAAATCGCGCGGCCTCCTCGAAGACACGCTCGTCATCTGGGGCGGCGAATTTGGGCGCACCGTCTATTCGCAGGGCAAGCTCACCGCCGATGATTACGGGCGCGACCACCACCCGCGCTGCTTCAGCATCTGGATGGCGGGCGCGGGAGTAAAACGCGGACAAGTCTTCGGCGAGACGGATGATTTCAGCTACAACATCGTCAAAGACCCCGTTCACGTGCGCGACTTCCACGCCACCATCATGCACCTGCTTGGCATCGATCACGAGCGCTTCACTTTCCGAGCGCAAGGTCTCGACTTTAAGCTGACTGGCGTCGATCCCGCCAAGGTCGTGAAAGCCGTCCTCGCCTGAAGTACTCCTCATCCATTTCCAATACCCAACCCTCATGAAACACATCCTACTCATACTATTCACCCTCGTTTCGCTCGCCAGCGCTGCACCGCTTGTCTTTGAAGGCACGGAAGGGCCCGGCAAAGGCAAACACATCGTCTTTTTGGCCGGGGATCATGAGTATCGCTCTGAAGAAACGCTGCCTGCTATCGCACGTATTTTGGCAAAGCATCACGGTTTTAAATGCACGGTGCTTTTTGACATCGACCCGGAAGGCAACATCGCTGCGGGTGAGCCGCAGAACATTCCTGGCATGGAGGCACTCGACTCCGCAGATCTCGCCGTCGTCTTTCTGCGCTTTCAGGGCCTGCCGCCTGAGCAGATGAAGCACCTCGATGCTTATCTCAATCGCGGTGGACCCGTGATCGGTCTGCGCACGGCCACACATGCTTTTAAAGGCACGCCAGAGCCTTATGCCAAGTATGACTACAATTCCAAAGTCGCGGGTTACGAGTCCGGCTTCGGCCATCAGGTGCTCGGGCAGACGTGGGTTGGCCATTACGGCAAAAATCACTCACAAAGCACGCGTATCGCCATCGTGCCGGACAAGGCAGCGCATCCGATCCTTCGCGGCGTGAAGAACATTTGGGTGCAGGCAGGTGGTTACGTCGGCAAACCAACGGATGGTGAGATTTTGACAATGGCGCAGCCGCTGGATGGCATGACACAGGATTCTCCTGCATCAAAGACACAGCCACCGCAGCCCAGCGAGTGGACTCGCTCTTATAAAAGCGCTTCGGGCAAAGTAGGCCGCGTTTTCACCTCCCTTTACGGAACATCAGAGGACATCACGAACGAAGGCTATCGTCGCATGATGGTGAACAGTTGTTTCTGGGCCGTGGGTCTGGAAGACGCGATCAAAGCAGATATCAACGTCGCTTTTGTCAGTGCAGCGAAGCCGAACACCTTCGGCGGTGGCGCGTATGCTCGCGGCATCAAGCCGGAGATGTATGCTGGATTTGAAAGCCCGATTCCCGCGAACAACAACACGCAGGGACCCGCGAAGTCGAAGAAGGAAGAGAGGACGGAGAAAAAGGCCGAGAAACAGGCTGCTAAAACCGAGGTCTCTGCCAAGCCAACCGTCGCGACCGGCAAACCGGCTCGTTTTGTCCGCATTGAAATCCCCGGCGAAAAGAAGTGCCTGCAGATCGCCGAGATCGAGATCCTGAGCGGTGGCAAAAACATCGCGAAGGGCGGCAAGGCCAAGCAATCGACCACCGGACACGGCGGCGATGCAAACCGTGCGATGGATGGCGACAAAAACCCGAACTATGGGAATGGCATGACGCACACGCAGGAGAACCAGCCGAATCCTTGGTGGGAGGTCGATCTTGGTTCTGCACAACAAGTGGATGCAATCAGCCTGTGGAGCCGTCGGGGCTTCTCAGATCGTCTCGGTGATTTCACGCTGCAATTGCTCGATGAAGGGCGCAAAGCGGTGTTCGAGCTGAAGAATGTGGCCGCTGGCGATTCGCTCACGATTGATGTCAAAGGCGGCGGCAAGCTCGCTTATCTCTCCTTTGAAGGTAAGCCCGGCAAACCGGCGGCGAAGGGCTCGGGCGGCGGCGGAGCACCTGCCGCGAAGGAGCCTGATCTGGCAGACGTGCCTGCGGACTACAAAGACACACTGCCGTTTGCTTTCAGCAAAGGCGACACCGTCGCCATCCTCGGCAACGGTCTTCCTGACCGCATGCAGCACGATGGCTGGATGGAAACAGTCCTACAGAGTCAGTTGCCAGATTTGCAGGTGCGATTCC
>JANMLS010000190.1:0-2077 GCA_031372675.1 Verrucomicrobiaceae bacterium
CCACACGCAGCCGCGCCGTAGAATTATCCAAGGTGATAATATCCCCTGCGATTGGAATCGGAGGGGATGAAAGTGCGTGAACCGAGCGAGTCAAAACCAGCGTAGTAGCAGATGCAGAAAGCCCTGCTCCACCAGGATGCGTTACGATGTATGGATAGCCGCGAAGCTGATCGAACCGGATTCCGGGCGCACTTCCTGTCGTAACTACAGTCCCATTCGTATTGATCAGCTCTGGGCTGCTGGCTGCCGTGTTCATCGAGTTGCCAACACGGTCAAGCGCGTCCCTCATGCTGGAGTGGGATACATTCGTGGAGTAGTTCTTTGCGAAAGTGAGCAGCCCCGTATTCAAAAAGAGCATCACGCCGACTGACACGATGCCAAATGCCAGCGATGCGACCATCGTCTCGGTGATGGTGAATGCGGATATAGAGTAATGTTTGCGATTTTTCATGGCCTAATCTCTGGAGCGTATCGTGGTTGCCGAATAAGTGTAAGGACGGCCCCGATAGTTGTAAGCGACCGAGAATCTCACCAAGCGCACATCTGCGCCGTTTGCATTCGCGATTGCTGTGACTGTCCGGGTTAAAGTGCCGAGCGTGGTTGCCGTTGTGGTGCCGTTTTGTACTGTAATCGAGACTCTATTATCGCCGCCGCCATCATCATCCCAAGTTACCCCGGATGCAGATGTAATCGCTAGAATGGAAGGTATTACCGAGACAGTGAATTTTTCCGCGAGGGCTTGATCGATGTTGCGCTGCACCACCATTCGCGCACTCGTCTGGACTCGGGAGAGAATCGCCTGCCTGTTGAGCTGGAGCAACACCTGCATCATCGTGCCGAATGAGATAACTATAATCCCGCAAGCGATAATGACTTCCACCAAAGTGAATCCTTTGTTCGCAAGGCTTCTCTGGGAGATAAGTCCATAACTGGTCGGAGATGGTGCGTTAGGCTGCATAAAACGACTTAATTTAAGCATTTCCGGTGCCAGATTTGTATTTGCAATGTATGTGCTTCGCCCGCCCGAAATCGCCCCCAATTTGTGCCCGGAGTCCTGCGGCTAAAGCGTAAGATTTGCCGTCGCGTTTCGTTTTAGAACAAGCGAAATCATCTGAATCAAATCCTCCGAAGGTACCGGCTTGCTCAAAGCCAGGCCGTCGGCGCGTTGAAGGAAATCCTGAATACGCGGTTCTCCGTGGTGGCCTGTTACAAATAAAAACCGCCTGCAATGCGAGGGCTTCACTTTTTGCACTGCGAGGTAAAACATGTCGCCCGGCATCGTCGGCATCATCATATCGCAAATGATGACATCAAAATCCATAGACATCACCTCGCGAAGCCCGTCCACACCGTTGCGCGCTGTGGTGACGACGTAATTGCGCCTTTCGAGCAGCTCTTTCAGCGTATCCGCAAGCTCCACATCGTCATCAACGAGAAGAATGCTCTTAATTTCAAAGTCGCTGGCATTGATGGGGTCGGGATTCGGATTTGCTGAGGACATAGTGAGCAAGTGTAAGCAATTGGTATGCTTGCGCAGCCGGTGCAGTAGGAAATTAGAGGCGGTCGCGGCGCTGAAGTTCTTCGCGGGCTTTTTGCAGCTTTCCGTGCTCGGCGGGACTGAGGCTGTTAAGGCCGGAATGCGCGACTTTTTCCAAAATAGCATCAACTTCCGCAGTCACGCCGCTCTCCGGTTCGGGTGATTCATCTTCGTATCGGGAATGATAAGTCGGCTGCGGTAGTGGTCGGCGCACGACGTGGAATTTCGGCTTCCGACGGAATAATCCTCGGATGCGAGCGGTGATGGGAACGTAGTCGTCGTAGTCCTTATCCAGCGCGTGCAAAATGTAGAGCATCGCGGCGGCGCAAGTCACCCATAAGGCGGCGAGTCCGAAGAAATCTTTCTCCGAAACCTGCATCAACGAGCCGCAGAACACGCACGCCGCAGCAGCGTATTTGAATGGTATAAATCCAAAAGCCAGCGCGTTGGGATACAGCGTGGAAAATGCGACGACCATCCCGGCGACCACGTAGAAATTGCCGAGTAGTGATTCCGGTCTGTGCAGGCCGTAGGCGAGCA
>JANMLS010000206.1:0-3382 GCA_031372675.1 Verrucomicrobiaceae bacterium
CTTGGCCCGCGCCCGAAAGCGGAGCAAAATCCATGTCAACGTTTTGTGCGGCAGGCGGAGTGTGGAATGTCTTCACAAACTCCCATACCACCGTCCTCGCCGCGCAAAACGCCTCTATTCAATCGCGGCGTTCGGGGTAAAACCGTCTTCAATCGTTCAACCGGGCTGGCAATTTGCTGCCCGATCACGAATACGGATCGCGGAATCCCGTTTCACGTCCCCATCGCAAACCGCACTTCCCTCACAGGCTTTGTAATGAGCGAACAGGTGAAATCCCTCGATTTCCGCTCGCGAGGAATGAAGCTCATCGAACGTGCGCCACAAGAGGTTTTGGACGACGTGCTCGCCATTGTTGACGCATCAATTTTTTAGCGCCGTAGAAACTAGCGTAATTAGGAACAGGCTATTTCTTTATCTCATCCGCTAAAGCCCAAGCGCGGATTTCAGCCGCACGGCTACGGCTAGACCAACCAGCCGTAAAATAATTGTCCCCCATTCGCTTCAGCATCGCCTTTGCCAGTTCCTGATCCCGAGCCAAAGCAGCAAGCTCCACCGCGTGGATTTGAATTTCAATCGCGTTGGGATGTTTATTCACCATCAGTTCAAGGCCAGCCCGAGTCTTTGGCCATGAAGCTTTTGTTTCGCGAAAGACATGGCCGTAATACCCGTTAAGCGAAATAACAATCCGGGCATAAACTTCCGCCCCAAGCCCGCCCGGCCTCTTCGCTGCTAGGTCGGCATACGCCTCCCAATCTCCCGGCTCTCCGTACCAACGGGGGAGCAGAGAATTTGCACGGGTGGTGTCGTAGCCCCAGAATTTTGGCTCAAATGTAACCGCCTCATTTGTAAGCGCATCATAAGCGGGCTTCTCCCATCCTTGGCCCAAGGCTATCAGCAACATCACCCTGTAAAATACAGGGTCTTTTTCCGGTATTTTTTTAGCAGCTTCGAGGACTTCGGCGGCGGCTTCCAGTCGTTCTTCCATCAATCGCAAACCCTCATCGCTAACAGTGTTGATAAAACCATTGCCACGGGCTTTCCAAGCGTAACTCACGAGAAAATCCGCATACGAAACATGCGCAGTTATCGAGCCCGAGTGCGCTGCAATCCAATCGTGATGAATTTTATCATGCAACTGCCACATGCTTTCCGGTTCAGACTTCTGACATTCAAATGCGCTGTAAAATTGAGCAATCTTCCATGAGCCATTTTCGTAAACCGCCTTTGTTGCGCGAAGGTTTTTAGCGGTTGCGTCTAGTTCGGCAAATTTGCGGGCGTTGTAGAGCGACCGTATTTTAATTTGCTCCGCATATATTGCATCTTTGATTGGGTCTTTGCCCGGGATTTTCTTTTCCTCCACTAGAACCGTAATCCCTTTTGAGGCTTCTGCTTCGGACTTTGATTTCCGATCATAGTATCGGTAAAAACCGACAGCTAGAGCCACGATAAGTAAAATAAGCCGAGACATAAGTTTATCCCCCTAACACGGGCTTGCTCAGTTTGTAAACACTGTGAGTGAGAAGACTGAGTAGGCTACGGAGGGCTGGGAATCAGGCTAGGAAACGGCTAATCGCTCCGGTTTGCTGGAGGCGGTTGCGCTGCATGACTTGGTCGAGGTCGCCGTAGTGTTTGATGGGGTTGCCGTGGGCGTTGAGGAGGGTTGTATACCAGTTGCTCAAGGTTTTGTGGCCTTCGGTGCCGTGGAAGGGCAGGCGGATGTAGCGGCCAGCGAGGTCGAGTTTTGATTTTCTGCCGGTCATGACGATCATCGGCGCCTCGGTGTCGGGGCTGTGGTGGCCGGCTCCGGTTTCGGGGAGGTAGATGATGGTGGTGTTGTCGAACAGGGTGCCGTTGCCTTCGGGGATGGCTTTGAGTTTGGTGACCATGGTCTCGATCTGCTTCATGTGGTGGGTCTGGATGACGGCGCGCATGGCAAGCGCTCTTGGGTCGCCGCCGTGGCCGATGGCGTGGATGCTGGTTTTGGTCTCGTTTTCGGGGAGGGTGGCGATGTCGGTGCCGAGGTCATCAATGGTGTAGGTGACGACGTTGGTGAGTCCGGTCGCCAGCGCGGCGATGATGATGTCGGTGAAGGCTGCTTGTTTTTGCAGGAGGGTGGCATCCGCGCCGCCGTTTTCATGGATAGGGTCGAGCTTAGGGAGGTGCTTTTTGATGGTATCGCCGAGAGCGGAGACTTTTTGATTGCGCTCGCGGATGGCTTCGAGGGCGCGGACTTGGTTGTCAATTTTGAGGTGCTCTTCGCCGTCGAGGTTTTTGAGGCGGAGGGATTCTTCGCCGCGTAGGTAGTCGAGGAGGGAGTTGTCGGATTCCACCGCGCCTTTGTTGGTGACGGATTTGAACAGCTCGTTGTAGGCGGTCATCGGGTCGGCGTAGCAGTAGTTGCGCTGCTGGGCGCCGGGGGCGGAGTAGCCGGGGACGATGCCGGTGCGGAACTCGCGCCCGTGGGGGACGGCGAGCGACATTTCGACGTGGCCAAAGGGCGATGGGAAAAGCTTTGCGAGTTCAAAGTCCACGGTGGCCCATTTGATATTACTGAGGACATCGCGCCCGGCTTTGTAAGCGCCCATGCAGCCGGAATAGGAGTAATGCCCGCCGCCGGAGACGCACATGGAGATGCCGTGGAGGATGGTCATGTTTTCCTTGTGCTTTTCCAAGCCGCGTAGCCATTCGGGCAGCTCGTGTTTGTCCAGCCCGACCTCAAATGCCTTCTTTTCCTTGTGCATTTTCTGCTGTTCCGCAGTGAAAGACGGCAGACCGAATTGCTCGGGTAGATTGCCGTTGGACTTGCGGATGAAGATGAAGCGGTGCGGAAAGCCGCCCGATGCAGGCGTGGCCATGAGGTGGCTGAATGATGGCGACAGGGCGAGGCTGGCGGTGCCGAGGGCGGTTGTTTTGAAAAATTCGCGGCGATTGAAGTGCATGGCTTTATGGTTTGGTAGTTAGTCTGCGGTAGATAAAAGAATCGGAGGTGAGCAGCGAGACGATGACTGCATCGAAGCTGCCTTTGGAAGCGATGTAGGCTTTTTCAGCATCCATCAAAGTTTTGGAATCGGAGAGGTTTTCGTTGCGTCCCAGGAAGAAGCGGAAGGCGTGGCGGATGATGGACTGGCGGGCTTTCTGGGATTTTGCGAGGCGCTCGATTAGCTCGAAGGTGTCTTGCACCTCGCCGACGAGCTTGGGGTCGCCGGTGCTGTCGAGAGCGCCGCGAGGATTGACCGGCAAAGTCTAAGAGGCTGTGAAAAAAAGCCCTAGTGCTAGTAACTTAGCACTTGTACGATGTACAAAGTCCTGCTGCAAAGCTGTGGATGGAAAAACACGAACCTTACACCAGCGACTTAAAAGACCACGAATGGAAACACTTGGA
>JANMLS010000210.1:0-12550 GCA_031372675.1 Verrucomicrobiaceae bacterium
CAGTGTCCTCGATTTTCACGAACGCCACGGAGTCCGCGATGACTTTGCCGTCGGTGCCGGTGGTCGAGAGCGTCACCGTGTTCGTCCCGCCGGGCACGAAATTCCACTCGCCGACCTCGACCGCGAAACCGTGCGTGGAGCCAGTGCGCATATTCCACGGCACCGTGGCCGTGCCGCCCGCGTGGGCGATGGTGATGGGCGCGTTCGACGCTCGGTCGCTGCCGGGTTTGTAGAGCAGCGAGATTTGATATTTCCCCGGCTCCGTGATGGGCAGCGAATAGACCGCCTGCGACGGCGCCGCCGCAGTGCCGGAGAGAAAGTTGAACTCAAACAGCCCGACAATGCCGACCGCCGTCTCCTGCGTCCACGTTCCAGTCGTCGTGAAATTTTCGCTCTGCGTGTAGTGGATGACGCTGCCCGTGAGTTTGTTCGTCGCGAGATTGATGCCGTGCGTGAGCGTGCCCGCTGGCCCGACATCGGCGACGAACGGCGGCGTGATGGGCGTGTCGGAACTTTGGTTGCCGCTGACGACGAGATTCCAGTTGTCCCAAATCGTTTTCACGGAGCCGCCGACCGAGTTGTAAATCCAGTTGTCCTGCACCGTCGTGTTGCTCGTGTCCCAGTCGAGGAAGATGCCATTCGCCAGTCGGCGCACCACGTTGCCGTCGGGCTTTTGCTCGTAGCCCCAGATGTCGTAGAGCCAGTTGTTGAGGATGAAATTCGGCGCGTTGAGGTGGTTCATCGTCGCGAAGTGGATGCAGCCGCCATCAATGGTGGTCTGCATGGCGTTGTGGATGCTGTTATACTCCACCACGTTGCCGCCCTGATTTCGGAACGCGAAAACGCCGTTGCGGGATAGGTCGTTGAAGTGATTCCGCGCGATGAGATTTCCCGGCGACATGCTCATGGAAAATGGCCGCGAATCCATGTGAACGCCGCCGCCGTAGTAGCGCACCCTACCGCAATGCTCGACCGTGTTGCGCGTCACTTCGTTGAGGATGGGCGCGACCTTCGCCGCCGCCGCGCCGGGCGTGTAAATCTTCGTGTCGTCCATGTAGGCGAACCGCGCGCCCGTCATCAGCACGCCGCCGCCGCCGGAGTGGCGAACGCTGTTGTTGTCGAAAACATTTCGCTGGCTGTCGAGGTGCAGCCACAGCGCGTAGCCGCCGATATTCTCGAAGCGGCAGTTTTTCACCGACGAATCCTGCGTGTTTTCAAACATCACCGCCGTGTCCGTGTGAACGCGCGCCTCGATATGCCCGAGCGAGAACGTGGTATGGCGGAACTCGAGGCCGTCGAAGTGAACGTGCCGGACGTGCGTATTCGCATTCACGTCGCCCTTAGCATTGACGATGCGGTTTAGAAACGGCGCGACGATGCTTTGCGTGTTCGGGTCCACGCCAGCGGGCGGCATGTAGAAAAGGCGGCCCGTCGCGGGATTCAGAAACCACTCGCCCGGCTCATCGAGTTCCGCCTCCACGCCTTCGATCCAAAACCAACTCCCCGAATCAATCGTCCGGTGCCGCTCGCTGTCCGCGATGTCTATCCGCCCTGTCGTCGTGTTCACCGCCGTGACGGTGTTCCACTGATTAAAGAACCGGGACTGCGGCACGATGTTGATTTGAGCATCCGCCGCCGTGCCCCAAGCCGCCTTCACCAGCGCCGGGTCAATCATCGCGTGAGCCGTGCTCCCGCCCGTCGCGTAGAGAAAAGGATTCGCCACGCTCTTATTCGGAAACCGCGCCCGCGTCGCCCGGCTCCCATTCACAAACAACTCGCGGAAATTCCACTGCCCCGCGCCAAGTCCGATGCCCGCCAAATCCGTATGCCAAATCCCGCCGCCGCCATTCGTCCAAGCACTCGTGACCTGCTTTCCCCCATCCAAAATCACAGCGCCCGCCGCCTTCCAAGTAATCGGAAAAACCGCCGTCCCCGAATCCTCCGGCCGCAACTCCAACGGCGCATCCAACCCATAAGTCCCCGCCGCAAAAACAACCTCCACCGAATCCGTCAGCCCCGCCTGAATGAGCGACCGCACCCGCACCTGCGCCCCTTGCGGCGTCCGCACCGGCAAAGCCACGGTCCCAGGGTTGGCGTCGCTGCCCGTCGGCGAAAGGTGAATCTGCGTGGCAGCCTGCAAAGCGGCCAGCGGCACGAGCAGGAGCGCGGTTAGAACGGTGAGAACGGTGAGCGCGGTTTTCATGAAAGTGGTGCGGATGGTTCGAGCCTGTCGCTTGGGTTTGCTTCGTTAATTGAAAAATCGAAGGTCAGTGGAGTGAAACCTTTCCGTCGGGCGCGATTTTGCAGCGGATGAGCCGCATTCCATCACGCTCCTCGATGGTGGCGCGGGATCCGTTTAGGAAGAGTGGAAGTTCGCTTTTTCCACGCACCATCAGTGCGAGTTCGTAGGCGTGTTCCCAAGGGATTTTCAGCTTCGAGAGGCGGCTGGTGGCGGTGATGTGTAAGGCATCGCCGCGCTTTTCGAGGGTAAGATGAATGCTATCAGTGCCGACGGCGAAGCCGTGGTCGAGGGCGATGATACCGCTGCCGGTGAAGCGCGCGGCGTCGGCGAGTCCGGTGAAAATTCCTGAACATTCGCCCCAGCTCGGATGCGTGCGCATGGCGGATTGGTTGTGACCCTCGTGGTTGATGTTTTCCGGGCCGAGACCGAGGCCGTAGAGATTGATGTGCGGGTAGATGCCGTTTGCGATGTGGCGCGGGTGATTGATGAGCACGGTGCTGGCGCGGGCGGCGGCGATGCCGCGCTCGACGAGGTCTTGCCGACCGAGTTCGAGGCCATACCAGATGAAGGGCTGGACGAGATCGCACTGTCGCGCATCGAGCCAGTTGGCCGTGTCCACGTTGTCCGCCGTGCAGCCGCCGAAGGGGTTCGCGGTGTAGATGAAATGCGGGTCCCAACTCGCTTGGGAAAAGCTCAGGTAGTCGGCGACTTTTGCTCCGGCTTCGAGATGGGCTTTGTCGCGGGTCACTTGGTAGAGCGCCTGGAATCCTTTGGCGGCCCACATCGCGCTGAGATTTCCCCGGATGGGGAGGCGCTGCGTTTCATCCATCGTGTAGCCGAGCGCATTTGCGCCGCAGGAGTAGTGAACTTCGAGGTCGCTCCATCGCTGCTGCGGGATGATTTCCTTTTTCAGATAATCGGCGATGCGCTCGGCTCCGGCGCGGTAGCGGGCCTCGCCGGTGACGAGCGCCAGTTCGGCGAGAAACCACATCATCGCCGCCGGTTGCGCGCTGTGGTGCAGGTCGGCGATGGGCTGCATGTCCGGCGTGTAGTAGGAGGGAATCGCGCCGCGCTCATCAATGCGCGCGAGCAAGCCGTCGGCGAAAGGGCGCAGGTATTCGACGATGCGCGGGTCTTTGCCGCAGCGTTGGTAAAACTCCAGCAGGTGCGCCGCCGTTTTGCTCATTGCAGGCACGTTGTGAACGGGTGAGCTACGGTCGAAGATGGAGCGCGGCGACGGCGACGGGCCGAGGCTGCTCAGCGCCCACCGCTTGCTCGCCGCATGGTAGATGAGCGGGAAAAAGCCGGCTTCGTTACGCGGTGCTTCCAAGGCGAGATTGACGATGCGTTGTCCACGCTCCTTGAGTTGCGGGATGCCGATTTTTTCGCCCCAAAAGACCATGCCGTTGGCGTCGCGGATGTTGTTCCAGAAC
Source organism: Verrucomicrobiaceae bacterium (assembly GCA_031372675.1). GTDB lineage: Bacteria > Verrucomicrobiota > Verrucomicrobiia > Chthoniobacterales > Chthoniobacteraceae > SXWH01. The sequence goes on from JANMLS010000210.1 coordinate 3,676, forward strand.
TCAAAGTTCCAAAGCGCATCACCAAACCCGAGCACGCCCAGCGGTGCCACCATGCCGCCCACGGGTTTGCCATTCAGCTCGAAGTCAATGAACACACCGTGGTCCTCGAATCCCGCCACTGGTGCTTGGATCGCGGGCGGCATCGGTTTGGAGACCACATCGTAAATCGTGCGGACGTAGTCGGCAAAAGGCATAGCCAGATGCGGCTGGTCGCGAAACTGCGGCTGGCCGTAACGCTGCCAGATGTGGCGCGACGCGATTTGAAAAGCCGCGCCCTCCGGCATTTCCACGCCCACGAGCAGGTCGTAGCCAAAACGAATCTCCGGTTTCGCCAACTGACGCACCATCGAGGCATCGTTCACCCGCTGATAGCGAACGTGGTGCCCCACCACGAAATCCATCATGCCGTAGGAAAAAACGGGCTGCTCCGTGAGGCCGGATTTGGCGTTCAAATCGAGCACCGTCGGCATCGTGTAATGCTCGGCGATGATGGGCACCGAGAACTTATTGCGAGCCACGGCCTGTGCACGCCGCGCATCGGGCGACTGCACGGCGTGGGCGTTAATCATGGCGAGGTCGGGCACCATGCAGACATAGCTCTTGCCTTTCTGGAGCACGATGGCGGGCGAGTGAAAAGCGTGGTCGCCAATCACCTGATTCACCGCCGGGCCGGAGCGCGGGTCGTCCTTTTTCGCCGTCGGGCTATGCACGAAATCCGGCGCTCCCGGCGGCAGGAACTCCCACGTCGAAAGAAAATAATCCAGCCGGGGTTCGTGCAGCGACGCGGAGACATCCACATGCAGGCGCGTGCTGTCGTGATCGAGAGTGAGCACCTGCTCCGCAACGATGCGCCCGTTCACCTGGCCGCTCATTTTGATCTTCACCTGCCGCTCGCTGCGGGACGCCACCGCAAACTGCGTGAATACATCGCTCGTCTGAAAGCGGTGCGGAGTCACTGCAACATCGAAGAGTTTGTTCGCGCCGGGCGTCTTCGTGAAATCAGGCCGCAGCGTGCGGCAGACCGGCTGCAATTTTCCCGATGAGTCCGCCGCCAGCAGCGTGATGACTGCGGCTTGGTTCGCCTCGCTATTCAGCACCACACAGATTTTGCCATTGGCGACGCGAAGCTCATCGAGCGTCTCAATAATCTCCCACGCGGCAAAGGCTGGTGCATTCATCGCCAAGAGCAGCAGGGCGATAAGGAATGTGCAGATGGGTTTCAAGTTCGTCTTTGAAGCGAATTTTTCACCACGGCTTTTTCGTCACTCGTCATCAACTGCTTTTTTGCCACCCTTCCTTTTGCTGCCTGCTCCTTCTATCGAAATGGCGGCATCGTTTTTCTGCGGTGCGCCAACGGTGCTGCGGCCATCGGTGATGTATTTTTTCATCAGCGCGGTGAGGCGCTCGACGACTTCGGCGTTCGCATCCAGCACGTTCTTCGTTTCGCCAAGGTCGGTTTGCAGGTTGTAGAGTTCGCGCTTTCCGGTGCTGAGGAAGATGAGCTTCCACGCACCTTGGCGGATTGCGAGGTCGGCCTTGGGAGACTGATGGATAGTGGCTTCGCGCACTGGTCCCTTCGCGGTGCCGAGCAGCGCGGGCAGGATGCTAAAGCTGTCTTCGCCAGCGTTGTCCGGGAGTTTCTCGCCGATGATTTCCGCGCAGGTGGCGATGAGGTCGTTGTGGCAGATGGTGTCGTCGCTCACGCTGCCGGGTTTGATTTTGCCCGGCCAGCGAGCGAGAAAAGGCACGCGATGCCCGCCTTCGTAGATGCTCGTTTTCGCTGCACGCAGCGGAGCATACACGCGGCCTGCGGCACCGTTGTCGCTGGTGACCATGATGAGCGTGTTGTCGGCGAGTTTGTGGCGGTCGAGAGCGTCGAGCACCTGGCCGAGCACCCAGTCGCCTTGATAAATCCAGTCGCCGTATTCTTTCGCGCCGCTTTTGCCCGCAAACTCCGGCGCGGGCACTGTGGGATGGTGCGGCGGGCACAGCGGCAGGTAGAGGAAAAATGGCTTCTCCTTCCGCGCGGGCGCGTCGAGGTATTCGACGATCTTTTTCGCGAGGCGCGGCTGCGTTTCCACGTCCTTCACCATCGCCTCGACTTTGTTCTGCTCGATGACGGTGCCGATGTTGCTCGAATGCGTGTAACCGTAGAAATAATCGAAGCCCGCAGCGTTCGGGCTGCTTTTCAACTGCGTGCCGACTTTGACGTTGTTATCCCTGTCCGTCTGCTCGCCCCAATCCATGCCGAGATGCCATTTGCCAAAGCACGCCGTGTCGTAGCCATTCTGCTTCATCATCGAAGCGACGGTCAGCCGCGCAGGTGGAATGATCGATTTGGAAAAAGTAGTCAGCACGCCAAACTGCCCGATGCGCGAAGGGTAGCGGCCCGTGAGCACGCCGTAGCGCGTGGGCGTGCAGACGGACGCAGCCGAGTGCGCGTCGGTGAAGCGCATCCCTTCCTTCGCAAGCCGATCCATGTTCGGCGTCTTAAACGGCGAGTCTTTGCGAAAGCACTGCGGCTCGCCGTAGCCGAGGTCGTCGTAGAGTACGAAGATGATGTTCGGTTTGATCGGCGCTGCTGAAGCTGCGGCCATCAGCAGGCAGGATGCGATTAGGGTGAGGATTGTTTTCATGGGTGGAAGGATTGACGGCGTCTTAATGACGCAGCCGATGGTGTTAAATTGGATGCTAGTTTTAGCTACGCGCCGAGCATCTGCTGAAACTCCCCGACTGCGTCCCGCGAAAGCCAGGGGAAGATGGACTGTTCGGGCTTGCGCAGTTCGAGTTTGAATTTGCTGCGGTTTTTGTGGAGCGGCCCGTGGTGTCGCATGGTGTGGCGCATCAATCGCGCGACGTATTCAAATGCGACAGCGTGATTGGTTTTCATCAGTGCCTGAAATTTCAAACCGTCCTGCTTGGGTTTTAGGATGCCGTGCGAAGCCACGAGGTCGCGCAAGTCCTGCCCAAACGACATTGAGTTTGCGCTGACTTGGTATGCGCCCGCCGAGTCGGTGTCGGATGAATTTTCGTTCGGGTTTTGCGTGTCTTTGCCGGTGCTCCATTTCCACGAAGACTCGAATCCAGCGAGTACGCGCATCGCTTCGAGCATACACGCTTTGCGATGGGTGATGTCGCCGAAAGGCCCAAGCTCGCCGACGATGCTGGCGTAGATGTCTGTCTCTTTGGTCGCCTTGTCGGCGAAGATTTCATCCGGCGCGGACTCTCCCCAAGCGACGAGTTCTTGCAGAAAGGCGACGGGTGGGATCCCGCGATTAAAGACGCGCACTTGCGTCTCGTAGAACTCGCTGGTCGGGATGATTTTGCTTTTTGGCTTGGAGCTTCCAGAGAGTGCGGCGTCGAGAGCCTTGAGCGTGTCGTCGCCCACGACCCCGTCCACGCCGAGGCCGACGTGTGCTTGGAAAGCGCGGATCGCGGCGACGGTTTGCTTGCCGAAAAAACCGCGAAACTTCTCCTGTGCTCCGTAGTCAATCTTCGGGATGGCTGGGTTGTTCAAAGCGATGCGATTGATTGCCTCCTGAATAGTCGCGATGCCGGGGATGCGCTGGCTGGTCAGCGGCGGATCGAGCACTGCGTCGGAGGCTGCGATGCGGCGAATCTCCGGGTCGCTTGTGAGCAAGGTGGACTTGAGGATGTAGGCCGTATCCTTTGTGTCGGCGTGATACACGGTCGCACTGTTGTTCGATATTTTTGCCAGCGCAGCGGAGACTTGAGTGCGTAGCGCGGCACCCACTTCGGCGCGAGATTTTGAGGTGTCCCAAGGCCAGACCATCGGGTCCCACTTTCCCTTTTGCGTGATGCCGAGGATCGCCTGCACTTCGCCGTGTCCGAGCACGGTCTTTGGCGTCACGGGGATTTTGTAAAAGCAGCAAAGTTCCGCGATGGCTTGCACGATCGTATCCCACTGGAGCTTTGTCATCGGCTTCGGCCCTGGGCTGAACGGTCTTTCCTGACAGCCCATCATCGCGCAGCACGCGATGCCAATCGAGCCAGTGTTGGCCCCGCGTGTGTGCGCCGCGTAGTCATCGTCGCTGGTCGAGACGTTATCCGAAATTGCGTGGTCGCCGCCGATCACTTTGCCATCGCTCTCCACGAGCAAGTGGTATGCGGCGCGGTCCGTGGAATTGGATTTGTGATTCCCCTCAGACCAGTGGCAGATGATGCGCTGCATGGAGCAAGGGACGAGGAGATTTATCGGGATTACGGGCATGGTAGATTGGGCTGTGATGGTTTGCGTTGAGGCGGGAAGACTCAGAGTTTCACCGCAGAAAAAATCGCGTTCACGAGGATGTTGAGGACGCCGTTTGTAAAGGTATCGATAGCCGCGCTGGCGAGGCCCTTTTGCTTCAGCGCGTTCATCGCGGCGAGGTCCTTCTTTCCGAGAATCAAGTCCTCCAAATCCTCTGCGTCGATCTTCTTTTCTGCGTAAAGGCGGATGGCACGCTCGATCCCTTCGCGGGCAAATTTCATAAAATCACGCGCATCAGATGCAGCCTGCTTTGCGTATTTTTTGAAGAGGGTTTTGCTCAGCTCTTTACTGCCATCCAGAGCGGTTTCGAGAATCGTATTGAAGTCAATTTTTGCCATAAAGTTGCGGGTAAATCAGCGTCACTCTGCGGGGATGGCGACGCGCTTTCCTCGTTCCAATGCGATGAGCAGATCGAAGCCTTTGGCGACATCCGCTTTTCGCTCTTGGATGGCTTCTTTTGTGAACGCCTTACCGTCCTGCCAGCGGCTGAGGAATCGCCCATAAAGTCGCCCGTCTGGAGAGAGCAAAATCTCCCACATTTTGATCGTGTTGGAATTCAGCGAGCGACCACGATCATACTCGTAAGCCTCATCCACGCGGACCATCAGCGGCAACACCGCGTCCTTCTCCGACGCAAAAGAATTCACGCCACGGCTCATCACCGTGAGTGCCGCGACCTTCGCATCCGTAGCCTTTTCGTAAGCGATGCGATCAAACGGAGTAATCGTGTTGCAACCAGCAAGAGCGAGACTGCCGAAGATGGTGAGAAAAATGCGCCGCAGGAAAATTTGCAAAACCTCCCGAACCGATTGGGTCGTCATGGCAGTCATGCAGCCCTTGTTCATGAGCACTCGCAGCGTTGCAATGGGAAACTTTGGATTCAAAATCTTGCCACATTCGGGGTGCCTTACAAACAAGCGCACTAATGATTAAACATAAACTCCTTCGCGTTTAGTAACGCCCAAAAAATGTCGGTGAAAACTTTTGGCTGCTCTTCGCTTACGCCCCAGTGGTCTTCGAGTTTGCGTAGCTCCTGCTCGGTGGGCATCCGGCTGAAGGTGCGCAGAAACAAGTCTGAGGCGATTTCGCGCGGGGTCATGTTGCTTTTCAAAAGCCGCTGAACCACTCCGCCCTTGCTGATTTTTCCCTCGACCGTCTCGCCGTTCAGCATGTGGAGAGCCTGACTGAGCGTTGGCCCGACTTGCTCGCGGGCGCAGATGGTTTCGCGATCTGCGCGGCCAAATGTGGTGAGAAAATAATTCGTCGTCTTGCCATCCGCGATTTCCACCGAGCGAGCGCCGAGTGGAAGGCCGCGAAATTTATCCTGCGTCTCCGTGACTTGCGTGATGCAGTCCAGCATCACTTCCGCGCGCATCCTGCGTATGGTGGCTTTTGCAAAATTGCGGTCGTCCAGTTCGTTGGTTTCGTTTGCGCGTGTGGTGCGCTGGTAGGCTGCGCTGTTGCAGACATCGCGCACGATCTTGCGGAGGTCGTAATTGTATTCCACGAGTTTCGCCGCGAGAGCGTCGAGTAGCTCTGGGTTGCTCGGCGGGTTGGAGAGCCGCGCATCATCCACTGGCTCGACGATTCCACGGCCCAAGTATTGCGCCCAAACGAGGTTCGCGATGTGGCGGGAGAAAAACGGATTTTTTGGCGAAGCCACCCAGTCTGCGAGGATTTGGCGGCGGTCCTTCCCATCGGGAATCGGAGCGTCCTCACCGAGAAAGCGCGGAGGCACGACAGCGTTGGTAACGGGGTGCTTGGAGTCGCCGCCGCCATTATTAAAGACGATGCGCTCGCGTGGGTCTTCGCCGTTCTTTCGTCCGACTTGCGTGAAGAATGCGACGAAGCCGCGATAGTCCGCCATGTTCCAGCGATCAAATGGGTGATTGTGGCATTGCGCACATTGAATGCGCGTGCCGAAAAACGCCTGCGCGGTGTCCTCGGCGAGTTTTAGTGGGTCGGTTTCGAGCTGGTAATAATTGGCGGCGGGGTTGTCGAAGTTCGAGCCGCTGGCGGCGATCAGTTGCCGCGCCATTTCATTCACGGGGACATTTTTTTCGATCTGCTCGCGAATCCATTGGTAGTAGTTCAGCACCGATTTGTAGCCGCCTTGATTGTTGTTATCCGTGCGCACTTGCAGCATCTCGCTCCATTTTAGTGCCCATAAATCGGTGAACTCTTTGCGCTGGAGCAGCGCATCAATGATTGCCGCACGCTTGTTTGGCTCCTTGCTGCTGGTGAAATTTTTTACATCAGCGGGGTTTGGGAGCGTGCCCGTGATGTCGATGAAAACGCGGCGCAGGAAAGTTTCGTCATCCGCAATTCCGCTGGGCGTGATGCGTAGCTTATCGAGCTTCGCATTCACGAGCGCATCCACGTAATTCCATTCATCAGTCTTTGGCTTGGTGTATTGCAGACCCTTCGGAATCACGATGACCTGTGCGCCCACAGTGAACGTGTCGAAACGCGCCATCACAAATGCCTCGCCGCGCTGTCCCGTGGTGATCACGCCATCGGAATCCAGCGTTGCAGAGCCGTCATTGCTGCTGAGAAAAAGGCACATGTCGGTGACATCGCGATCCGTCCCATCGCTGTATTTTGCACGCACGGTGATGCGGAATTTCTGACCGGGAGATTCGAGCAAAAGTTGCTTCGGCAAAATCTCGGCGCTTACCGGTTTTGGCGCAGCGCCTTCAGCATCCAGCGGCGCACCAGCTTCGAGCCAGCGGTGGATGCGCGAGTAGCTCTCGCTGTTTTTTGTGAAAAGTTTTCCGCCCGTGTGTGGTGCCTCGCCGATGGATTTGGTGAGCAGCATGGAGGTTTCGGGGAGCGCGAGATTGATGCGTCGTCCGATTTGCTCGCGAGTCAGATTGTGGTGGTCGCCTTCGGGATTGTACCCAAACAGCGAAAGCCGGAAGCCGTCCTTCCCGCGCGATGCGCCGTGGCATCCGCCGCTGTTGCAGCCGTTGCGCATGAAGACCGGCATCACATCATTGCGGAAAGAAATCGCAGGGTCGTCTTTCAGCGCCTCCACTTTCACCGGCACCTCCACGGTCTTGCCGCCGTGTTCCACGATCATCTTCGTCTCGCCATCCGCCAGCGGGAGCACGCTGCCATTTTCAAACTTCGCCTTCGTCGGGTCTGCAAACGTCACTTTTGTTTCGGCGGTCACATTGCGATTCACGCCATTCGCCTCCGTGGTCTGGCAGACGATGGATTGCCGGTCGCGCTGGAACTTCAGGTTGATCTCCGCCGGGAAAACTTCGAGTGCCTGCGCTGCGAATGGCGCAGCCAAAAAGATCGCGAGTGGGATAAGGTGGTTCATAAGCAGGCTGCGGTTGCACAGAGTACCGTCGTCGGCATCCTTTCTTTGACGATTTACCCGCGCACTACTTCCACGCCGCGAAACGTTCCGCAGCCTTTGCCGCAGCCGCCTCGCCCTCGGTGAACACGATGCGGTATTTCAAAGTGAGCGATTTGCCTGCGGACAGCGTGAATTTGCCGGAGCCTTTGGGCTGCGATTTATCCATCTCCGCTTCGCAAAAAGGATTCGCTGCAAACAAGCCGTAGTCGCGTGCGTGCCAGCGCGTCGGGTGGCGCAGGTTCGAGGGATGATCCATCATCGTGATCGAATACGTCTTTTCGCCGACAGGCCCAGTCATCGTCACCCACTTTGATTTTTTGCCCCACGCCTTCGCGTCCGTGTCGCCCTCGCTGTTCACGATGCTGCCTTTTCCGGGGCCTTTTGGCTGCTTGAGTCGCATACTTTCCGCGATGCGGATGCCCGCCGCACCTTCCTTGGTATCGCCAAAGACGGCATCCTTTTCGCCCGCAATCAGCGTCACTTCAAAATCCACGACCCGCTCGCTGGCAGGCGTCGCATAAACGCGCAATACCTGCGAGCTGCGCAAATGCACCACACCATCGGGCGCGATCCACTTTTGTGTCGAAGTGACAAAGCCTGACTCCTTCCCGCCCTCCGCTTTCACGATGGCGTCGTGCTCGATCCTGCCCGCTGGATGTTTCGGCACTCCCGCGTGCTCCGTCCAAAAATCCACACCATTCACATCGCCATGCGAAAACCAAATCGAGCGGTGATGCGGATGGTCCGTCTCCTCGCCCTCCGCTTTTTCCATCGGAAAAGCCCGCGTCATCTTCGCTCCGCTCGGTCCGATCACAGGGTAATAATAAACATGCGGCGCATCGCCGTAGCGATACTCGGTGAAAAGCTGCCCATCCATCGCGATGGCGACTGAGCCTTGTTTTTCGGTGACAGTCGTATTTCCAAATCCGAGTGGTCCGGGTTCCACGCCACGAGTCTGGTTTTGTGGTTTTACAGTGACGGTGACTTCCGCCAGCGCGAGCGGACAAAGAGCGAGGAGAGTAAGAGCGATATTTTTCACAACAGCATCCATAACCGCGCAACGCGCAGTTTCGCAGGCAATTTATCTCGCACGATTCGATTCACCCTCGACATCCCGCGCCGCTCCGCGCTTTCGTGAAAGCATGTCTCGCATCGCTCTACTTCCTGAAGCTGTGGCCTGCCAGGTGGCGGCGGGCGAGGTCGTGGAGCGACCGGCGTCAGTCGTGAAGGAACTCGTC
>JANMLS010000237.1:0-14060 GCA_031372675.1 Verrucomicrobiaceae bacterium
ATCGGACAACTCACTGGCATCGGTAGGTGTGGTAGCTGGCTCGAAGAAGGTATTGTTCTTGGTTTTATACAGGATGTTCACACGGGTCGGGTGGTAGTGGTGCTCTATTTTTATATTTGGCCCGCCTTGTATCCAGACTTCATCGGAAATTTCCTGCGGCTGCGTTATGGGTGAATTTCCAATAGGCTCACGTATGCCGGAAAAGTATTTGGACCAAGTAAGACAGCCTGTGGAAACTTGGTTTGTTCTTGGGTCCACATGATTCACGCCGACATGCAGGACGGAGAGCGTGCGTCTCGGATAGGCTTTGACGATGATTTTGCCTGCTGGTACACCGCCAAAGGAAAATGTGATTTCGCCGTGGGCGTTGGCTTTGAATGCTACATCTGAGCCGTTCAGTTCATTGTAGAGTTTCTGTTCGATGGTGTCGCCATCGGTAAATTTTACTCCGCCGGATACAGCGACAGTCCACTGCGTGTTGTGATCAGAAGCCTTTCCGGGATTGCCGTGTAAGTGGATATTGAAAGTGTCGTATGAGTTCGGCTCTGGGATCGCAAAATAAGTCGGGTAGGAGTCGGCAAGAGGATCAAAGCGCTTTTCTGCGGGACCTGTTACAGTGCCCCATGCTCGCGGGATGATGATTCTGCGGCGATTAGGTATGCTGGACTGTTGGTAGGAGTAGGAATCCTGAACAGTATAGCTCAAGGTTTCAGTGGCGTAGGTATCCAGAGGCAGCTCGTAACCGTTCCAATCCCAGTTGCCATCCAAATCGTGCGTGCCCGCGAATACAAAGGACGCATCGCGAACAACATTGCGCTCAGTTGCCCGCCATGTGCCCAGCAGGATGGGCCATTCTAATAGATTCACGGTAGTGGGGATATGGGTAATATCAAAGTCGCGATGGTACCATTGGCCCACGTGGGTAGTCCCTAAGTAGTGAGGGGCGGAAATTGACGGGATTATGGGGTTGGGATCGTAGGGATCGCTATAGTAATGCACTGAAACTTCGCCCGAAACGGACGCTAATTTCTCATCCAGAAACGCGGACAGTCCGCCTGCGGATTGGTAGTTTGTTCCCGTATAGACGGTGAGGGTGTTGACTTTACCGATTTGGAAATTGTGCGAGGCGGAATAGGAGTTTTGAGTTGGTTCTGCAAAGGCTGCCCAGTCCTGTCCTTCGACACGATTCAGCGCAATGGTGGAGTATTTTTTCTTTGGAAAACTCTGATAAGGAACCGAGTGAGAATAGGGCGTAACTGTGTATCCCTCGAACATGTCAGAACTGATCGAAATCGTTGTCGCCTCCATGTTCTCCTTTGTCGGTGCGCGTGTTACTGTCATTGTGGGCGTGGGAGCGTAGCCGCTACTGGCAGGATTTCTGGCAAGAATACTATCACCCTCATTCATCGGCACAATTTCAAAGGTTTGCGCAGCATCGTTGCAGCGGAGCATCAAGGGCTGATTGACCATCGCGGCAACGTAGTTTGTAGGGGGCACGGTGGAAGGCTCGGCGATGATTACGATATGATCACCATCCTCCACTTCCTCCGGCGCGATGGGCTTCTGAAATAAAGTAGCGGCTGGCGTTTCTTTGCCGAGTAACTGGTAGACTATTGTTCCGCTGGGACCGAGGCTGCGTTTGTAAATTGCAAAGGCGGTTTCGCTGATGGAGTTATCATTCCACTCCACACGGAGCTTCCCATCCGAGACTCGTGCGCTTGCGGTGGTCGGCTGCGGAGGGGCGATATTGGGGCGAGTGCCGTTATAATGATCAGCGGGGTTCGTGCCGTAGATGAACTCCGTCAAATTGTGAGCGGTGTCGAAGTCGAAGTCCTGCCTCGCATCATCTGCAATCGGGTTCAGGCCATGCGTTACTTCCCAAGCATCGGGCATACCGTCGGTGTCGGTGTCGTTGGAATTGGGGTTGGTGCTTTGGGTAAATTCTTCGGCGTCGGAGATGCCGTCGTTGTCGGTATCGGCGGTGCCGGAGTGGGAGAGGTTGCCGAAGTAGCTGCGCTCCCAATCATCGGGGAGACTGTCGTTGTCGCTGTCGGTGGAGAGGAGCGGGTCGGTACCGTTGGCGAGTTCGGTTTCGTTGTTCACTTTATCGCCGTCGAAATCGGCTTTGAAGGGATCGCTCGTCGGGATGTCGGAGTAGCGCAGGCGCAGAAACAGTTTGCTAGAAGTGCTCGTGAAGCTCCATGCAAGCGGGGCATTTGCACCCGATTCGATGACGGGTAAATAGTGCCACGGCAGGAGCAAATCATCCGTCTGCTGGATAAAGTAAGTGTATCCCGCGCGGCCCCACCACGAAAAATCGTGGCTTCCCAGCGCACCATCGTAAGTGAACACCGAGCCTTCATTCGGAGCCTCGGCATTCTGCGCGAAGGTTGTGCTTGTGAGGCTGGCAATGCCTGCGAGCGCAAGCATCCGGCGGAGTGACTTTGTGAGCGTGGGCATGGCTTTTATTTGGTGGGGTAGTTGCGGCTCTTCTTCGGCCAGAAATGAATCACCGTGTTCTTCGGCGCGGGCGGGCTTTCGCGAAGCGTCCGCTCTTTTGCAATCCGCTCCGTCTCCCTCTGCGCGTGCGCTGCTGTGAGCTGCTCGCGGTTTGCTTGGTAATAGGAGTGCAACGCATTCAGCGCAGCGGTCGCTTCGGCGGGCACTGTCTCCTTTTGCTCCGTAGCGGGGAAGTAATCTGCGCGTGCGGCTTTGAAACGATCCAGCGTAGGGACGATCCTCCGCGTGTCCTGCGCCGACTCATTGCCGAGACTCATCACCAGCCAGTAAAGCGCATCTTCCATCTCCAACTCCGCCATCCCCGCGAAGTGATTGAAATCCACATTGCTCCACACTCGGACTTCCTTTTGCCCAGCTTGCAAACGCAGCTCCGTCACCCGCCTATCAAAGATCGTCGCCGAAAGAAAAATCACCTCCTGCCGCTTGTGGGCGCGAGCCTCATCAGCCGCAATCTGCTCCGCAGTCTGCGTCACCGGCACCGTCGCCGTGCGCACTGGCTGCAAAGGCGGCTTCGCAGGCGGAGCCACCCGTTTGAAAACCACCGAATGCCCGCCAACATTCATACGTTTGGTCTGCAAGACACTGTAATCGCGTTGTGTCACAGGGGTTATGGAATCATCCGACACTTCTGCTCCTATAGCGGGCAGAAACAAAAAAGCCGTGGCGAGGATGAATGCGGGAGTCTTCATAAGAATGGGCGTGGTGAACATCGCAAGTCGCTCTGCGAATGTTTGGCAGATAAGGTTCGGCGCAACAGTCCTACAAGTCTTTTCCGTCTCGTTTTGGAAATTGTGGCCTTTTAAGGCCATACACAGTGCATTCATTTCGCCGGTAGCGTCGCAACGTGTCGTCGAACTGCGAACAAGCTATTGTAGATGCCGTTGTAAAACGGCTGGTCGCAGTTCGTGTCAAAAAGCGGGTATCGCAGAATCGCCTTGCTGAACTGACAGGTCTCAGCCGCTCGGGTATCAGGCATCTTGAAACCGGAGAAACCAATCCAACGCTCTATACACTTTTGAAAATTGCCAGTGCATTGGATGTGAAACTCGGGAGAGCGATTGTTGCACTTTCACGCAGTCCGCAATCCCCGTCGTAGCGCGGTGACATTGCTGCGGAGATGTTGCAAATGCTTGAGCATTGCCTGCACTTCACGGCAGCTTTGCGGGGATGTTTGATATTGAAAAAATCACTGCGCTTTTTGCGGAGAACTTCAGCCGCTTCGGGGAACTCGGGGCGAGTCTCTCGGTCTGGAAAGATGGAGTGGAGATTGTCTCGCTGGGAGTTGGATGGTGCGACAGGCACTTGTCGCGTCCTTGGACGGCGGAGACTCCGGCGCTTGTTTGGAGCGCGACGAAGGGTCCGGCGGCGGCGTGTGTTTTGCACGCGATGCAGGAGCGCGGGCTGACGCTGGAAACCCGCGTGGCAGAAGCCTGGCCGGAGTTTGCGGCGGGCGGGAAAGCGGCGGTGACAATCGGCGAGGCGTTGTCCCACAGGTCCGGTGTTCCCGTTTTGGATAAGACGGTATCGGTGTTTGATCATGATGCAGTTGCAGCGGCGATTGCGGAGCAAAGTGCGCACTGGCAGCGCGGCGAAGGGCATGGTTACGGGCCGCGAGTGTTTGGGTTTTTGCTGGATGAACTGGTCCGCCGAATCGCGGGTCGCACGCTGGGAAATTACTGGCGGGAGTTTTTTGCGGAGCCGCTTGGATTGGAGTTCTGGATGGGAATCCCGGAAGATGTGCAGGAGCGGGTGGCGAGCGTTTTCCCCGCAAAAACTGCGCCGCCGAATGGCCGCTTTTATACGGCGTTTGCGACCCCGGGTTCATTTACGATTCGTGCATTTGGCTCGCCGCAGGGATTGCACGGCGTGGCCACGCTGAACACGCGGGAGGCGCGCGCTGCGTCATTTCCCGGCTTTGGCGGAATCGGCACGGCGCGGGCGTTGGCGAAATTTTATGCGATGCTGGCCTGTGGTGGCGTTTGGGAGGGACGACGATTTTTTGAACCGTGGGTGATGGACTGGATGACGACGACGCTCTCGCAATCCGACGACCGTGTTTTGCTGATGGAGACGGCGTTTTCAGCGGGCTTCATGCGCGACCCGCTTGGCTCAGACGGACGAAAACAGCGTAGCCATTTCGGTCCATCGCTGTCCGCATTCGGGCATCCCGGCGCGGGGGGGAGTCTCGCATTTGCCGACCCGGAAAACGGCGTGGCATTCGCGTATGTGATGAATCAAATGGAGCCGGGCGTGCTTCCCGGCCCGAAGTCCCTGCGGCTGGTGGATGCGATTTACAGCCTTGGCTAAGCGAGTTTGGAGCTTTCAATTTTCAGCTAATTGGGAACGATTGCCGGGTCTTTAAGTATGTTGTTTTACCTTCGAACTGCGGTCGTGCTGATCATTGCGCAAGCTGGGATGCTTGCGCTTGGCTCAACTGCGGAGCCGCTCACACAGGTGGAGCGCATCCGGGCGCTCTCGCGTGAGGAGACGGCGCGGGCACTGCCGGTGAAGCTTGCCGGGGTGGTGATTTACAAAGGTTGGCAAAACTTGGTTTTGCACGACGGGAAGGCGTCGGTTTTTTTGGATTTCGGTTTTGCGCAGCCAAAGGGCGTGTGGAAGGGACCGCTGCCGAATCTCGGCGACATCAAGCCGGGTGTGGGATTGGAGGTGGAAGGAGTGACGGACCCAGGTGGTTTTTCGCCGATGGTGTTGGTGGGAAAATATAAGCAAATAGGGCCAAAGCCGATCCCGCCAGCTTTGCGGCCTGCGATTGATGAGTTGCTCTCCAGTTCTCGCGACAGTCAGTGGGTGGAGGTCGAGGGAGTGGTTCGGAAATTTGAAGAAATATTCGCCGGTCTGAAGTGCGTGACATTGCTGGTCGGCGGGCACTCTTGCCCGGTGCTTTTTACCAACGAAAAAGGGTTGTCGCGCGAAAAGCTCGTAGGAGCGAAGGTGAAGGTGCGCGGGGTTCTGTTGAATATCGCGAATCTGCGCTCGCAGACGGCTGGGATGAAGATTCACAGCAATGGGGCGGAGGATATTGATATTCTTATTTCGCCGCCTAAGGACCCGTTTCTCGCTCCGAAGGTGCCGCTCAATAGGCTCATTTCGTTTCAGCCAGATGCGGATTTGGGCCATCGCCGGGTGTCTTCGGGCGTTGTGACTTTTGCTGTGCCGGGCAGGTTTTTCTATCTGCTGGATGAGGATGCTTGCGTGCGGGTGGATTCCACGGAGGCAAAGGTCGCCCCCGGTGATCGTGTGGAGGTTGCGGGCTTCATTGATACATCGGGGGTGCTTGCTTCTTTTGGCGAGGCTCTGGTGCGAAAAATCGGGACGGGAAAAGTGCCGCCGCCCGATGAAACCTTGATTTCAGAAATCCTCAGCCCGAAGACGCGAAGCCCGGATGAGATGGTGACGGAGCCGGGGCAGCCGGATTGCAATGGTCGCTTGATCCGATTGCGAGGGATACTGCGCAAAGTTCTCCCTGCGGATAAAAATGGGAATACCACGGTGGTCATCGAGTCGGGTAAGCATGTGTTCCACGGTTTGCTTCCGGCGGCAGCGCCAAGATGGATCGAGGGGTCGAATGTCGAGCTTACGGGCGTGTGTGAATTACAGATCGCGAGGCTGGATAGAATGCCGTGGTTATCGATCACGGGGTTCCACATCTGGCTGTCGGCACCGGGCGATCTGCGGGTGATTTCCGAGCCGCCGTGGTGGACGCCGCAGCGGTTGTATATTTTGCTCGCCGCCGTCGTTCTCGTCTTGGGCCTGGCTTTGGCGTGGGGCTATGCGATGCGCAGGCGAGTCGCCGTGAGAGGTCGCCAGCTTGCTGCGGAAATCGCCGCTCGCGAGTCTGCGCAGCTCGAATTCGATACGACACTTCGCGAGCGCCGCCGCCTTGCTAATGACCTGCATGACACGGTCGAGCAAGCGCTCACGGGTCTCGCGCTGCAACTGGAGATCGCAAGCCGCAGCAGGACTTCCGACCCCGCGCTGAGTGGACGCCACCTTTACCTTGCTCAACAATTTCTGGAGCGAAGCCGCGCGGAAGCTCACCGCACAATTTGGGACCTCCGCACTTCTATCGAAGATGGTAGAGATTTCTTCGATGTCCTCGGCGAGCGAGTCTCATCAATGGTCGAAGGCTCGGGCATCACAATCACGCTCAAGCGCGAGGGTGCCACTATCCCTATACCCGATCTGGTCGCGGGGAATCTGCTCCTTCTCGCGCAGGAAGCGGTGACGAATGCGCTGAAACATTCCGGCGCAACGGAAATTAAAGTTCTCCTCCTGCTGTCGCCCGAAAAGGCGGAGCTAGTCTGCGAGGATAATGGCAGAGGATTCGATCCTTCAAAAGCGCTCGGCCAGCATGAGGGCCACTTCGGGCTGCAAGGGATGCGCGAGCGCACCAAGCGCATCGGCGGGCAAATCGAGCTTACCAGCAAGCCGGGGAGCGGCATGAGCATCCGGGTAATCGTTCCGCTTTCTTTTGAGGACTCACGAATGCCGACTTGAAACATGTTGTTGGACGGCTGTATGAGCCGCGCATGTCAGCACCGATCCGAGTTATGGTTGTGGATGATCATTCGATGGTCCGCATGGGAATCGTGGGCTTGCTGGCGATGGAGCCAGATATAAAAGTAGTCGCCGAAGCAGAAGACATCGACCAAGCCTTGGCAGCCTTCACTTTGCACAAACCGGATGTGTGCCTGATGGATGTGCGGATGCCTGGTGGCACGGGGCTTGAGGCGCTGGAGCGGATTCGGGCTATCGAGCCAGCAGCTCGCGTGATGATGCTCTCTACCTACGATCTGGAGGAGCCGATGATCACCGCATACGAATCCGGGGCCTGCGGGTATCTTCTCAAATCGGTGAAATTTGATGCGCTCATCGCCGCTATCCGCTGCGTCCACGCAGGCGGCAACTGCTTTCCTCCAGCGCTGCAAAGCCACATCGCCGCCAGGGCTAGTAAAAAGCCGATGACAGCCCGCGAAATCGAAACTTTGGACCTGATTCGCCGTGGATTTTCCAACAAGGAAATCGGGCGGCTTCTGCAAATCTCCGAAAACACCGCCAAGTTCCATGTGAAGGCAATCCTTGCGAAACTGGAAGTCACAGACCGAGCAGAAGCGGTCGCTGCTGCGTTTGAGCGTGGATTGCTGCAAGTGGACTAGTGCTCTGGCGCTTTCCCAAGATGGCCATGAGTTGTGCTTGTCGGCTGTGACTGGTGAATAGTGACTGGTCGCAAGGAGTATGTCAGGTGGCGTGCCTACCCGTTCGGATAGTTCACAGCCCTGGAATTTGTAGATAGATTCGGACCTTCAACCTCTCAACCAAAACACCTACTCCGCTCATGAAACTCCGTGCTTCCAACCCTGCCCGCTCCAAGCTCTCATTTTTTGCCGCGCTGCTTGCCACGCCAGCCGCCTATGCCGCTTCCGGCACTTGGCTCGGCACTTCGGGCGATTGGGGGAATGCTGGCACTTGGTCCGGCGGCACTATCGCCGATGCCTTTGACTCCACGGCCAACTTTACCGGCGTCAACATCACTGCGGATCAGACCATCAATCTCGATGTCGCCCGCACCATCGGCAACATCACTTTCACCGACACAACCACCGCATCGAACAATTTAACGATCAGCGGCGCGAGTATCCTTACTCTCGACCGCACGACTGGCGCACCGATCATCGACGTTACTCAAACTGGCCGCACGCTCGCTATTTCCAGCCAGATTTCGGGCGCCGACGGCTTGCAGAAAAACGGCACCGGCATCCTCAGCCTCTCCGGCCCCAACGACTACACTGGCACCACCGTTATCAGCAACGGCACACTCTCTATTTCGCACTCCAATGCGCTCGGTAGCACATCGGGCAACACCACTATCGCTGGCACCGGCTTAAGCGCGGGCGCTCAGTTGTCCATTAGCGGCAACATCAACTCAGCGGAAAACATCACGCTAACCGGCAATACCGACCAAAACCAATACAACGCCGTCATCAATAACATCAGCGGGACGAATACCCTCAGCGGCAACGTCACGTTGGCCAGCCCGAGCGGTAGTATCCGTATCGGCTCCCTTGGCGGCGAATTAATTTTTGGAGGCGCACTGAGCCAGACAGGTACCACAAGGACGCTCATATTGCTGGCAACTTCTGGTTCAGCTTTGACTGTAAACAATGCGATTGCCAACAACAACGGACCTATGACCATCCTTGGCACGTATAATGGCGCAGCTTCCAACGGTGTGACTCTTAAAACAGCATCCACAGCCATCGGAGCAACGAGCGTGATGGAAAATGGACTCCTGAAACTCGGGATTACCAATGCGCTCCCTACGAATCAGAGCCTGACACTTGGTGTAGCCCAGAACTTTAATGGAAATGGGGGATTTGACTTCGGTAAATTCGACCTCGCGGGTTTTAACCAGACCGTCAATGCACTCGTCGGCACCAAAAACTCTGGCTTCACCATCGGCGCAGACAGCAACCGCATCGTGACCAATTCCGCCGCCTCCGGCACCGGCACTCTGACCGTGGGCAACGGCAACGGATCGGGCACCTTCAATGGTGTGATCCTAAACGGTGCCACCGCCGCAGTCGCACTCACCAAGGTAGGCACCGGCACACAGACTCTAGTCGGCGATAGCAACTACAGCGGAGTAACCACGATCACTGCGGGCACCCTCGCCATCACGCACTCCAATGCACTCGGCACCAACGCTGGGAACACCACCATCGCGGCTAATGGCAACACCAACGGCGGAATCCTGCAACTCAGCAACAACATTACCTCCCCGGAAAACATCACCATCACGGGTGCTAGCGAGCAAAACTCGTTCATGTCTGCTATTTTCAACACCGGCGGAAACAACACGCTGAGTGGAGATATAACATTGGCCAGCCCGACCGGTGGCATCCGCTTGGGCACGAATGCTGGTTCACTTCTTTTCTCAGGAAATATCAGCCAGACCGGCACCACTCGCGGCCTTACTTTCAGCGCAAACACCGGAACGACTATCACAGTCAATAACCCCATCGCCAACAACGGCGGGCCGCTGGCAGTCTATGGAGCTGGCTCCGTTACGCTAAAAGGTGTCAATGGCGTCGGCGGACTCGCCGAAACAGCCATCGCCCAAGGCGGCACAATTAAGCTCGGAGTAACGGATGCTCTTAATACCACTGCTAATTTAACGATTGGAACTTTTGCCGGACAGGAAGTAGGCAATCTCGACCTCGCTGGTTTTAACCAGACGGTAAACGCGCTCAACGGCGTGGCTTCTCTAGCCAACAGCAACCGCAAGATCACAAACTCCGCCGCTGGCACCGGCACCAACACCATCACTGTCGGCAACGGCAACGGCACGGGCACTTTCAACGGCCTGATTCAAGATGGCACTACCGCTAAGGTCGCTTTTACCAAGACCGGTAGCGGCAACCAGACTCTCAATGGCAACCACACCTACACAGGCGGAACTCTAGTTAGCGGCGGCACCCTCACCCTCGGCGATGCCACGAATACCCTCGCCAACGGCGGCTCGGTCAACGTCAACGGCGGCACGCTCGCCCTCGGCACCAACACAGACACCGTCGGCGCAGTCACACTCACCAGCGGAAACATCACCGGCACTGGCGCAGGAATGCTCACCGGCACCGGCAGCAACTTCGATGTCCGCAGCGGCACCATTGATGCAAAAATCGGCGGCACCGTTGGCTTAACCAAATCCACCGACGGCACCGTCACTATCAACTCCGACAACAGCAGCAGCGGCTACACCGGAGCCACCACCATCTCCGCAGGCAACCTCGCGGTGAACGGCTCGCTTGCCAACACCGCCACCACCGTAGCAATCGGCGGAACTCTCAGCGGCAGCGGCAGCATCGGCGGTTCCGTAACCGTCCAGAGCGGCGGCACACTCGCAGCAGGAAACAGCATCCAATCGCTCGGCGTCGGTGCCCTAGCCTTGCAAGCCGGCTCCATCTTTTCTTACGAGGCAAACAAAGATGCCATCCCCTCCGAAGCGGGCGACCTCACTTTTGCGACCGGCAACCTCGACATCACAGCCACCGCCGTCCTTTCGCTCACAGAGCTCGGAAGCGGCTCATGGAGCATGGGAGAAAAGCTCACCCTCGCCAGCTACACTGGCACTTGGAATGGCGGCTTCTTCACCCTCGATGGAAACACGCTGGCCGACGATACCGATTTCAACTTCGGCGGCGTGTCATGGACGTTTAATTACAACGACACCATCGAAGGCACAAACTACACCGCCGATTCCAACGGCACATACGTCACCATGACCGTAGTGCCCGAGCCTAACGTCGCTCTACTCGGCGGCCTCGGCGTGTTAGCCCTACTCCGCCGCCGCCGCTCAAGCTAGAGCTGCTTAATTAAGCGAAAACGCCGTGTAAAATAGGGAGATAACGCACGAAAGCGCAGATGCTCCTCATATGGAAAACCAATTGGGTCTTGTGGCAGTCGGACATCTAAAATTTTCGCCGACTAGTCTCATAGCCACATTACGCCCGCCCTTGCGTCGGGCATTCGTGGCGTGATAAGGCTTCGTGTCTTGCGCTACCTCAAAGCATCCATCATCTGCGGCTTTCTTGCCTTCCTTGTGTCCGCCGGGCTTCTCGGGCTGGGTGCATTTCGTGGTTTGGATGCCAGTCTCGCGGCCTTTACTGGTCAGACGTCGCCGCCGGTTGTTGGATTTTCGCTCCAGTTTTTCATCATCGCGATTGGAGCTTTTGGAATTGCGTGGGCGACCATTGACATCTGCCGTTTTCCGCTGAAATGCGCCGTCGCATTTGTCGCGGCGGCGGAGTGTCTGCTGGCGGTTTGGGTGGCGAGTTTGTTTGATTTTTATTTCAGCCCGTTCGCGACGCTCGTGGCGATTATTGCAGCGTTTGCGTGCGGCCTTATTTATTCAAACTCCGCAGCCGGGCGGCGAAAACTAATCCTTCAGCAAATCATCGGCGACCGTGTTTCACCCAATACGTTTCGGGCGTTGCTGGACTGCGATGTGCCGCTGAAATTTGAGGGCGAAGTCCGCGATGCGACCGTGGTGATTTGCGAGATTTTCAATCGCAGCGAACTGATGAGCGAGATGCGAGTGAGCGACTACGTTGCGATGACGAATTCCTTTCTCCGCAACTCTGCGGATTTCCTCGTGGAGCGCGGCGGCTACCTCGATGAATGCGACGGCGAGAGGCTGCGCGTGGTGTTTGGAGCGCCACTGCCGGATTCGGAGCACTCGAAACGCGCGTGCAGCGCAGCGCTCGATTTAGCAGAGCGACTCGATGCGGTGAATCGCGAGTGTAACGAAGTCTGGAAGCAAACCTTCGATTTCCGAATCGGGATCAACTCCGGCGAGATGGTCGTGGCGGCCTATGGTTCCAAGCGGCTCGGCACGTTTAGCGTGGCTGGAGAACCTGTGGAATTTGCACATCGGCTGTGTGCTTCAAACACGTTCTACGGCTCACGTATCCTCATCGGCGCTCTGACTTACAATCGCGCGGAAGGTGCTGTGGAAGTGCGCCCGATGGAGATGATCCAGCGGGCCGGCGATGCGACGCAGAAAGAGGAAGTGTATGAATTACTTGGTAGATTTGGTGCGCTTGCCGAGCCGGATCAATTGCGCCGCGATCATTTTTGGAAAGGCATTGTTCACTTTCGCAGCCAGCATTTCGATGAAGCGCTGACGGAATTTCAAAAAGCAAACGACGCAGCCGGGCCGGACGCGCCGAGTCAGTTTTACATCGCACGAATCGCTGGCACGCGGACTCGAAACACTGCGCTGGATTGGGGCAGCACGAAGCAATGAAAACGCAGAATTATCCACTGCCCATCCGCGTGCTGGTCGGCGAACTCAAGCGACTTCCGGGAATCGGACCACGCAGCGCGGAACGCATCGCACTGTGGATGGTGCAAAGCCGAGACGCACGTTCCGCAGATGTCGCAGCGGCGATTCAGGCCGTGAGCGAGCGCATCAAGCCATGCAAAAGCTGTGGCTTTTTTACCGAGTCGGAGCTGTGCGAATTCTGCGCGGATGCAGGGCGCGATGGCTCGATTCTCTGCGTGGTAGAGCAACCGACGGACGTGCTGCCGCTGGAGCGCACGGGACGTTTTCGCGGTCGCTATCACGCGCTGGGAGGTCGTATTTCTCCGCTGGAGCACATCGGCCCGGAGCATCTGCGGATCGGCGAATTGCTCAACCGTGTCCGCGATGAAAAACCACAGGAAATCATCCTCGCACTCGGCTCCGATGTGGAGGGCGAGGCCACGGCAAATTACATCGCCGGTTTGCTGCGCGAGTTTGCAGTGGGAGTCACCCGTCTCGCACAAGGCTTGCCCGCAGGTGGTGGTCTGGAACACGCGGATGAGCTTACGCTAAGTCGCGCACTTTCCGGTCGCACGAAAGTGTGAGGAAAAATGACCGTGCGCTTGCGCCGAATCACAACTCAAAAGCATCGCAAACTCTCGTCTTTCGACAATTTTCCACACAGGCTATATGGTGGGGCTTTCGGTGGGCGGATACTATGAATTGTGGTTTTCAGCGAAAATGGGGAGTTTCCCCGTGTCGCAATAATTTTACGTGATGAGGCTTGCGCCCGATGGCGATGCGTTGCAATTTCCGCCTCACCGTGATGCCACCAAAGACCGCCGACGCGCCCACTCGCACTCCAAAAAACTACATCCTCGATACGAATGTATTGATTCACGATCCGGGTTCGCCGTTTCAGTTTCAGGACAACGTCGTTTGGTTGCCGGTGGAGGTTTTTGAGGAGCTGGATCGCTTCAAAAGCGAAAGCTCCACACGCGGCGCAAATGCCCGCGAAGTGCATCGCCGGTTGAGCGAGAAATTCGTCACCGCAGAGGACATGAAACGCGGCGTGAAGCTCCCGAACAACGGCACGCTCCGCGTATGGCTGAATCCCCTCGCCCGCTTTAATGGCAAGGAGTGGCAGCTCGTCGGAGACTCGCCACGCTTCAAGCTACTCCAGCAACTTTTCCCCGATATGTCCGTGCCGGATAATCGCATCATCGCCGCCGCCTGCGCGGTTTCCGATGCGGAAAAAAGCCAAGCGATTTTGGTGACGAAAGACCTCAATGTGATGCTCAAGGCCCGCACGCTCGGCCTCGAAGCTCAGGACTATCGCACCGACCGCGTGGAGGACATTGACATCCGCAAAACCATGCGGACCAAGGACGAGGAGTATAAAACGCTGAACGTCCCCGGTCACACCGTGCAGGCTTTTGCCAGCCAGGAAGCGATGGTCATTGATCAAGCCGCGAACTTTCTCGCCAACCACTACATCCTCGTTCGCAACGAAGAAGAGCCTTCGCACGCCATCCCCGCACGCCACACGGCTGGCGGCGAGCTGCGCAAGCTGCGCCGCGACCGCATCACCATTCGCGGCGGGCGCTGGCTCTCCGCGCTGAATCTCGGGCAGCGTTTCTTGTTGGACGCGCTCTACGATCCGGCCATTTCGCGCATCACCGTGTATGGCAAGGGGGGCACGGGAAAGACGCTGCTC
>JANMLS010000259.1:0-1925 GCA_031372675.1 Verrucomicrobiaceae bacterium
GTTGGTCGCCATCGAGGCGCCGATTCCCACGACGGAATGGTTCGAGAAGGTGATCGAGCACATCGTGCCCAAGCATTTGAAGCCGGGCCTGGACAAGGATCGCGAGACGGACTTCTCCTATTTCGAGCCGGGCGCGGGGCGCTTCCGCACGAACGTCTTTCAGCAGGGCGGCAAATGGGCCCTCGCCATGCGCCATGTGAAGAATCAGGTGCCGAGTTTCGAGAACCTCGGCATCCACCCGATGTGCCGCGATCTGGCGGAGAGTCCCCGTGGCATCATCCTGCTCGCGGGCACCACCGGCAGCGGCAAGAGCACCACGCTGGCGGCGATGATTGAGCACCTGAACGATCATCACCGTCGTCACATCGTGACACTGGAAGATCCCATTGAATACGTCTTCGAGGACAACCAATGCATCATCGAGCAGCGCGAAGTCGGCCTCGACACGGAGTCCTTCGCGCGCGGATTAAAGAGCGCGCTGCGCCAGGACCCCGACGTGATCATGGTCGGCGAAATGCGCGACTCGATCAGCTTCCAGGCCGCCATCAGCGCGGCGGACACCGGGCATCTCGTGCTCTCCACCGTTCACACCACGAACTCCGCGACGAGCGTGGGGCGCATCCTGGATTTCTTCATGCCCGAAGAGCGCGACACCATTCGTCGGCAGCTTTCCACCACCCTCCGCGCGGTCATCTGCCAGCGCATGGTGCCGACCGTCGAGGGCAAGATGTGCCCCGCGCAGGAGATCATGATCAACACCCCGATCATCCGGAAGCTCATCGAAGAAAACCTGCTGGATAAACTGTCCGTGGCCATCGAGACCGGACGCGATGACGGCATGCAGAACTTCAACCAGGCGCTCTACGATCTGGTGAAGGCCGGACGCGTAAGCAAAGAACAGGCGCTGGACAAGGCGACGAACGCGCAAGCGCTGGAAATGATGTTCCAAGGCATCTTCCTCAGCGGCGGCAACCGCATCCTCGGCTGAAGTTTCTTGCAGCCTCCATTGCTTCCATCGCCGCGCCATGTCCGTCATTGAAGTCAGCGGCCTCAGCAAATCCTTCCGCACCTACAAGAAGCAGCCCGGGCTCAAGGGCGCGGTGAAAGGACTGTTCCGCCGCCAGTACGAAACCACCTGGGCGGTGAAGGACGTGAACTTCCGCGTGGAAGAAGGCGAACTCGTCGGCTTCCTCGGCCCCAACGGCGCGGGCAAAACCACCACCCTCAAGATGCTTTCCGGCCTGCTCTACCCCACGAGCGGCTCGGCCAGCGTGCTCGGCTACACACCGTGGAAACGCGACGACGGCTACCGGCGGCAGTTCGCGCTGCTGCTCGGGGCGAAGAACCAGCTCTGGTGGGATCTCCCCGCGCGCGAATCGCTGGAGTTGAACGCCCGCATCTACGGCCTCGCGCGTGATTCCTTCGAGAAGACCGTCGATGAACTCACCGCGCTGCTCAACGTGCGCGACAAGCTCAACGTGATGGTGCGCGAGCTAAGTCTCGGCGAGCGCATGAAGATGGAACTCATCGCCGCCCTGCTCCATCAGCCGAAGGTTCTCTTCCTCGATGAACCCACCATCGGCCTCGACGTGATCTCGCAGAAGATCGTCCGCGAATTCCTCCAGGACTACAACGCCCGCCGCAAGACCACCGTCCTCCTCACCAGCCATTACATGGCGGACATCCAGGCACTGTGCCGGCGCGTCGTC
Source organism: Verrucomicrobiaceae bacterium (assembly GCA_031372675.1). Lineage (GTDB taxonomy): Bacteria > Verrucomicrobiota > Verrucomicrobiia > Chthoniobacterales > Chthoniobacteraceae > SXWH01. The sequence goes on from JANMLS010000259.1 coordinate 1,710, forward strand.
ATCATCGATCATGGAAAGATATTCTTCGACGGCGCCCTGAGCGAAGTCATCGATCGCTTCGCCGACTTCAAGCTCATCACCATCCAGTGCGAGAACGGCCAGCAATGCAAAGCTGAAGACCTCTCCCGCTTCGGCGAACTCGTCGAGCAGACGCCCGACAGCATCAAGCTCAAGGTGAAGCGCGACCGCGTCATCCCCGTGTGCAAAGCGCTGCTC
>JANMLS010000287.1:0-1730 GCA_031372675.1 Verrucomicrobiaceae bacterium
CAGTTTCCCGCCTCCGCTTTGTGTGGTGAGTTGATTGCGATTATTCGCCGCCCATTGCGTGAGGGCGAGATTGCGCTGCGCACTCCGCCGGTTGCCTGCCTTATCGTAGCTGTAAGCATGGCGGTCCACCGCCCCGCCTGCCCCTGTGAGCGTCGCAGTGGTGAGTTGCCCCGCCTTATCATACCTCAGCGCAAAGCTCGTCGTCGCCGCTCCAAGCTGCCGCACCCAACTCGCAATCTGCCCCTCCGCATCATACGTGTAATCAAACTGGCTCACCACGCTTGCCGGATTCGCAGCCGCCGCAAGATGCTTGATTTGCTTGAGCCGATGGTCCGCCGATGCGGGGAAGTAATCAAACTGAGTGCGCGACCCGTTTGGCAAATCCACGCGGTCCAGCCGCTCCGCCTGCCCCACATACACATAATCAAACACTCCCAGCGGCGAAGTCGTCGCATCCAGCCGCCCGAGCGTTTTCTACAATTAGTGTGTCAAATTGTAATTTCATCGCCTGACCTCGTTTTCCTTTCTTCATTGAGGCGCAGATGGGCCTTCCGAGTTTGTTTCGGTAATGAACGGATCGATCCATTCTCCTTTCTCCAAAGACTCAGCTACCATTCTAATGGTAATCGAGGTAAATGACTCGCGTCGCCTCCGAATGAAACTAGCAAACGGCACCATGCTAAAAAATGCACGTTGGAGAAAACCTTCGCCGGAAAATTCAGGGGGGAAATATCGTTCATAATAAAAGTGGCTCATATCGACCTTCTTTGCGAGTTCCTCGACGAACCACCATGCAGTGTCTCCATATATACCTAAGTCATGATAAAGTCGTGTGTCCATGTTTGATTTTTTGATTTCACCCTTAGATAATCCGAAATCAGACAAAAAAGCTGCGAGTGTGTCAGGAATCTCTTGATTATTCACCTGCAGGAGTTGGATTTAAGAGCGCATCTCCTAATTGGAATGCGCCAACAGCAGCTCCGACATACGGCGCTTTTCGCAAACACCTTGTCACCGCATTTCGCGTGGGAATTGAATACGCTCCTTTGGCAGCAAGGTTGTGGTTTACCGTACTTGCAACAGAAGTGCTAGAGCCTGAATTACCGCCGCCGGAAACTCCGGTTCGATGTTTAGTTTGCGTGGGAAGAGTTCCGGCAACCCAAGCTCCGGTTGCAGCATTTACACCCGCGCTCAATGAACAAGAATACGATTTATCGACGTTCCGATTTTTCACTTTATCGATTACGTAATCAAGTGCTAGTCCTGCTACGAAACCAATTCCAATTACGACTAAGTGCGCGACTTCTCCATCTGGATCAAATTGACTCAGCGGATCGCCACCGACGTAGGAATAGATGTTTGGACCCTCTGGAAGCAGCTCGCGCTCAAAAATTCCAATTTGATAGTAAGACAATGCGGTCGTCTTTAGAAAATTGGCACTCAAGCGACTTGCGCTTGAACCGAATGGATCAGGCGAAATCCACCGCCCCAGCCCCGCGTCGTAAGCGCGGAACGGTGCGAGCACCAAGCCGCTTCCAGCGTGCGTGGGGTGGCCGGTGAAGCCGGCTTCTGTATCGAGGTCGCCAGCCAGTTTCGTGCGTTCGCCGTAAGGCGTGTAGTCGTATCTCGCTCGGACGGTTGCGCTGCTATCGAGCAGTTCGCGGATGCTGCCGAGGTGGTCGCGGGTGTAATACAGCGCGGTGCTGCCGAGTTGTTCGCCTTCCGGGTAA
>JANMLS010000297.1:0-11549 GCA_031372675.1 Verrucomicrobiaceae bacterium
CTCCGGCGCGTGACGGTGCGGCATGGCCGCGTCGTGATGGTGCTGATGCGGCGCGCGGGGCGGCATCGTCGGCTCGGCTGCGAGCCAGCGGGCGACATCGGTGATCTTGCCGGTGGCATCGTAGCCACGACGTATGCGCGAATGCGGTCGCCGATTGCGTAATCTTCCGACTGCACACGCTCGCGATTCGGCATCACGGCCTCGAATTTACCGAGGTCCACCTTCACATCCTGCCGCTCAAAACCACGCACCACGCCCGACACAATCTCCCCGGCGCGGTCGCGAAACTCATCATAAATCATCTGCTTTTCCGCCTGGCGGATGCGCTGCATAATCGCCTGCCGCGCCGTCTGCGCCGCAATGCGACCCAAGTCCTGCGGCGGCACACTTTTCCAAATCTCCTCTCCGAGCACAACGTCCGGCTTGATGACCTTGGCATCCCTGAGGGAAATTTCGTCGTGCCTGTTATCCACCTTCTCCACGACGATAAGCTGGGCGCGCCCAGTAAAGGCACCGGTTTTCGGGTCCATCGTCACTTCGAGGTTCCGCCCTGCCTCCACGGCTTTCTTGGCGGCACCGACAATGGCTGTCTGTACAGCCTCAATGAGGGTCTCGCGTTTGATTCCCTTGTCCTTCTCGAAGTGCTCGAGCATTGCGATAAATTCAGCGTTCATGACGTGTTAGCTTTTCGGTGCATGATCCAGAGAACAAAAAAAGTGGTCCTCCAAATTGATTTTTGAAGGTCCACTTCGGCTGTTTTCCGGAGTTGTTGCGCGGAACCTAGCCGCCTTCTGTGAAATGTGTCAAGGCAGTGTTTCACCCGCGAAGAAGTTCCACAGAGTTTCAAAGAAGATGAGGTGCGTGGTCAGGGCGCGTTTTGCTCGGCGGGAGTGGGCGGCGGCGACAAGGGTGTTCTTTCCAGAATGATCTCGGTGCCGGCAGCAGGGCCGTTGATTTTCAAAGTGAACGGCTGCTGGTTATCCGTCCCTGCGCCGAGTGCTTCGACCATTGGAGCGCGGGGGTTTTCGAGGTGGAGTTTGCCGGTGAGAGAGTAGATGCCGCCAGCGTGGCGACCCTCGGCTTTGGTGAGGGAGATGGTTTTATTTGCCAGAGAAAATTCCGCGTTGGAGTCGGTGATGAACGTGCCTTTTTTGTCGAGCGGGAGTTTTGCGGCGCTGAGGGTGAGACTGCCGCCGAGGGCTGTGTTTTTGAGCGAGCCGTCGGCGGTGATGGTGCCGTTGAGCACGCCGCTGATTGGCCATTCGTAGCCGGTGAGAAGTGCGGCATCCGCGAGGCGGAGATTTTTTGCCGTGAGGCGGATGCGGCCCACGGTGTCTTCGTTCAGGAGCGTCGCGAAATCGAATTGCGGCCAGCGCTGCCACACATCCAGAGGCAGCAGCGCATCGCCTTCCAGCCAAGTCTCGCCGTTTTTTTGCAGGCGGAGATCGCTGAGATTTAGCAGGCTGGGGCCGACTCCGATGGCGGCGGTGAGCGTAGTGCCGTTTTGGTTGAGCTTGAAGCGGTCGAAAAATATCTGCTCCTTTTCGATAGTCCCGGCCAACTCCGCGTCGAGCGGATGCGTGGCGCTGGAGCCGAGAAGATGAAAGCGGCGGAGCTTGCCGGTAAAGTCGCCCTTTCGCTGATCGCCGACCCATTTTCCGGTCCACGCGATGGTCGCGCCACCGGCGATTGGTGTGGGCAAAATCGGCGGGCCAAGGAGTGCGCCGTAGGTTTTAAGATCAGCGACGGAGAGACGCACGCGGCCATCGAAGCCGCCGTGGTCGAGGCTCACCGTTCCGCTGGCGCGGAGATAGTCGTCGTCGTTTTCAAATTGGGCATTGATGATCTGAATTTCGCGTCCTTTGAACACGAGCGCTCCGGTGAGTTGCTCAAGCGGTGCGGTGCGGTATTTCAGGCCCGATCCGTTCACGATGATCTGGCCGTCGTATGATGCGCTGCCGCCCGGTTTCGCGCCCGTGCCGCCCACCGTCCCGCGAAGCAAAAGCTCGCCAGCGGTGTAGGTGAACTCCGGCAGAAGCAGCGCGGAAAGCTCGGTGAGATTGCGGATGGAGGCGTTCACTTTTAACTCGAAAGGAAGCTCCCACCATTTCGCCCCAGCCTGCGGCATCGCGAGTGTGCCGCTGAAAGAAAGCTCGTTTGCGCCTTGCTTGAGGTGGCACTCCGGCACTCCGAGGCGCTGGTCCATGATAGTGAGGCCGAGGATGAGCGAATCCCACTGGCGCGATTCCCACTGGATGCGGTCGGCTTCGAGCCGCAGGCGCGTGTCACCACGAGCGATGTCGCGCGGGCTTCCGTGAAAAACAAAACTGCCCTCGCGGATGATGCCACCCGCCGCTTCGCTGATTTCCAAAAACGTACAAAGCGTCCCGAAGTTCAGCGACGAAAAGCGTCCATTCGCGCTCAAGCTCAAATCGCGGCCCGCAGGCACGCTCTCAGCCTCCGCCTCCAGCTTGCCGCCAAACGCATCGAGGATCGTCTTCATCGAAAGCTGGCCCTTCGAGAGCTTCGCAAAAGACAGCGTAAAAGTGCGCACCTTCAGCTCCGGTGCCAGCGCGATATTTGCGATGGTGACATTCGCTCCCTCAATCGCCGTGCGACCGCGCACATCGCGAAAAGTTTTTTCAAACCACGATGTCTTCACCGCGAACTGGGCAGCGGTGAGATGGCCCGGCTCAATCGCGCTGGCGATGAATTTCATCCGCTCCAGCCGCACAAATTCCGCGCCGCGCTGGACGACCAAATCCACATTGCGCAGATCGATAAAAAGCGGCCCGCTTGCTTCGCCGACCGGAAGCCGCAGCCGCAGCCAGTCTGAAGAATCGAGCTGCTTTTCCGCCGGGCCTGCGAGCGGGAGTTCCACCTTTGCCGAGACACCATCCAGCTCCAGCCGTTGCCAGCACGCGCCATTGCCGCCAAACGGCTCCCAGCCGAGCTTCTCCGCGCCCGAGCGAACCCACCCGGCAAGCGGCGCGGGGAAAACATTGCTCCACGCAAACCAGCCCCGCGCACTGCGAATCTCCAGCCGTGTCTGCGCACCAGTCGGCGAAGCGTAGCTCCACACGGAATTGCGCAGCACCACCGGATCAAACAGCGATCCCTCGACCGCGCCAATGCTCACATTCACCCCGCGCCGCCACGCCTCCACTTTCACAATGCAGCGCACGATGTGAGGAAAAACCGGCGCCTGAATCGCAATGCAAACCACAAGCACCAGCCACAAAAAAAGCAGCCGCAGCTTCCCGAAAAAACCACGCTTTTTGCGCCCGCCGCTCATTGGTGAAAGTATGTCGCTGTTGAAGTCTGCATGAAAAGAGCGCGGCAACTTACAGCCCCCGCAGAAAAAGTCACGCAGCCCGAAAGATAGAAAAAGAGCCGGTGTCCTTGCGAACACCGGCTCGTAGATTTTTAGCTAAACAGGAAGATTACTTCTTGTCGGCTGGCTTTTTCTCAGCGGCTTTTTCGCCGTCTTTCTTCGGGGCTTTTACGCCGAACTTTGTGATCTTCACGACTTCGTAGTCATCCGCAGCTTTTTTGAGGCGGAGGCCGGCGACTTTGTCGCCAACTTTGATGTCTTCAAATTTTGCGGCGGTTTCGCCCTGCATGATGGTTGTGGTGGCGGTCACGGTGTGCTTCACGCGCTTTCCGTCTGCGGTGACGTGGGTGAACGTCTTCGCAGCCGCATCAATTTCCGTAGCGGTTGCATTCATCGGAAGCGGCTTGTCGGCTTTTTTCTCGGCTCCGGCTGGTGCGGCGGCTGGTGCGGCGGCTGGTGCTTCAGCGGGCTTGGCGGCGTCTTTTTTCTTCGCCTGTGCGAATGCCGCTGGAGTAACTGCGAATGCGAGGCCGAGGGTGAGTGTGAACAGAAGTTTCTTCATGTGTGTTGTATTTGTTTTGGGTTTATTTTTGATAGCGAGCGGTGCTGGCTCCGAAGAGTGGCGGTGCTTGCAGAACGCGGCTGTATTCCTGCGCTGCGAGCCGGTCAAGCGGGAATCTTTTGCCCGCCTCGCCGATGTATGGCTTGCCACCGCGCAGCGCCTCATCTTCGTTTGCGGGCAATATGCGTATCGTCCGACTCCTCGCTGCGGGAAAGCCCGTGCTCGCCACCGAACACCCTGACGGAACTTTCACCGAACTCCACGGCTCGCTCTTTGGAAAGCTCACCGACACTGGCCGCCGCGTGTCTGGCACTCTGCTCGCGCCGCTGGAGCCGACGGTCGTTTTTTGCATCGGCTTAAATTACCGCCGCCACGCCGAAGAGACGAAAGCCGAGATTCCCAAGCATCCCGTGCTTTTTATGAAATCCCCCGCCGCCGTGCAGCATCCCGGTCAGCCCGTTTTTTTGCCGCGCAAATTGCGGAGCGATAAAGTGGACTACGAGTGCGAGTTGGCCGTCGTCATCGGGCGCGATGCAAAGAACGTCTCCCGCGCAGATGCGCTCGACTACGTCCTCGGCTACACCTGCGCAAACGACATCTCCGCGCGCGACTGGCAGAAGGAAGGCGGCGGCGGCCAGTGGTGCCGTGGCAAGACGTTCGACACTTTTCTCCCGCTCGGCCCCGCGCTCGTCACGGCGGACGAAATCCCAAATCCCAACACCCTCCGAATCGCCACCCGCGTGAACGGCGAAATGCTGCAAGACTGGACGACGGAGGACATGATTTTCGACGTTCCCACGCTCATCGAATTCCTCAGCGCCAGCACCACGCTACCCGCCGGAACCGTCATCATCACCGGCACCCCGCACGGCGTCGGCATGGCCCGCAACCCCCAGCGCTGGCTCCAGCCCGGCGACATCGTGGAAGTAGAAATCGAACGCATCGGCGTGCTGCGAAATCCCGTTGCGGAAGAAGGCGCGATTTAGAAACTCCGATGAAGGCAAATCACGGCAACACCGGAGCACTTTTGCGACGCCTGCGAAAATGGCGGTTTGCCGCAGTGTTTGGGATGGCTCTGCTTTTCGTAGTCATCAGCGACACGAAATGGTTTCGGGATGTGCCCTATTCGCGGAATGTCGCGGCGATGGCGCATAATGCGCACTTCCAGCTCCGCTTTGGAAAACTGGGCGCTTATTCCGATGTCTGCATCGTCGGGATTACCTCATCGAGTCTGGATCAGGATCGTATGAGAAGATGGGCGGAAAAATCCGACGCTGTCCGGCAAATGGGCGAAAATACATGGCCCTGGCCGCGAAGTATTCATGCACAGGTCATCGGACGCCTCTTTGCAGAGGGTGCCAAGGTTGTCGCCGTTGACATCGCAATGACGAATGAGAGAGAGGGCGATGAGGAACTCGTGGAGGTTCTGAAAAAATACTCAGGCCGTATCGTGCTCGCTTCAATCCTCCAGAATCAGATCGGCACTGCGGAGGTGCGTTTTTTTCATCCGCGCTCTGTCTTTCTTGAGGCCGCTGGCGAATCCGCTCTTGGCTTGGTCACTTTCAAGGCTTCCTTGGATGGAAATGTAGTGCGGCGCTATGATTCGCATACTTCCGAACTCCGCGAGGGCGATCCAGACTTCGACGACGGGAATCACGACCTCGTCCACTTCGCCGTTCGTTCCGCAGAGAAACTCACCGGAACAAAAGTCAAACCACGCTACAACGAAGTCCTGCCATTTATCGGGCGACCAGCGACTTTTGATTATATTCCGGTCGAGGAAATTTTCATGGATACCGCTTTCAAACAAAGCAGCAAACATTTCAAAGGGCGCGATATTTTCCGCGACAAACTCGTGTTCTACGGCCCGATTGCGGAGATTTTTCACGATGTCCATGCGACGCCGCTTGGGATGATGCCGGGTGTTGAAATCCATGCACATCTAGCTGTATCTTTGATCCAGCAACACCGCATTCTTGATGCGTCACCTTGGGCGGATCGCTTGCTCACAGCTCTGGTCGGTTTTCTATGCGCTGGGCTGGTTTTGTGGATACGCAATCCGGTCGGCCAGCTTGCCTCTGTCTTCGCGGTGCTGATCGCGACGTTTGCAATCGCGCACAAAGCATTTGAATGGGACGTGTTTTTCCCGACGGTGACGTGGCTGTTCTCCGGCTTTGCGGCAGGGCTTGCGGGGATTATGTATCTCTTCGTAGTCGAGCGAATGGAGCGGGCGCATGTTCGGAAAACATTCGGGCGTTTTGTTTCAAAGCGCATCGCAGAAGTGGTTCTGAAAAACTCCGAGGAATTTGACCAAGCACGCGCAGGCGGGCGTCGTTCCGTGGCGGTTTTGTTTTCGGACATTCGCAGCTTCACAACGTGGTCCGAAAGCGCGACGCCGGAGCATCTCGTGGGGCAGCTCAATGAATACTTTGAGGCGATGGTGCCGATCATCGAGGACAGCTACGGCAACGCGCAGAAATTCATCGGCGATGCCATCCTCGCCGCGTGGGGCGACACGCACTCATCCGGCGAAAATGAAGATTGCCGCCACGCAGTTTCAGCCGCGCTGAAAATGCGGGAAGTGCTCCACACTTTGAATGCACAGTGGGACAATCGCGCCGACCGAATCGTGATCAGCATCGGCATCGGCATCAACCACGGCACCGTCGTCACAGGAGAAGTAGGGCATTCCGAGCGCCGCGAATTCACCGTCCTCGGCGTTGGCGTGAACTTCGCGGCGCGGCTGGAGTCTGCGACGAAGCAGTTTCACACCGACTGCCTCGTCGGGGAAACTGTGGAGCAACTCACGCGGGAACATTTCACCTTCCGCGAAGTCGGTTTTCTGCGCGTGAAAGGAAAGACAAAGCCCGTCCACATCTTCACCCCGCTTGGAGAAAAAACGGTGCCGTCACCCGACTGGCTTGCCGATTATCACAAAGCGCTCGCACTGCATCGCAGTCACGATTTCTCCGCCGCCATCGCGCTTTTTGAAAACGTGAAGCAGCGCACAGGCGGCGAGGATTTCCTCTGCGACTGGTACATCGCCCACGCCCGCCGCTACCTCGCCGCGCCGCCGAGCGAAGACTGGGACGGCTCGGAGACGCTTACCGAGAAATAAAAAGGCTATGGAGCGACACTCTGCCCCAGCGCCAGCCTTTATAGCCGCCGATTACTACTTCAGCGCTTTTTCAATTTCGGCGTCGGTGAGTTCCATCGGATGACCGTTCCATGCGATTTTCCCATCCTTGCCGACGACGAATGCGTGCGGGATTCCACTGACTCCAAAAGTTTTTCCAAGGCTACCTTTTTCATCTAGCGCGACCGTGTAATCCATCGGAGTGGTGCCGCGAAACTTCGTCACTACGTCTTCTTTTTCTTTCGTGATTCCGACGATGACGAGTCCCTTGTCTTTGAACTTTTTCTGCAGCTCATTGAGGTGAGGGATGCTTGTGCGGCAAGGCGGGCACCATGTGGCCCAGAATTCCACGACCACGGCCTTGCCTTTCAGCTCGGGCTTGGCGTCGAGATACTTCACTGCGAGTTCGGGAAGCTCTTTGCCAATCCACTCTTCGGGTTTGGCTGCGTTGACGTTGATTGCGATGACGATGCCGAGCGCGAGCAGGGCGATTGCGAGGATATATTTTTTCATAGGATACAAGTGTTCTGACAAAATAGACGCGCAGGCGTTCAAAAGCTTTGGGAATTATCCGCCCATTTTGGCTATTCGCGGAAAACTCCCCTTGCCAGCTTGCGCTCGTGCGGCTTCTATCCGCGCTCCGAGTTTGCTCGCGTGGCGGAATTGGCAGACGCGTATGACTCAGGATCATATAGGGAAACCTGTGGAGGTTCGAGTCCTCTCGCGAGCACCATCTTGGGGCAGGCCGTTTTTAGCGGCCTGCCTCTTTTTGTTTCGCGCAAGAACCGGCTAAACGCCTAGCGCTTTTTGCATCTGCTCGCGGACGAGGGTGAGCCGTTTCACATCGCCTCCGCCGACTTCCGCCGTGGCCCATCCGGTGAAACCGATGGCGCTGAGTGCTTCGCGCACTTTATCCCACGGCAGATCGTCGTCGGGGCTGGTGATGTCCACAAACTTGTCCTTTGCCCGGCTGAATCCCTTGATGTCGAGCTTCACGGCGCGTTGGCCAAATTGGTGAATCCACTCGCCGGGCTGCCCGTATTTCCAGTGGTTGCCGATGTCGTAATACATCCCGACCCAAGGGCTGTTAAAGCTGTCCACAAACTTCACAAACCGCTCCGCGCTTTGCTCCGGCTTGGCGTCGTGGTCGTACATCATGCGGTTCCACACATTCTCAAAAAGTATCCGCTGCCCAAGCGATGCCGCCAGCGGGATGCTTTTTTTTATTTCCTGCCTGCAACGCTCCTCGATCTCCTCCGCCGGGCCGTCTTCGCCTTTGCCGACGACGATCAAAATCGCGCTGCCGCCGATTGCGTGCGAGACGCGGATGCAGTGGTCCATATTTGCCCGCGCCTTTTCGCGGACTTCCTGCTTCGGGTCCGTAAGCCGCACGCCCCAGTGCGTATGATTGATCGCATTGTGGCAAAAAACGCCCGACTCGCGCACCGCATCGCGAGCCTGCTCCGCAGTGAACTCGCCCGCTTGATCAAAGTCCACGCCATCGAATCCCGCTTCGGCAGCCATTTTCAAACGTTCGACGAGAGGCGTTTTGCTGCCGCTCTTTTTGTCACCGATCATCCCCAGTTTGCAGGAGAGTAAAATGCGGCGCTTGCTCGCCGGGAGCACAATCGGAGCAGGCTGCTGCGCCTCAGCGGAAGCGGTGAGCGCGGCTGTGGCTGCGGCTCCTGAAGCGAGAAATTGGCGGCGGGTGAGTGCTGGATGGGACATAGTGTGTTTTGCCGCAATTTCAGCGGCACCGTCCTTCTCAACCGATGTCCCGCCCAAGTCAATCGCGCCGCTCCTCGTGACAGGAACTGATTCGTGTGCAAATCTCTGCCATGCGCAAAACCGCACGCATTCTTCCATCGCTCATTTTTTCCGCACTGCTTCTCGCGTTCGTGGGCTGGGTATTTTTGAGCGATGAAAAAGTGCCGAACCCGGAACTTGTCGCGGCAATAGCAACAGCGCCGCAAGCTCATCCCCAGACTACTCATCAGCCTTTGTGGACGGCTCGCAAATCGGCGGCGGCGGCAAAGGCCAGCGAACCAACAGCCCTCGCCTTCGAGGAATGGACGCGGATTTACAGCGCAACACCGGCAGCCGAAAAACCCGCCATGATTGCACGCGGAATGCAGCTCGCCTCCGCCCGTCGCTCCGTGCTCGCAAAACTCATCCACACCGCGCCGGAGCAAGCGCTCGCCGCAGCCGTGCCCGTGATGATGCGCTCGCAGCTCCCGCCCGAAATCCTACCACTCATCGAGGAGCGCGTAAGCGGAATTGGCGACTTTGCTTTGCTTGCAGCCACGCCGATTCGCGGTCGCCGCGTCGCCGAGCCTGTGTTCCTCGCAGCGCATGTGAACGAGCGCGAGTATCGCGCCTACACGTTTGGTGCGCGGGAAAAAGTGCGCAACCTCTCCGGCGTCGGAATCCACGGCATCGCGATAGACGGCGCGCTTGCCGTCGCCGCATCGCCCATCCGTTTGCTAGAGCGCGGCGAAACCGCAGGCAGCAAGCCCATGGAAAAAAGCTGCGCGAACTCCGCAGCGATCCCGCTGCCCGCGCCCGATGCGCCGCTAAACGTCGTGCGCCCCGTCGCATTCGATACAGGCGACCGCATTCAAATCTGCTGCACGCCCGGCCACATCGCGCAAATCGAAGCGCAGCTTCTCGCACGCGAAATCAATGCCGCCGACAGCGGGCAGGGTAGCAGCGGTGTGGCTGGTCGTCCCAAGCAGGCATGGACGCACGGGACAAAAAAAGTGCTCATCATCCGCGTGGATTTTTCCGATCTCACCGGCACACCGATCAACCCGGACGGAAACGCCGCCATCACCGAGGACTACGCGGTGAACCTTTTCAACAACGCAAACGGCGTCCGCGATTTCTTTTCCGCAAACAGCTTTGGAAAAACCACGCTCTCCATCGGCGCAGCAGTCGCCGGTAATTCGCCCGATGTCACAGCCGTGCTGCGAATGCCCGCCACCGCCGCCAGCTACGCCACCACCGGCAATAACTCGCAGCTTCACACCGACGCCCGCAACCTCGCCGCTGCCGCTGGTTTCACGCTCGCAAACTACGACCGCATCGGCGTCGTATTTTCAAACCTCAGCAACATCGCCAGTTCGCAGATTACTTACGGCGGACTGGGCAATATCACCGGAAAAAATTTCTGGGTGAATGGCTACTACGACTTCCGCATCGTCGCGCATGAAGTCGGGCACACTTACGGCCTTTTTCACTCAAATCTGTGGGATGTTTCCGATGGAAATCCGGCCTCCGCAGTCGGCGCATCGGTCGAGTATGGCGATGATTTTTGCCTGATGGGCGAGGGCGATTTTTTTGAAAACCACTTCAGCCATTGGAACAAAAGTATCCTCCAATGGATTCCCGATTCCGCCGTCTCGACGATCTCCACGAGCGGAACGTATCGCGTCTTCCGCTTTGATTCACAGGGCGCGGATACAGCAAATCCGCTCGCGCTAAAAATCGTGCGCAACGGCACGCAGGACTACTGGATCGGGCACCGTCGCGCGACCGCAAACGCGGCTCTCGATAACGGCGCGTACGTGCTCTGGGGCTACAATGAAAACTCCGAGGCGGACCTTCTCGATTTCAATACACCCGGCACCAACACAGCGGATGCGGCGCTTCAAGTCGGCCAATCGTTTAACGACGCCAGCGCCGGAATCACGCTCACCACAATCGCACGCGGCGGCACGGGCGATGACGAATGGATTGATGTGCAGGTCGCCTTTCAGCCGCGCATCCAGTTTCGCGCAGCCGGGTTTGTGGCAAATGAGCAGGGCGGCTCGGCTTTCGTTACACTCACTCGCACGAACAACAGCGCGGGCGCAGTCTCGGTGAACTACGCGACATCGGGCGGCACCGCCACCGCGCCAGCAGATTTCACTTCCACGAGCGGCATCGTGTCGTGGGCAAACGGCGATCTCGCGGATAAGACAATCACCGTCCCGCTCGTTGCCGACGCGCTTGCCGAGGGGACGGAGAACTTCAGCATCACACTCAGCGGCGTGAGCGGCGGAGTGATTGCTGGTGGGGCAAGCGCGACCGTGACCATCGCCGACCCCGGCGCACGCGACCCGCAATTTGCGGCGGATTTTATCAACAGCACGATTGAAAAAGTGCTCGTGCTTCCTGATGGAAAAATCCTTGCCGCTGGGTGGTTCGACGAAATTCAGGATGAGTCTTTTGAAAACTACACACGCGGCGGCATCGCACAGTTTTCCGAGAATGGCGCATTCGACCCCGACTTTGCCACAGATGGTGCTGTGAGCGGCGGTGCTTTCCCGCGTGTGTTGGATTTCGCGAGGCAGCCGGATGGAAAAGTTGTTATCGGCGGTGCGTTCACCACGGTCAACGGCGTGTCGCGCTCCAACATCGCGCGGCTGAATGCCGACGGCTCCGTTGAAGGCGTCGCCACATTCGACCTGGGCTCGGGTCCGGTCGGGAACCCCTATGGAGTGCTCAGCACCGCGTTGCAGGCCGACGGCAAACTC
>JANMLS010000315.1:0-7779 GCA_031372675.1 Verrucomicrobiaceae bacterium
GGTCGGGGGGCCAGGGGCGGCGGCACGAGGTCTTCGCTCACCGGCTCCGCTGAGAAAAGCGGGGCTTCGATCAGCGGCATTCGCGGATGCTCGAATCGCGCAAGCTCCGCTGCATCGCTGGCCCGCGTGACGACTTTGAGCACGGGCGTTTTTCCCGTGCGGTCGATGATTCCGCGCACGACCATATTGCGCGGCACGTCGTCCCATTTTAGTTCGCCCGTGAGTCCACTGCGCTCGGCAAATTTCTCCGCCGGAATATCCACCAGCTCACCGCCTTTCTTCTTCCACCAAGGCAATATCTCTCGCCGAGCAAAGCCAGCCCACACAAGCCGCAGCCCGGTCATCTGCGCCCAGACGCAAACCCATCCGCCGGGGCGGAGAATGGTTTCTTTGAGTTCGAGAGCGGCGCACATTTCCGACTACGCCGGAAATAAATCAGCAAGCACGATGCGGATTCCCGGCAGGACTGCGGACTCCAGAACCTCTGACGCATCAATGCGCCGGATTGCGCTCCAGTGTCCATCTTTTGCGCCGGTGTGGATTTCGACGGCGCGTTCGTGGGCGAGGACGAGCCAGTATTCGCCGACGCCAGCCTCGGCGTAGAGTGCGATTTTTTCGCGGTCGAGTTCTTCGCTGGTCACGGCGACTTCGATGACGAGATGGGCGGTTGAAGGATGACCGCCGAAGTAATCGCGGGCAGTTCCCGGCACAATCGAGACATCCGGTTCCGGCTCGGAATCAGCGAGAGAGAGAGGCGCCTCCTTTCTCACCCAGCAGTTTTTTGATGCAAGTTGCACGAAAAGCAGTTCGTGAATTCCTGATGTGAGAATTTCGTGAAGCGGTGATTTGGGCATTTTTTCAACAATGACTCCGCGAATGAGTTCAGCGCGGTCTTCGACGAGACCTTGCCCAAACATCGTGTGGTAAGCGGCGACGCTGATGGGCAGCGCACGCCTGCGGATTTCCGGTTTTTCCAAAACTGCGAGCATGGAGGGAAGGTAGGGACAAGTAGAACGCTCTGCAACTATCGTTCGCACTCAGTCCTCGACTTGGGTGTGATGAAAATGGGGTTGCGCGAGACGAGGAAAGTAGCCCGCGAGTCCCTCGCGGCATCAACGGCTTCCGCGCTGCGGCACTTATCATTTCGTGTCGCTTCGCGAGTGTTGTTTAAGCCGCGATGGGACTCGCGGGCTACTTTGCGCTTCCGCTTTTAATCATACCTCCTCGACTTCGCGCCCGATGCGTTTGCGCAGGGTGACTCGGTTCATGCCGGTTTCGCGGGCTAAAATCGTGGGCTTTCCGTCGAAGCGGGCGAGCAGATGTTTCAGCGCCATGCTTTCGATGGTGTCGTGCATCTCGCGGTAGGTGGCTTTTTCTGCAAGCCGCGCATCGAGCCACGCAGCGAGAGCGTTTTGAAGCGGTGACTCGGCTTCGCTGGCGAGCGGTTCGCGGAGATCGCGAGGGAGGTGCTGCGGATGGATGATCGGGCCGGTGCAGACGGCGGCTGCGTGTTCGAGCGCGTTGCGAAGTTCGCGGAGATTTCCGGGCCAGTCGTGGCGCTCCAGCAATGCGATGGTCTCGGGCGCGAGCGTGAGTGGGCGGGCGGAGGCGCGGAGGAAATTTGCGGCCAGCGCGGGAATGTCGGCGCGGCGTTCGCGGAGCGGCGGCATGGTGATTTCGAGGACGTGGAGCC
Organism: Verrucomicrobiaceae bacterium; assembly: GCA_031372675.1. Lineage (GTDB taxonomy): Bacteria > Verrucomicrobiota > Verrucomicrobiia > Chthoniobacterales > Chthoniobacteraceae > SXWH01. Next base: position 1,694 of record JANMLS010000315.1, read on the forward strand.
GGTAGAAAAGGTCTTCGCGGAAACGGCCCGCTTTCACTTCTTCGCGCAGGTTTTTATGCGTGGCGGTGATGAGCCGGAGTTCGATGCGAATATCGCTGCGACCGCCAACGCGGGAAAATGCGCGCTCTTCCACAAAGCGCAGCAGTTTTGCCTGCACGGTCGGCGCGATGTCCCCGATTTCATCGAGAAACAGCGTGCCGCCCGCCGCGCGCTCGATATGGCCCTGCCGGTCCGTCGTCGCGCCGGTGAATGCGCCTTTTTCGTGTCCGAATAATTCGCTCTCCAGCAAATGCTCCGGCAGCGATCCGCAGTGGAGCGTGACAAACGGCGCAGCGGCTCGCGGCGAGTGATCGTGAATGACGCGGGCGGCGAGCGTTTTCCCCGCGCCGGTAGGACCGCCGAGCAGGACTGGCGCATCGGTCGTCGTGGCGTGTGCGATTTCTAAAAAGACGCGCTGCATCGCGGGCGAGGTGCCGATCATTTCGGCGCGGCTCGATGCGGCTTTCGGCGCGGATTGCGGCGCGGTGGTGCTTGCGAGGATTTGCTGGATGGTCTGTTGCAGCTCGCGGAGGTCTAGCGGCTTCACGAGATACGCAGCAGCTCCGAGCTTGCGTGCGGCGACGGCGTTTTCGAGATTTCCGTGCGCGGTGATGATGATGACGGGGACGCCCGGTGCCTGCGCACGCGCTTTTTCCAGCACGTCGAGGCCGGAAATATCCGGCAGTCCTATGTCGAGGATGGCGAGTTTTGCGGAGGCGAGTTTCGCGAGTCCGGCGCGACCGCTGGCGCAGGTTTCGGATTCGTGGCCGAGGCGTTTGGCGACCAATGCGAGGGCGCTTGCGAGGGCGGGTTCGTCTTCGATGATGAGGATCATTCGCTTAGTTGAGGGTTGATAGTTGAGAGTTGAGAGTCGGTTTGTGCAGGTAAAATGAGCGTCACCACAGCGCCGCGCCCGCCATTTGCGATGCGCAATTCTCCGCCGTGAGCTTTGAGAATCTCCGCCGTCACGCTCAGACCGATGCCCATTCCGCCTTCCTTCTCGCTGTAAAAAAGCTCCGTCGCTTTTGCCAGTGCCGCCGCAGAAAAACCCAGACCCGTATCGTGGAAAATGAGCATCACTTTTCCCGCTTCTGCGGAGTTGGAGATCGAAAGCTCCCCGCCGTCCGGCATCGCGTGGATGGCGTTCATCAGCACGTTGCAAACCGCCTGCCCGATTCGCCTGCGGTCCACTTCCGCCGGTGCATTTGCGACTTTGAAAATGATCCTCACTTTCGCATGAGCCGCTGCGGGGGAAACGGTGCGAATGCCCTCGGCGACTACATCCGCGAGGTCGCACGGCGCGACTGCGGGCGGCTGCGGGCGTGCGAGAAACATCCATTGATTTACGAGAGCCTCGATCTTCGCATTCTCGCCGAGGATCGTGGTTATGGAATCGCTGGGCACATCGCCTTCGAGCAACTGCGCGTGGAGTTTTATGGCGGCGACCGGATTGTTGATTTCGTGCGCAAGCCCTGTGGCCATGCGGCCCAGCGTGGCGAGCCGCTCGGCTTGTTCGCGAGCGCGGCGCTCCTCGGCGAGTTGTTTGCGAGTGCTTTGGTAAGCGCGGGCGAGTTCGCCGATTTCGTCGAGCCGCGAGGCTTCGGGTAGTGAATCATCACCGCCCTCGCCGATGTGCGGCAGGCGCTTCGCCAGTGTACGAAGTGGGCCGACAATTCCCCGTGCGAGCGCAGCAGCAAGCGCGAGCGAGATGAGCCAAAAGGCACCGAGCACGGCAAATGTACGCGCGTTTGTGAGCGAGCGGAGTGCTGGTGCTTTCCGCGCCATCAGCAAGTTCACGCTTTGGTTCACCGGCACAGACACGCATTCCACATTCTGCATCGAGATTACACTGCCGAGATACATTTGCGCTTCGGCGACAATATCCGGCGCACCCAATGCTTCCGCCCATGCCAGAGGTGCGCCACTGACTTCCCCTCTGTTCATGAAATGCACCTCCACACCGAGCACTTCGCTCAGACTCCGCGCCGTCCGCTCCGTGAGCGGTGCGCCGGTTCGCACGAAATCGGCATTGCTTTTTGCCATCGCTGCAAACATTTCGCGCGACTGCCGTTTTTCCTCGGAAGCCATCCAAAGAACAATCGCCAGCGACCCCGCGATGACGAATGCGAGGAACGCAGCCGCAAGCCGCAGCGATAGCCGACTCATTGAAATGCTCCCTCTGAAATCATGCTCATTATTTATCCACGCATACGCAGTGCAGCGAATAAAAATTAGCCGTCGGACAAAATAATTTTCCCGGTGATGACAGATTTCACAGAGAAGAATCATCCAATCTGCTGCGTGGCACGCTGTTGGCTAAGTCTGGCCGCATCGCATCAAAATCTGCGCATTTTCACCCAATATTCAACATGACCAAACAAACCAAGCTCCAACTCGTCCTCGCCTGTTCAGCCGTTCTCGCTCACGCAGTTCCTCCTGCGGAGTCGATGAATCGCAGCATTCTCGAAGAAGTCATCGTCACCGCATCCCGCTCGGAAAGCACTATTTTCGACGCGCCATATACCGCGCATGTGATTGATAGCTCCGACTTCCGTGAGCGCCGCAATGTGCGGACTTTTTCGGATGCGCTCGCAACCACTCCGGGCGTGATGCTCCAGCGCACAGGCCACGGGCAGACCTCGCCGTTTATCCGTGGATTCACGGGCTTCCGCACGCTGGCATTGATTGATGGAATCCGCCTCAACAACGCAGTTTTCCGCGAAGGACCGAATCAATACTGGAGCACGATTGACCCTTACACAATTGACCGGATCGATGTGGTGAAAGGCCCATCGTCCGTCCTCTACGGCAGCGACGCAATCGGCGGCACTGTGAATGCGATTACCAAAAATCCGGTCCTTCCTTCCGCCGCTAAAACCATCCGTGATGGAAAACAAACCGTAGTCCAAACTACGGGCGGACCCGAAATCCACGGCAGCACCGAATACCGCTACGCCAGCGCCGAAGACAGCCACACGGCTCGCGGGGAACTCTCGCTCGGACTATCGCCAAACTTCGGAATCATCGGCGGCCTCTCGCTCAAGAGCTACGGCGATCTGCGCGGCGGCGATGTCACCGGGCGGCAGCGCAACAGTGGCTACGACGAAATTGACGGTGACCTGAAAATGCTCTGGAAACTCAGCGACAATACTGACCTCACCGTCGCGCTTTACCACTTCGAGCAAAACAACGCACCGCGCTGGCACTCGACAATTTTTAGCGAGAGCTTCGACGGCACCACGACTGGCACCGATTTGCGCCGCAACCTCGATCAAACCCGTGATCTCGCCTACGCAAAACTCGAAACCCGCGATGTCGCGCCTTGGTTGAACAAAGCGACATTCACGCTTTCCTTCCATCGCCAGACGGAGGAGCAGGACCGCATCCGCGCCGGTGGACGCCGCGACATTGATGGTTTTCAGGACGACCAATACGGCTTCACCGTGAATCTCGAAAGCCCGTCGTCCATCGGGAAATTCACGTACGGCGTCGAATACTACCACGACGAGATTCAATCGTGGGGCAGCCGCTGGAATCCCGATGGCTCGCTGCGCAACATCAAGCCGCGCGGCCCGGTGGCGGATGATTCCACCTACGATCTGCTCGGCGTGTATTTGCAAAATGAAATCAAAGTCGGCAGCCGCCTCACCATCACGCCCGGCGTGCGCTGGACTTACGCCCGCATGGATGCAGGAATCGTGGACCCCGATCCTTCCGATGCGCTCGATCTCGAATCATTCACCGAGACGATGGACGCCCTCACTTTCTCGCTTCGCGGAAAATACGATGTCTCGGAAAAATGGAACTTTTTCACCGGCATCTCGCAGGGCTTCCGTGCGCCAAATGTGAACGACTACACGGCATTCGACATCGCCCGAAGCGGCGAGCTGGAGACGCCCACGCGCAACCTCGACCCGGAGCAATATCTCGCGTTCGAGTTTGGCACGAAGGCGAACATCGCGAACCAACTCGATATTTACGCGGCCTACTATCGCACTTGGATTGACGACCAGATCATCCGCTTCCCCACTGGCAATACCATCGGCGGCGACCCGGAAGTGCAGCGCACAAACAGCGGCGACGGCTACATTCAGGGCGTGGAACTCGGCCTATCCTGGAACTTCGCCAAAGGCTGGAATGCCTCCGGAAACCTCGCGTGGAGCGAGGGCGAAGTCGGGCAGTTTGCAAACGGCGCGGTCGGCGTCTATCCCGTCTCGCGCATCCATCCACTCACGGGGCAACTCGCAATCCGCTGGGAAAGCGAAGACGCAAAATGGTGGGCGGAAGGCAGCGCAATTCTAGCCCGGCATCAGGACCGACTGTCACCCGGCGATCAAGGCGACACGCAGCGCATCCCGCCCGGCGGCACGCACGGCTACGCAGTCTATCACCTCCGCGCAGGCTGGAAGCCCACCGAAAACGTGAACATTTTTGCCGCGTGTGAAAACATCACAAACGAAGACTACCGCATCCACGGCAGCGGCATCAGCGAAGCGGGACGAAACTTCGTCCTCGGCGCAAAATTCGCGTTTTAGCGCACTGCAAAACTTTTGGTCATATGAGAGACTCAGCGGCGGGCGAAGGCTCGCCGCTGAGTTGTGTTTTCGAGCCGATGCTCGCGTTTAGCGCCCGACGTAGATCGCGTCTTCCGGCCACTCTTTTGTGAGGTAGCCGTTCTTCATGTTCACGGGCAAAACATAGTTCCGGCATGTGCGCACGGGCGCGAGCAGGCGCATGGTGCGAATTTCCTCGATGCTGTCATGCCCATGATTGCGGCGAAGGCTGGGGATGATTTTTTCGTGCACGATCTGCACGAGTTCCTGGTCGCTCCCGGCTTCCACGATGAGGATCATCGCGAGATGGCCGTCCATTTCGGCGACGTGACTTTCCACGATGCTCTCCGTGAAAACGCTCCTCACCTTTGGCTCGCGGCGGATGTCGTTGATGAGGCGTTCGAGCGTCACGCCGAGCTTGAATTTGATCGTGTAGTGCTGGCGGATGAGGTTCTGCGCCGAGCCTTGCGGACCGAGATCCACGTTGGTGTAGTAGCTCAAAATCCCGTCCTCTTCGAGCTTCTGCCGCTTCCGAGAAACGGTGCGGACATTCACGCCGGTGGCCAGACCGATTGCGTTGTCGCTGTTGCGTGGGTCGCGCACGAGGGCGCGGAGAATTGTTTTGTCCTGTTCGTCGAGTTCGCGAGGCATGTTGGGAAAATTGTCGGCCTCCATCGAAAGCGGAGCGGCACGGGAAATGCCAGACTTTCAAAGCGGAATTTCTCCGCGTGACAGCGCCGGAATCCCGTGTTTCCTTCGCCGCCTTATGAAAAAATTCCTTTCCGCACTGCTCACACTCACTGCGCTCCTCGGCCTACCAATCCAGGCCGCTGACGAGAAAACCGAAGCCGCAAAACCCGTTGCCGCTGCCGACGAAGTCGCAGTCATCAAAACAAACCAAGGCGACATGGTTCTCGAATTCTGGTCCGATGTTGCGCCGAAGCACGTCGAGAACTTCAAGACCCTCGCCAAAAAAGGCTTCTACGACGGCACCTGCTTTCACCGCGTGATCAAAGGCTTCATGATTCAAGGCGGCGACCCGCTCACAAAAGATGACGCAAATCAGGCCCGCTGGGGAACCGGAGATCCCGGCTATAAAATCAAGGCCGAGTTCAATGACAAGGACCACGTCCGCGGCGTTCTCAGCGCAGCTCGTTCACAAGACCCGGATTCCGCAGGCAGCCAGTTCTTCATTTGCCACGGCACCCCGAGCTTTTTGAACAAGCAATACACCGCCTACGGCAAGCTCATCAAAGGCGACGAAGTGCTCGAAAAAATCGCCACGACTAAAACCGAGGACCGTGACCGTCCAGCAGAACGGATGAATATCATCAGCGTAAAAATCGTGCCCCGCGCTGAAGCATTGAAGTAGTTTTTATTCCTCACTCACAGGCCCGGCGCGGTGATGAATCCACGGCTCCGGGCCTTTTTGCGTACAAAAAGAACGCGCCGCCCGGACAACCTGCCGGGCGGCGCGTATTTTCCAACAACAAC
>JANMLS010000120.1:0-1532 GCA_031372675.1 Verrucomicrobiaceae bacterium
CGACGGGATTGGCGTTCGGTGACGCCGCCGTGAGCAACTGCGCTTCAATGCCGCGCCGCCGCATCATCGCGACAATGAAGTCGGCATTGCGGCGGATATTCGCGCGGTCGACGGTTATGTTCGGAATCGCCAGGAGCTCCCGATACTCGTCGATCATCTCGCTCTCGTGCGCCACGCGCCACGCGCGGACCTTTTCTTGCAAGGGCGTTGTGCCCCAGGCCACCGCCGACACCAAGCCCAACGCGACTCTGGCCAAGCGATGAATCATCATGCGGCGTGTTTCGCAGGTCCGCGCTCCCACGCCAAGGCCGGAAAATTTTCCGTGCGCTTCCGCCTTCCCGTGGCCTATGTCCTCCGCTCCATGCCCGCCGCTCCGCCCGATCTTCCCGCGCTCCTCCAGCGCACCTTCGGCTACTCGACGTTTCGCCCGCTCCAGCGCGACATCATCGACGCCACGCTTGCGGGCCAGGACGTGTTCGCCCTCCTCCCCACCGGCGGCGGCAAATCCCTCTGTTTTCAGCTCCCCGCCCTCGCCCGCCCCGGCCTCACCGTCGTCGTCTCGCCGCTCATCGCGTTGATGAAGGACCAGGTCGACCAGCTCCAGGCTAGCGGAGTCGCCGCGACCTTTCTCAACTCCACCCTCGGCGAAAAAGAAGCGCGCGCCCGGCTCTCCGGCCTGCACCGCGGGCAGTATAAACTCCTCTACGCCGCCCCCGAACGCCTCATGCTCGAAGGCTGGGTCGAAAACCTGAAGACGTGGAACGTCACCTGCATCGCCATCGACGAGGCCCACTGCGTCTCGGAATGGGGCCACGACTTCCGCCCCGAATATCGCCAGCTCGCCAAACTCCGCACCGCCCTCCCCGGCATCCCGATGATGGCGCTCACCGCCACCGCCACCGGCCGCGTCCGCACCGACATCATCAAACACCTGAAGCTGCACCAGCCGCAGACCTTCGTCGCCAGCTTCAACCGCCCCTACCTCACCTACCGCGTCATCCCGAAGGACCAGCCCGCGAAACAAATCATCGATTTCGTCCGGAAGCGCGAACACGAGAGCGGCATCATCTACTGCGCCAGCCGCGCCACCGCCGAACGCGTCGCCGAATCCCTCGCCGGCCGCGGCTTTGCCGCGCGCGCCTACCACGCCGGCCTCGCCGCCGAGGAGCGCGGCCGCAACCAGGAACAGTTTCTCCGCGACGACACCCGCATCATCTGCGCGACCATCGCCTTCGGCATGGGCATCAACAAGCCCAACGTCCGCTGGGTCATCCACCACGATCTCCCAAAAAATATCGAGGGCTACTATCAGGAAACCGGTCGCGCCGGACGCGACGGATTGCCCGGCGACTGCCTGCTCCTCTTCAGCGCCGGTGACATCGCGAAGCAAACCCACTTCCTCGACGAGATCACCAACGAGCACGAGCAGGCCGTCGCCCGCGCCCAGCTCCGCCAGACCGTACATTACGCCGAGAGCAGCGGCTGCCGCCGAAGCGAACTCCTCGGTTACTTCGGAGAAAACTTCCCTCTCG
>JANMLS010000323.1:0-8598 GCA_031372675.1 Verrucomicrobiaceae bacterium
GCGGTGAACGAAGCCGTCCGCTCCAATCCCGCGCTCGTAAATACCTCGCCCTACGGCGATGGATGGCTCTTCAAAATCGAGCCAAAGGATGCTTCTGCACGCGAGGCGCTGAAAAGCCCGGACGACTACAAAGCGCAGATCGGGTAGTGAAAGTAGCCCGGTCACGCCGTGACCGGATGCGCGGCACACTCCGCGACCTCCCTATTTCTTCACGTAGCGGTCAAAAATCGCGAGCAACTCCTGCACGCGATATGGCTTTTGCAAAATCCCCGCCGCGCCTTGCGAAATAAGGTTTTGTGCCCTCTCAGGCACCACGTCGCCGGAGACGATGATGACGGGAATCTCTTGCGTAGCCTGCGCCGCCTTGAGCTTCGCAAGCACGGACTCGCCGGAAACATCCGGCAAGTTGAGATCGAGCAAGATCAACGCTGGCTTTTGCTCAATCGCCAGCGCCATCGCTCCCCCGCCCTGCATGATGGTTGCAAGGCGGATATGCGGGCGAGTTTCCACGATGCGCTGGATGAGGTGGAAGTTCGCCATGTCATCCTCGACATAAAGGATCGTCTTTAATTGCGGGTCGGGCGCTTTGTGAGCCGCAATTTTAGTGGGTTCGTGAGCGTCACTGTTTGCATCTGCATGGTTCACGGAAAGCAGAGAGGGAAGCTCGACCCAAAACGTGCTCCCCAACCCCACCGTGCTCGACATCCCGATACGGCCATCCAGCGCCTTCACAAGTCGCTGACAGAGCGCAAGCCCGAGGCCAGTCCCGGCAGCAGTCCCGCCTTCTTTTTGACCGAGGCGCTCAAAGGGAACGAAAAGACGGGAGATGTGGTCCTCTGCAATCCCGTGCCCGGTGTCTGTGATGCTGATTCTCCAGTAATCACCATCCTTTAGCGCAAGCTCCAGCGTTACCTTTCCGCCATCGCGGTTGTATTGGATCGCGTTTGCAAGCAGGTGGCCGATGACTTGCTTGAACCTCTCGCGATCCGTCGTCGTCACTGCGGTGCTGTTGCGCTCCTCGTTGAAATGCAGCGTGATTTGCCGCTCGCTGGCCGTGGGCTTCAGCTTCAGGACCAGCCCGGCGAGCAGCGGCTGCAATTCCACCGGCTCCGGCTGCAATGCAATGCGCCCGGAATCAATCCGCGCGATGTCGAGCACCTCGTTGATCAGCGCGAGCAGGTTCCTCCCCGCACGGGAAATGTGGTCAATGCTCTCCGCCTGCCGCTCATTGTGCTGCTCCAACTCCAGTAATTGCGTGAACCCCAAAATCGCATTCAGCGGCGTCCGCAGCTCATGGCTCATTCGCGAGAGGAACTGGCTCTTTGCACGGTTCGCAGCATCTGCCTCGGAATACGCCCGTCGCGCAGACTCCTCCACCCGCAGTCGGTCAATCGCAGCGGAGAGGATGTTTGCGATTCCCTGGAGAAAAGAAACATCCTCGCGCCGGAATTCGCGCAGCTCTTTGGAAAATGCACCCAGCACACCAAACGGCCCTGCGCCCGCCTGAATCGGAACGGTGATTGCGGAGCGAATTTCAGCCACTTTCACCGAGGGAGAAGACGAGAATCTTGTCTCCGTTTTGTAGTCCTCGCAGATGACCGGTATCCCGATGCTGAATGTGTAGCCCGACTGCGATTTGGGGCTGGTGACGGAGTCCGAGAAATCATTATCCGGCGGCCAACCCTCACTCGCGCGGCAGAAAAGCATCTTCGTCTCGGGCAGCCATTCATTCACGGACGCGCAATCCACTCGCAGCGTCGAACGAATGATGCTCACCGATTCCTTGATCAACTCCGCCATCCCGATTCCCGTGATTGCCCGCTGCCCCAGCTTCGCAACCGCTTCCTGCTGGCGGGCCAAATCCAGCGACTCCGCATTCGCCTTTTCCAAATCCCGCGTCCGCTCCGTGACAGACTGCTCCAGCCGCTCCTGCGTGATCTGCACGCTGCGCTCATAGTTTCTCTCCGCCGTCACATCGCTCAAAAAGCCCACCATCCGCCCGATCTGCCCCAGCCGGTCCAAAAAGAAATGCCCCTCGATTTTTGCCGCGATCTCGCGGCCATCCTTGCGCATCAGCCGCACCTCGATCTTGATCGCCTCGCGAGTTGCGATGGCATTTTCCACGCACTGCTCAAAGCGCACACGATCCGCCGGGTGGACGATGCTGCGCAACTGCGCCATCCCCTCCGTCAGCTCATTAAAGCGATACCCCGTCACCCGCTCCAACGCACCGCCGTAATCAATCCGCCCCGTCGCCGAGTCCCAGTCAAACATCACCTGCCCGCTTGCGCGAATCGCCGCGTCATAGCGATTGCTCCACTCGATTTGCTCAAGCTCCTTTTGCTTCCGCTCGCTGATGTCCCGGCAAATCAACGAATAAAACTCCACGCCCGATCCACCATCCCGATGCGCCAACAGCACCAGCGAAACTGGAACCTCGCACCCATCCCTCGTCAGCAACGCAGTCTCCCCAATCCACGAACCATGCTCCCGACTCGCAGAAAGCGCCTGCCCTGATAAAATCACATAAGCCCATTCGGGAAAAATATCCTCGACCATGCGATGCCGCGCAAAATCCTCATCATCCCAGCCCAGCATCGCGCATCCCGAAGGATTGATGAAAGTAATGCGCAACTCCCTATCCATCATCACCACAGCATCCGTCGTGGACTCCAAAACCTGCACCACACGCGACGGCGGAACATCGCGCAGCGAAAGCGCGTTACGAAAAGTTGCCGGTGCGTCTTTAAGCATCTATTACTAAATCATGTAATCTCCCCCAATAGCCACAGTCTTAGAGCCAAATAAATGCCAGCCTGCAGACTCGATAAAATTGAGTGCAAGGCAAACTCTGCTCACTCCTTCTCCAAAAGGATTTTCTCTTCCAGAAGGAAACCGAGCCGCTCGTTGAGTTGCTTTGCATTTCCTGCGAAAAGAAGCGTCGCCCCAGCCTGCTTCACGCCCGCGAAGACCTTTGCATCCACATCGAACGCGATGAAGTGATACTGCGCAGGCGCGGACTGCCCACGGAGGACATCTTCTGGCTTCGGCCCGGCGGTATTTTCACCATCGGTAAGCACGATTACATGCCGCGATGCAGCCTGGGATTTGGCGAGTGACTTCGCTGCCGCATCCGTTGCACGACCAAGCGGAGTGCCACCGGCAATATCCTTTCGCTGGGGTAAAACCTCGCGCAGCTTCGCCGCATCAAACTTCCCCAGCGGCAGGACTTCGCGAACGCCAGTGCTCCCATCGAAAAAGAACAGCGAAACCTCAAGTGGTTTGCCGCTGGACTTCGCAAACTCTGAGAGCTTTTCCACCACGGAATCCATCGCTTTCCGCCCAATCTCGAACTTCTGCGCTGCGGCACCATTCGCATCCTTCACGCTCTCCAACATGCTTCCCGAAGTGTCGAAAACAAATGCAATCGCGATAGCCTCCGCGCTGCGCACCGCAGAGCACAGGAAGCTGAAAACAGCGATGAAAAGAAGGGCGCAGCGATTCATGGCAGTCGGTCGCTAAATCTCGTCGTAGTCTTTCGCGCGCGGCGGTTCCTGCCATTTGATCGGGCCACGGCCAGCGTCCTCCTCGTCGAAACGTGCGAGCGTTTTGTCCTCCTCAATCCGCTCTGGAGCGACATCCACCTCGCCTTGGCCGATGAAAAGTTCCCCGCTGAATACGCCGCCTTTTTCCACCGTGATGGCCCGCGCATAGACGGTGCCTACCAGCCAGCCGCCTTTATCAATGATGACTTTGTCGGCGATGATCTTCGCGTGCGACTTGCCGCGCACGGTGAACTCCTTGCACTTCATCGTGCGGACAAACTCAACGTCCGCTTTTTTATCCACGACGAGGTTTTTGCACTCCAGCCCGCCAATCATGCGACCCTTCATCCGAAATGTAGCCGTGCCCGTGCAAACAAGGTAGCCGCGCAGACTGCCCTCAATTTTTGCCGAGCCGCACGCGACTTTGGAGCTGATGATGTCGCCTTTTGGCGCGACGTACAGCTCCCCCGCAGTCTGCACGCTGCGGCTGAAAATCGTCGTGATTTTGAAGTCCCGCAAATCAATATACGAGCCGCAGTCGGGGCACATCGTGCTGTGCGCCTCCGTGCTCAAAACCTGCATGTGAGCGCATGTAAAACAGACCACCTCGCGCTCCTTAATGCCGAACATCATCTTGTTCAGCTTATCAAAAAAGCCCGGCTTTCTTACGATGCTTGCGTCCTGTCCGTCGGGCGCGTGCTCCAGCGGATATTCATTCCGGCACTTCCGGCAAACCGTCGTACGCAGCAGCACGGACTCATCCTGCACATGCCCGCAATGCGGACAGACGGCGGAGAGTTTCTCGGTATTGCGGCGTATGTTTTTTGCCACGGAAAAAGCAGTGCGATTAGGAAATGCTGCGTCGCGGAAAACAGACGCAACTTTCCCTGCGAAAAATAAAGCATGTCCGCACCGCGCCGCAGGAAAAGTTGTCGCGAAAAGAATGACAGCAAATCCTGCGGCTCAGGCGCAGATGTCTTCGATCCGCCAACGGCGGAAGTTTTTCTAGCGTGTGACTCCGCCCGTGCCCGTCATCGGCGTGCGCACGATCTCAGGTTGACGCATCGCAACTTTGTTCGGGGTGACTTCGGATTTTCCGATGAATGTAGCGCCGTCCTCAATCACGAGGCGGGTGGCCTTGAGGTCGCCGTGCAAAACAGCTTTGGCCTTCAGCTCGCAACGCTCTTCCACGGTGATATTGCCATGAACCTTGCCGAGAATCGTCACCGACTTGGTCTTGATCTCGCCTTTGATCTCCGCGTTTTCGCCGACGGTAAGAACGCCGGACGATGAGATTTCGCCTTCGATTTTACCGTCAATCGTCAGTTCGTTTTGGAATTTGAGCGAGCCTTTGATTTCGACGTCGCTGCTCAGGATGTTTTTGGATATATCTGCCATTGTAGTGTGGGCGGTTGGATTAGTTTGAAGATGCCCGCCGTGCCACTGGCCGACATCCCGGTTCGATGGGCGGAAAAACACCTGTCTTCACTCCCCTCAAAACCGCTCGAAGTATGGGTTTCGGTCCAAACGTGTCAACACGCCTGATGTTGCTTTTCACAAAGACCGCGCAAACGGAAATCCATCCCGAAACCCTTGCAAATACAGCCTCGCAGGGCTGCCGCCTTCCGCCTATCAAGCAACCATGCACATTCGCACTGCCACCCTAACCGACATCCCGCTCATTCGCTTGATGGCGCATGAAATCTGGCACGCGCACTACCCCGGCATCATCACCGTGGAGCAAATAAATTTCATGCTCGGCTGGATGTATTCCGCTGCCGAAATCGAACGCCAACTCCGCGCAGGCCCGCGCTGGGAAATCGCGGAACTCGATGGAAAACCCGCCGCTTTCTCCAGCTACGAGTTGGAAGCCGATGGTCGCGTGAAGCTCAACAAACTCTACGTCTCCACCGCTCATCAACGCTGCGGAATCGGTCAGCGCCTGCTCGCGCACATCATTGAGCAAACAAAGCAACTCGGCGGCAGCGAAGTGTGGCTGCAAGTCAACAAGCGCAACACCTCCGCAATCGCCGCCTACCAAAAAGCAGGCTTCCAAATCACACAAGAAGCCACATTCGACATCGGCCACGGATTTATGATGGACGATTATTTAATGGCGAAGCGCGTTAGCCGCGTGCCGTAGTCCTCACACCACAAAGCGCTCCGGCACCATCACGTCGCGCTTTTTCGTCAGCCGGTTGATGAGTCTATCCCAGCTCTCTTGACCACGGATGATTTCCACTTCGATGCGCAGGTAATAAATCGGGACTTCCAGTTTTTCGATTCCCGCAATTTTTGACGGGAAGCGCACTGCGTCTTTCTCGGTGGTCACGATGCAATCCAGGTCGCGCTTCATCGAACGCTCCACGATGTTGCGCAATTCATCGTCGTGGTAGCGGTGGTGGTCCGCGAAACGCTCGGCAAACTCCATTTTTGCCCCCAATTTTTTCAGCGAACCCTCGAAGCTCTCCGGGCGTGCAATCCCGCTCAGAGCAGAAATGTAACGCCCTTTGAGAAAGTCGAGCGGTCGCCGGTCATCGGTGTCGTAGAGGTTTTGCAGATACTGCGGTTTGTGCGCGCACTCGATGATCTCAGCAGTCGGGTTGTAGCTTTGGATGCGTTGGATCAGCTCCTCATTTTCACCGGCTACGGATTTTGTGATGAGGATATATTGAGCGCGTCGGATGTTGCCTGGCGGCTCGCGCAGCGTACCTCGCGGGAGCAGGAATTCATTCCCAAACGGCGCACCGCGATCCACGAGGCAGATGTCAATGCGGTGCTCGATGTCCTTATACTGCATCCCGTCGTCCAGCAGCAAAAGGTCGGCATTGAAATCGCGGATTGCGTGTCTGCCAGTCCTCGCACGGTCGCGGTCCACCAGCACGAGCACGTTGCCAAGCGAGCGTGCGAGCATGAATGGCTCGTCGCCCGCCCACGCGGAATCCAGCAACAGCCGCCGCCCATCATGCACGACGCGCGGCTTGAACTTCCCGAAAAAACGCCGCCGAAAACGCCGGTGAAATGGCAGCTTCACGCTCTTGTAGCCGCGCGAGAGGATCGCCACTTTGCGCCCGCCGTCGGTGAGTTCGCGGGCGAGTTTCTCCACGACTGGCGTTTTCCCAGTTCCGCCGACGGTGAGATTCCCGACGCTGAGAACCATGACTCCGAGCTGGCGGCCTTTGCGAATGCGCTTCCGGTAAAGCCACAGCCGCGTCTGCACAGCGAACCGAAACACCCACGACAGCCCGTACAAAAACCACCGCAAGAAAAGCGCACGCTTCCCGAACCGACGCTCCAAAATTACGTCGGTAGCAAACTGCTCAAAGCGGTCGAGGCTGTCGCGAAAAGCCATACTTAGGAAATGACCGTTGCGCCGCGATTGTCTGCGGAGTGGATTAAGGTGAATGCGCCCGCGTTGCCGCTCGCAGCCTTCATCGCAGCCTTCATCGCAGCGGCAATCGCGTCGGCGTTTTCCAAAGCGATGCAGCAAATTGTGGAGCCGCTTCCGCTGAGAAATCCGCCAATCGCTCCCGCATTTTCCGCAGCGGCGATGACCTTTCCGAGAAACGGAATCAGCCGCTCGCGATATGGCTGGTGCAGGCCGTCGGCAAAACTCCCGCGCAGCAGCTCGTAGCGCTTCGTGAGAAACGCAGCCGTGATGCGGCAGGCGTTTGACGAACTCATCACCGCATCGCATCGCGGAATCGAATCCGGGAGAATGCTCCGCGCCATCGGCGTGCTCACTTCAAAATCGGGAATCAGGAGCACGAATTTCAGTTCCGGCGCGACCTCGCAGCGAATCGTCTCCGCGCCTGCACGCGAAACGGTGAACCCGCCGAATGCGGCAGGAGCCGCGTTGTCCGGGTGGCCTTCGAGTTTCGCGCACAGCTCGAAAAGCGTCTCGCGATTCAGCGGCGAATCGCACAGCGCATTCAAGCCGCACATCACGCCAAGCCGCACGGTCACACTGCTGCCGAGGCCGCGCGACTGCGGCACTTCGCCCTCGATTTTCCAGTCGTATCCGAATGGCGCAACGCTCGCCGCTTTGAAAAAAGAATCCGCCGCGCCAGCAAACACGGGCGGATGTTCGGTGCGTGCGCTGCGCGTGATGGTGACTCGATTGGAAAGCCCCAGCGCAATGCCCAGACTATCGAAGCCAGGGCCGAGATTCGACGTGGTGCCGGGAACGCTTGTTGTGACCGAATGCTGCATCGCCGCCAGCATTCGTTTCCGCGCGATTGCGTCAAATGCGAATTCAGCATTGCGCGAAGCATTTCAAACCGCCATTCGCAGCGGCATGTCACGACACGATGGCCGCAAACCCGATCAACTCCGCCCACTTTCCTTCACCCCGGACTTCGCTCCGCACTCGACCGGCTCGGTGCTGATTTCCACGGGCAACACCCGCGTCATCTGCTCCGCGATGATCGAGGAATCCGTCCCGCGCTGGATGAAAGAACAAGGCGTCTCCGGCGGCTGGGTCACAGCCGAATACTCGATGCTCCCCTACTCCACCGAGCAGCGCAAAGCCCGCGACATCAGTAAGGGTAAGCTCGATGGCCGCTCGTCGGAAATCCAGCGCCTCATCGGGCGCTCGCTTCGTGCGGCGATTGATTTGGAAAAGCTCGGCTCCCGCACAATGTGGATTGATTGCGATGTGCTCGCAGCCGACGGCGGCACGCGCACTGCCAGCATCACCGGCGCAAGCGTCGCCGCCGCACTTGCGTGCAAAAAGCTGATGACCGCAGGGCTTATCAAGGCGTGGCCTATTAAACAGCTCGTCGCCGCAGTGAGCGTCGGCATTTTCAAAGGCGAACCGCTGCTCGATTTGAACTACATCGAAGACCGCGACGCCGCCGTGGATATGAACGTCGTGATGACCGAAAGCGGCCAGTTTGTAGAAATCCAAGGCAGCGGCGAAGAGAGCACATTCTCCGAGGCCGAGATGTCCGCACTGCTCGCGCTTGCGAAAAATGGAATCGCTGAATTGCTCGACGGCCAACGCGCTATCATCGCCCGCTGAGTGTGCCTTCCATTTACTCCATCTACGCAC
>JANMLS010000325.1:0-3473 GCA_031372675.1 Verrucomicrobiaceae bacterium
CTTGTTGTGCTCGATCCCGGACTGAGCTTCGGCACGGGCCAACATCCGACCACAGGATTTTGTCTGCATCAACTAGCCAAGCCAGGCGCAATGAAACGCTCCTTCCTCGACATGGGCACGGGTTCAGGAATTCTCGCCATCGCAGCCGCCAAGCTCGGTTACTCGCCAGTTCACGCGTTTGATTACGATCCTCAATGCGTCAAAGTGTCCCGCGCCAACGCCAAAACTAATCGCGTCGAAAACAAAATCCGCATCACGCAGGCTGATCTCACCAAACTGCCGAAACTCAGCGCGAAGCGATATGACTTCGTCTGCGCCAACCTGCTGGCAAACCTATTGATTGCCGAACGCGACCGGATTCTCGCGCGGGTCAAGCCTGACGGAACTTTGGTCGTGGCCGGAATCCTGAGCCGCGAGTTTCACGAAGTCGAAAGCGCGTACGAAGCTGCGGGGTGGAAACTAGTGGCGAGCAAGATTGAGAAGGAGTGGAGATCGGGCAGTTTCGAGCGACGATGATCGCATGGCTGCCGCAGCCTCCAATGAGTTCAGAGTTGATGAATTCGGGCAACGGTTTCCCAAGGTAAGCGCAACTTGCCTGTCCGCTCGGACCGCTGACTTTGGCGGACAGATTTCATTTCAACAGGGATTCGTTTTCAATACCGTCAGGCGCGGCATATTTGTAGAAACCAAATCCAAATCATACCCAAGCTCCATAGGAGCGGAATATGCCGCCCCGCCTGCCGCGCCGGAATGAAATGAAGGCGGGACGGGGCTGGGGAATTGGATGGCGCGGGTGGCTACAAAGATTTCGCTCCGGACGGAGCTTTCGGACGGAGCGCGGGTCTGCGACCCGCAGCGGATTCGATGGTTCAGAGGCGTTTTGAAATTCGACGACGTGGCGAGTGGTCGGTGTGCTGCGGCTCACAGAGCCGCGCTCCAACCGAGGCGGAACGGCAGGTCCGCCCTACCAACCGCAACGCGGTTGCAGCTTTCAGCCAAGCGTTGGCCGACGACTCGCCGCGCCGAAGTGAAACGAAGGCGGGAGTCGGGCTACGCTGGGCTTGCCGCGCCGAAGCAACGTGAAGGCGGGTGCGCCAACCCTAGGCTGATGGATTTGAATCCAGTTGGGATTCGTGGCCGCGGCTCAATTGAGCAATCAGCTTTCTTGTTCAATCAGGTCGAGTTGACCGTTCTCCGAACATTCGCCGAATTTTTTACCCTTCAGCGGCCGAAGATCAATGACCGCGCCGAATTTGCTGAACACAGAAAGAAACTTTTCAAAATCTTCTCCCCAATAAATCATCGCACAGGACATGGGAGCTCCTTTCCCGCCGTTTTTGCCATCAACGAGAAACTTCAAACGCGTGTCATAAAGAAAGCAAACTGCCGTCGCAGCTCCGAAAACATATTTCTTCCAGTGTCCCGTGTTGGTCGCCACAGGCACAAGAGCCAGAACTTCCGAGTTGTATTCTTTGTTTGAGGTTGCACATTGAAGTAGCCATTTCTTGATGGACGTGCCGCGTTCTTTATCAATTCCGTAAGGAGGATTGACGTAGATGTTCTGAAAATCCCAAATCTCACGGAGTCCATCCTGTCTGGGAAGTTGATACTCAACTCTCGCGTGAACAATCGAATGCCGATTGGAACAGGGGTCGAGATCAATCTTACCGCCAAAGAACTCCCGCACCGCATCAACGTATTTGTGCGGAGTTCCCCACTCCTGGCTCAATGTGTTTAATGTTCGGCCTGCGCTCACGAGTGAATCTCCTGCCAGTTCTTACTCTTCAACGTATCTAGCTCTTCTTTCAGAACGTCAAGTCCTTTGCCCGCCGGAGCAATAATGTTGAACCAACCCGCAATCACTTTTTTCCGCGAGTGGAAATAAGATTGAAGCGCGGCGTCCGCTTGAAGTGAAAGCTGCTTCTTGGTGAATTGATTCACACCCTTCTCACCTGTGTAACTGGCAAGAAAAGCATCTCTGGCCGCAGACAATTCTTTCGTCGGATGGAAAAGCAGTTCGTCAATGAATTGAGCAACGCCAGCATCGGTGAGGAAAAGCAACCAGTCGTAGGACTGGGCAAGTACCTTCAGTTCCTTGTTGTGATTCTCCGATGTGAACCAGTTGCCATGATTGCTGACAACTCCAACTGTCAGGATGAATTGCGAAAGTAATTCAGGATCATCCGAAGCGATGATTTCAGCCATCAACTTGTAATAATTTCCGTGTCGGAATGAGCCATCGCGCTTTTGAATCAGACCGCCCATCGAACCGTCAGTGAGCCTGATCTTTTGCAGCGCCGATACGCTTCTTGCCACATAAGCACCTTGCTTGGCCTTTTCTATGGTCTGCGGCCCTTTCTTCATTCCTTCTTCCACACCAACCCGTTTGCATTCGAAAATGGCAAATGGCTGCTGGCGCAGCGACACAATGGAATATGTGCCGGCGTCTTTTCCGAGTGTGTCGAGGTAAGCGTTGAGAAAATGGTCATCAGACTCAGAAACCGTGCAGGAGTTGCGAAGGATTAAATCGTTGCTCAACAACGTGGATTTTCTCAATGACTTTTCAGTGATTCCAAGCGCGGCCAGCTTTTCGTGCTTGGCAATTTTTGTTGTTGTCAGCGGAAGTGAATCACGGCTGAACTCGATTCGCACCAGCGGCGTTGCCGGATGCAGGCTGTATTCAACATTGTGCGTGATGTCGTCATTTGCGAACTCCGGCAGTTTTCTCTCAATCGCAACGTGCCGCTCAAGCTCCCACGATTTCAAAGCATAGAACGTGATTATTTCTACGAGCGTCCCGAGCGCTCGACCAGCAGCCTTCTTCGAGTCCTTAGCATAATGAAATACCTTCTCGGTTAAAACCTTTTGGAGTTGGTCAACAGATGGGTATGACATTCGCTTTTGTTTATATGAAATTGTTGCTGGTTTTGCCAGTTCAGTTTTGAATCCCATGCGCCGCGAGTTCCTCCTCAAAATCCACGATCTCTTTGATCTGCACCAGAAACCAGCGGTCAATTTTCGTGAGGTTGAAAATTTCCTCGATGGTGAATCCAGCCCGCAACGCGTGGCGGATGAAAAAGATTCGTTCGGCATTTGGCACTGAAAGTTTGCGGCTGATGACGTCGCGCGGCAGAATGTCGCGGTCGCCATAGACTTCCGTGCCGATGCGCCAGGGTTTGCCGTCGCCGCCCAGGCCGCTGCGGCCGATCTCCAGCGAGCGCAGGCATTTTTGCAAGCTTTCCTTGAACGTGCGCCCGATGGCCATCGCTTCGCCGACGCTTTTCATCTGCGTGGTGAGCGTGGGGTCGGCTTGCGGGAATATCTCGAAGGCGAAGCGCGGAATCTTGGTGACGACGTAATCAATGCTCGGCTCGAAGCTCGCGGGGGTTTCGCGCGTGATGTCGTTCTTGAGTTCGTCGAGCAGGTAGCCGACGGCGAGTTTGGCGGCGATCTTCGCGATGGGAAAGCCGGTG
>JANMLS010000424.1:0-3874 GCA_031372675.1 Verrucomicrobiaceae bacterium
AGAAGTGCCGTTGAAGACAAAGAACACCTCGCAATCCGTCTCAAATAAATCGCGGATTCCCTTCGCCGCGCGGTCCGTCCACTCATCATCGCCATAAGCCTTCGCATGTCCATGCCGCGCCTCCTCCAGCGCCGCCCAAGCTTCAGGCGTGGAGCCAGCGTAGTTGTCGGAGGCGAAGTGGCGTTTGATCATGTGCTTGGCAAACAGTGGACTGCCTACCAGCTACTGCCTACTTCCCCACCGCCGCGACCGCCTTCTTCGCCGCATCATCCAGCGAGTCGCCGGTGATGAGCGCGAGGCCGCTTGCGGCGAGGGTGGCTTTTCCGGCGGCGACGTTGTTGCCTTCGAGGCGGACGATGAGCGGGATGGTGATGCTTACTTCTTTCGCTGCGGCGACGATGCCGGTGGCGATGACGTTGCAGTCCATGATTCCGCCGAAGATGTTCACGAGGATTCCCTTCACGTTCGGGTCGGCGAGGATGATTTTGAACGCCGCAGTCACCTGGTCTTTCGAGGCTCCGCCGCCTACGTCGAGGAAGTTTGCGGGGCTGCCGCCGTAGTGCTGGATGATGTCCATCGTGGCCATCGCGAGGCCGGCGCCGTTGACGAGGCAGGCGATGTTTCCGTCGAGGCCGATGTAGTTGAGGTTGAATTCGCTCGCAGCGACTTCGCGCGGGTCTTCCTCGGTTTTGTCGCGCATGGCGACGACTTCAGGTTGGCGGTAAAGCGCGTTGTCGTCGAAGTTAAATTTCGCATCGAGCGCCATGAGGCGTCCGTCTTTGGTGACGACGAGCGGGTTGACTTCCACCATTGAGCAATCGGCTTTGAGGAAAAGGGCGAATAGATTTCCGAAGAGCTTCACCGCTTGATTCATCAGTGCACCCCGAAGTCCGAGCGCGGCGGCGAGATTGCGGCTCTGGTAGGCTTGCAGGCCGAGTGCGGGATTCACGGGGACTTTCACGATTTTCTCCGGCGTGTGCTCGGCGACTTCCTCGATGTTCACGCCGCCCTCGGTGCTGGCGATGATGGTGAATCCGCTCGTCGCACGGTCGTGCAAAATCGCGAAGTAAAGCTCCCGCCCAATCTCCACCGCTTCGCCGACGAAAATCTTGCTCACCAGCTTGCCCTCCGCGCCGGTCTGATGCGTGACAAGCACCTGGCCGAGCATTTTCCCCGCAAGGTCGCGAGCCTCGGCAGGCGAGGAGCAGACGTGGACGCCGCCCTTGAAGCCGCTCTTGAATGTCCCCTTGCCGCGTCCGCCCGCGTGGATTTGCGCTTTCACGATCAGCTCCTTCGTGCCGAGTTTCGTGGCGATTTGCTCCGCCTCCTCCGGCGTGCTGGCGACGCTGCCCGGCTGGGTGGCGACGTTGTATTTTCCGAAAAGTTCGCGTGCTTGGTATTCGTGAATGTTCATTTGTAAAAAGGTGCGAAGTCCGTAGCGGGCCACGCACGGGATTGCAAGGGGCGTGATGAAAACGGCGCGGGGCGGCACTGAATCCGCCCAATTGTGACTCGCAAAGCCACTGGCTCACAATAGTCTCCGCAACGCAATGTGGAGCACCGTAGTAATCATCATTCTTCTCGTCGTCGTCATTATTTTGCTGCTCGCGATTCTGTATGGAGCGCGAGGCAAAGAGTCGCCAATCGCTGCAATTCAGGACAACGGCGAGCGCGTGGAGCGCAATGTCCGCGAGGAGTTCGCGAGGAATAGGGATGAGAACGGCGCTGCAATCGGCAGACTTCGCGAGGAGCTTGCGGGGGCAGTGCAGGATTTTGGAGATCGGGTGCTCACAAAAATCGTCCAGATGTCCGATCTCCAGCAGTCGGGGTTGAGCGACTTGAAGACAGATGCCCGGCAGCAGCACGCATTGGCTCGTGAGGAAAGTGGGCGTTCGCTGAAAGAGTTTGGCGACTCTGTGCAGTCGCGCATCAACGAGTTGATACAATTGCAGCAGACGCAATTCGGCTCCTTCGCACAACAGCTCGCCGCTCTAACTTCGGGAAATGCGGAAAAGCTCGAAACCGTCCGCACCGCTGTCGGGCAGCATCTTGGTGAGCTGAAAAAAGATGCCGGGCTGCAACACGCAGCAGCACGCGAGGAGCTATCGCGCTCCATGAAAACACTCGGCGACACGCTGGTGGAGCGGCTGAAGGAAATCGCGAACTTTCAGAAACAGCAGCTCGATACTTTCGCGACCAATTTCAATACCCTATCGCAGAACAACGAGCAGAAACTGGAAGCCGTCCGCGCGACGGTGGAGCGCAAACTTGGGGAGCTTCAGCAGGACAACACGCAGAAACTTGAGCAAATGCGCGCGACCGTGGATGAGAAACTTCACGCGACGCTGGAGCAGCGACTTGGTGAGTCGTTCAAACTCGTGAGCGAGCGGCTGGAGCTGGTGCATAGCGGACTGGGCGAGATGCGCACCCTCGCAACGGGAGTCGGCGACTTGAAGAAAGTGCTCACAAACATCAAGACGCGCGGAAGCTGGGGCGAGGTGCAGCTAGGGAACTTGCTCGAACAGATGCTCACGCCGGATCAGTTTGAAAAAAATGTCGCCCCAAACCCGGACAGCAATGAGCGCGTGGAGTATGCCGTGAAACTACCCGGACGGGACGATAACGGAACAGCAGTCTGGCTCCCGATTGATGCAAAGTTTCCGCAGGAAGAATATCAGAGGCTTGTGGATGCGCAGGAACGCGGTGATGTCGAAGCATCCGAGGCTGCATCGTCGGCACTTGAAACCAGTATAAAAAACGAGGCGAAAAAAATATGCGTGAAGTATTTGAACCCGCCACACACCACGGATTTTGCAATCATGTTCCTGCCGACCGAAGGCTTGTTTGCAGAGGTTCTCCGCCGACCAGGGCTGAGTGATAACATCCAGCGCGAGCATCGCGTTGTGCTGAGTGGTCCGACTACGCTCGCGGCAGTTCTCAGTAGTTTGCAAATGGGATTCCGCACCCTCGCGATTGAGAAGCGATCCAGCGAAGTCTGGAATGTTTTGGGTGCCGTGAAAACCGAGTTTGGCAGGTTCGGTGCGGCATTGGAAAAAGTGCAGAAAAAACTGCAAGAAGCGAGCAACAGCATAGATTCAGCGGCGCAACGCTCACGCGCAGTGGAGCGCAAACTTCGCTCGGTTCAGGAACTGCCTTCGTCGGATGCGACGAAGCTACTGGAACTCGATCCGCCCCAGCCTGAGAGCGAAGATTTGGAGTGATCATGCACGCCACCACCGGGCTTGCGAGGGCGGCTGGATGTAGGTAGAGTGCGGGGCGTGAGGAAAAAAATCGACCAGTCATGGCACAAGGCGCGGATTGCCGCGCGCATCCTGCTCAAAGCGCGGAAGCGTCCTTTGAATGCGCGGGATCGCAGGCTGGCGGCATTGTTTGCGGTGGATAATGCAGTTGAGAATCGGTTGGTGGAGCAGGGCATCGCTTACTGGCGTGCGCCTTGGATGCTGAATCAGGATGGGCGGCGAATTCGGAGGGTCTGCAATGTCTTGGATTAAGCAGATTGATTGGTCGGCTCCGGCGGCTGTCGCTTTGAAGACGCTTTTTGCGAAGCTGCCGGCGGATCGCAAATATCACATCACGCTGTTTGGTTCATCGCCGCTTCAACTCGGTCTGGACCCCTATTTTTTAAGCGCCGACGTGGATTTGTTTGGAACTTACGATGACCGCGAACTTTTGATGAAGATTGTGGAGCAGGCAGGACTTTCCAAGGGGGATGACCGGCTTTACGTGCAGGTCTGCGTGCCGGGAAATTTCCGCACAAGTCCACGCTGGACGCAGCGGGCTTTCACGACAGAAATCGGAAACGTCACCCTCACGCTCCCGCACCCGCTGGATATTCTCATCGCGAAGCTGCACC
>JANMLS010000440.1:0-16211 GCA_031372675.1 Verrucomicrobiaceae bacterium
CGTGCAGCCGCGTGAGGCGGATGGCGCGGCTCTTGTCCTGGCTCAAGGCGCGTCCTCCTCCTCTGTGTCGCCGTCGTCTTTCGCCAGCGCCGCCGCGAGGTGACGCTCCGCGTGGCGCGTCCAGTCGGCGAGGTCTTGGAAAGGGATGACTCGTTTCAGCGTGGGCAAAATCTCGATGCCCGAATCCGCCGCCAGCGCCGCCGCCGTGAAGTGGAGCAGCGACTTGCGCTGCGCCAGCCGGAGAATCTCCACAAGCCGCGTCGCGCTCGGCAGGCTCTTGCGCAGCGGCTCGAATTTCGTCTTCAGCGAATCATTGAGCTGCGCGACGGTGATGCGAATCGGCGGCGACTCGCCCCGGTCGCGCACCGCCGTATCGAATTCATACCAAAGCGTGAGCAGCACGAGCGTCGCGTCCAATTTCATGCGCAGCGTGAACGCGCCGGACTGCGGAACCGCTTGCACGAGCCGCAGCTCGTGGTCCCAAAAAAGTTTCAGGTCCAGCAGCGCCGCGACTTCTTCCATCCAGTCGCGATTCAGGTGCGCCCAATGATACAACTCCGCCTGCCCCGGCTCCGTGCCGATGATCGCGCCATTCGCCACAAGCCGCCGAAGCGCCTCGCCGAGGCGCTCGCGGTCCGCGTCGGGCAGACGTGCGAGCAGGCTGTTGGAGTTGGAAATTAGCGGAGTCATTTGCGGGTAAGAGTGAACCGCTCGAAGCGGCGGTTCAACTTGGAATCAAATTCCGCCTCCGCTGCGTCGTCTTCCACCGCTGGGACGACCACTCGATACCGAGCATCCGCCGCTCGAGCGTGGAGCAGACAGGCAATGAGATCGGCTATGTCTTCGTCGCACCGCAGCGGGATTTCCGCAGACGAAATGCTCCCCGTTTTTGCTGGCAGTAGATCGTCCACAAAGCGGTTTGCCCGCGCCACCGTGAGCGAGTCGCGCAGCGCCGCTTGCACGCGCCGCATCGCGTCTTCGCGTTCGCCTTCCGTGGCCTCGTCATCCATCGGCGCAATCTCGCCCACGCCGCGCTGGAGCCTAGGCGTGTAAAGGGATTCCAGCCCGCCGAACAGCCGCGCATCGTGGATGCGTAGCGCGGGAAACTCCGCCGCTTCATCGTCCAGCTCCGCCACCCGCCGCCCCGCGCCGTGCAGATTTACGGCCTCGAAAAACGCCTGCACCTGCGCCCGACTCTCGCTCGTCGTCTCCTGCAAATACCGGAACCGCGCCAGCGAGCGCCGCGTGAACTCCGCCGTCCGCCGGTCCACCGCATCCGCGACCGGCACCACACTTTCCAGCAGTTGCTCCAGCTCATCCAACCGCAGCCGCACACGCGACATCGCGCTCTCCGCCGACACCGCAGGCTCCCGCCGCATCACTTCCCCCTGCATCTTCTCCAGCAAGTCCGCATCGCCGCCCAGCTCACTCACCGCCCGCCGCGCCTCCGCCAGCCGCAGCGGCAGCCGCGAATGCACCAACTCCGCGTAGCAGGCGTGCCCGATGCGCTCCGCAAATTGATCAAACAACACCGCCAAATTTTCCCGCATCGTCGCCGCCGAAAGCTGATGCCGCGTATGCCGCTCGATGTCCTTCTGCATCCGCCGCAACTCCGCGATCCCCGCCTGCAAATGCACCACGCAACTTTCCACCTGCGCCCAAGGCTCCGCCGCCAGCGCCGCCGAGTTCGCCAGCGTCGTGCAGACATTCACGAGCTTGTCGGAAAAATTCACGCCCTCGGGAAAAGCCAGCCGCCGCAGCGTGAGCATCATCGCCTGCCCATTCGGGTGAAAATGAACGAGCCTCTGCCAGTCGTTGCCCTGCTCCGTTTCGATCCACCCCGCCGTCTCCAAATACTCCAGCGCCGCCCGCGCCCTCTCCCTCGCATCGCCACCGGCAAACTCTTCGGCAATCTGCTCCACAATCGCCACCGCATCCTCCCGCTCCACACCACGCGGCGCATCTGCCGCCGCCCGTTCCAACGCATCCAGCGCATCCACATAAAGCCGCGAATCCTCCGAACAAAGCACCCGGAAAAACTCCGTACGCAACTCGCGGAAGAGAGCGGAGGAAAGGTTACTCATCGTGCTTCCGTTTTGCTGTCGCGATTGCCTCGTTCAGCTTGTCCCAAAAATACGCGAACGAGGCAGAGTTCTTTACGGCGTTTTCGGGGCGAAATAGTGCTCCAAACTGCTTAGCGATTGCGATTTCGTTAAACGCTGCGCCACGCGACGCGTGTTCGATCAAGAGCTTCTCCAACTTCCCCTTTCCTCCGATTTTCCCGCCACCTGTAGTAGATGTGTAGGTGGCTAATCCCAGTGCTTCCCTCATCGCGCGTTCTTCTGCCAAAAACCACGATTCTAGTTCTTTGTCTGCCACGCAAAGTCGACAGATTGGTTCGCCCGTATGATTCTTGAGACGCGCTCGAAACTCGTCGGGAAACTCGTCGTAAACCGCAGTTATACAAGGGTCCTTGTCCTTATCGACGAGCAGAAAAACGGCAGAACAGTTAGCCGACGCAAAAGCCGCGAGCAGTCTCGATGCGCCGCTCATTAACTTGGTTCGTCCGTGCATCACGCTAATCTGGAAACGAACAGTTCCTGCAAAGTGACGGTGCAAGAATTTACTCCAAAACGCTTGATCTGAAGGCCCTTCAACGCCGAGGCCGATGCAAATCATGGCATGCCTCCCAACAGGCCTTGGGTCCAAAGTTCGCCAAGGCTGTAATGTTTTTTGAAGCCAGCTATTTCTTCCACATCCGCAGCATGTCGGATCGTAGTAAATCCATCGTGTTTATCGCACATGAGCAATTCATCAGGTGACAAATGATCGAGGAAAAACGGATTGTGAGTCGTGATGATGAATTGCCGTTCCGACGATGCACGCCGTAAAATTCCAACGAGCTGTTGCGCGAGAAATGGGTGCAACCCATTCTCGGGTTCTTCGATGCAAATTAGTTCCGATTTTTTTGCGCTCCAACATGCTGCAACCAAGATGAGTAGAAGCCTGATGGTCCCATCCGACGCGGAAAGTGGATTGAGTGGAGATTTTAGATTTTCTTCTCGAATTTGAAAGCCGCGCTTTGCCTCAAAGGGCAGCGCCACGGTGCTTAGCTTATCAAAACCGGGGACAACGCCTCGCAAACTATCGACAATCTCGCGCAACTGAGAGCCATCGCTGTGCGTCTCTAATTCGTGTAGTACGGTTGCGAGATTCTCGCCTTTCCGTCCAAGCCGTGGCGATTCCGCTTCGCGAGATGGTTCACGCCCGACTGCTGCATCAAAATCAAAGAACGCCCATGACTTTACGTAATCCCGAAATAAAAGAACTGGCCGACTATAAACCGCGCCACTCGCGACCGGTCGGGTTAACTCCTGTTCTGGGACATCGATCCGCGTCTCGCGGGAATACTGTGGATCAAAAGGATCGAGAATTTTGAGCTGTTTGCGAGTTCGGTGAAACGTAAATTGTTTCACATCCAAACCGTCAGTCTTAATTCCCGCAATGAGGTGTTCTCCAACGATTGCGCATCGCCCATTCTCAAATGGAAGTTCCACTTTGAGGCTATAGTTTGCCGAGATCACCTCATGGCTCTTTTCATCAGCGCCGACGTAAGTACCCAATGGCCCGCAACTAAGTGAGAGTTCGAGATGCTTCGCCTCCTTTCTCTCCCTTTGCACTTTGTTCCAGACTTCTGCTTTCCCTCCGATTTCCCCAAGTGCCTGTTCAACATTTGTTGAGATCGCAGATTGGATAAAGCGCAATGCCGAGAGCAAATTCGACTTCCCACTAGCGTTCGCTCCCACAACGAAATTCAAAGCAGTAAACCGTGTCGTAACGCACGGCCCGAAGCTCTTAAATCCTTTTATTGAAAAACTGGTGATCACACTGACCAAAATTGCGGAATACCGCATCGGGTGTCGAGGCGTGAATTCAGTGATTCAAGTAAACCGCCTCATACTCTCTCGCCATGCGGGCGAAGGAGAAATTTTCTTCGGCTAGGGTGCGGGCGTTTTGGGCGAGTTGGGATAGGTGAGATGGGTTTTTTAGCGGGGCTTTCCAATCGCTGTTGTCTGCTAGGGCGATGCTGACTTCCGGCGTTAGGAAGGGGAGTTCGGCGAGGAGGTTATCGGTGATTAAAATGGGGAGCGCGGCGGAGAGGGCTTCGAGCAGGGCGAAGGAGAGGCCCTCAAACTCGGCGGTGTGCATGAAGGCGTCTGCGGCGAGTAGGTAGCGCGGCACGTCGTTGGTCCATGCGACGCGCTGGACGGGGAGTTTGCGCTCGGTGGCTGTGCGGTCGAAGGCTTCGGAAAGCTCACCGCTGCCGACCCAGAGGAAGCGGGCGTTGGGAAGTTCGGCGTGGATTTTTGCGACCCAATCGAGCCACAGCAGCGGGCGTTTTTGCGGAACGACTCGGCCCACGGCTATGATGATTTGCTGGTCGGGCGCGATGTTTAGCTCGGCGCGGACTTCGGCGCGGCGGGCGGCGCGTTGTGTGAGGTCGGGCATTGGGACGCCGTTGATGACGGTTTGGATTTTTGCGTGTGGGCCGACGAAGTCGCGCAGCTCGCGTTCGCGTTGATCGAGCGTGGGGACGAGGATGCCGGGGAAGCGGCGGAGGAAGCGGCGGGCGACCCAATCGCGGGCGGCGGCGTATTTGGCGCGGAGAAATTTCGCGTCCTGCGTGATGTGGATGGTGGCGGCGCTGGGGATGCCGGAAATACGGGCGGCTTCGAGGAGGTCGAGGCAGTCTTCGAGGTTCTGTTTGTTGAGGTGGATGAAGTCGGGTGTGAGCGCTTTCCATTGCGTGGCGATGCTCCGGGCGATGCTGCCGCCGAGCAGGTGATTGAGGGAGCGGAAGCGGTAGTCGTAGGTGTTTGTGTAGGGTGCGCGGATGACTTTGCCGATAGGTGCAAAAAGCGCGGCGAGTTCGTCCATGCGCTCGTGGGTGGACATCCAAAGCGAAACCTCGTGCCCGCGTTCGCGAAGGGCTTGGCCGAGGTAGAGCTGGTAAAGCTCGCCGCCACCGCGCGAGCCGGAGCTACTGCTGACGAGAAGGATTTTCATGCGGTGATCTTTTTTAGCGCAGCGAGCCAGCGCTCGGCACCGCGTGCGGGCGTCCAGTCGGCGGCGCATTTGCGCGAAGCGGTGCCCATTGTTTCGGCGAGCGAGAAGTCCCGCGTGAAGCTCGCCATTTTTTCGGCGAGTGCGTCCACGTCGCCTGCTTTGAAAATCCAGCCGTTTTCGCCATCGGCGACGAGGTCGTAGCCTGCGCCGACTTGATCGCTGCAAATGACCGGCAGCCCTGCGCCGATGGCCTGATTCACGACGACGCCCCATCCGTCGTAGCGGCTGGGGAGCACGAATACATCGGCTTGTGCGAAGCATTGCGGGAGCGATTCCGGCGCTTGGAAACCGGCGTATTTTATGCGGTTGCGGATGGTTTCCGGCAGCGCGGCGAGGAGTTGCGGAAGCTCGGCTTCGCGGCCAATGAGCAGCAGGCGTGCGTTGTCGGGAAGCTCTGCGAATGCGGCGAGAAGGTGGTTCAGCCCTTTGCGTGCGATCATTTGTCCGCAAAATAAATAGGTGATTGTGCCCGGCTCGCGTGGCGTTGGCGGCGCGTCGAGAAAGGGCTGAAGGTCGCAGTGATATGGGATGTTGAAAACCGGCACGCTGGGGAAGCGGGCGGCGTAGTCGCGCTCGGCCCACGAGCCGATTGCTGCGATGCCGCTGGCGTGTTTGAGCGGCGCGGTGAGGAGGTCTTGCTTGCGGCTACGCGGGCCGAGTTTTTCGCCGAAGAACATCCATTTTCTCCCGCGCAGTTTTGTGCGCATGAGCCATTGGCCGGTGATGGAAACGGTGAGTGTGTTGATGACTGTCACATCGTAGTCTGCCACGCGGGGAAGGCCCCGATTCATGTGGATGCGAGCTTTTCCAAGCCCGAACCAAAATCCCGGCATGATGCGCTCGTAGGCTGCGAGCGGCTTTTGGGGCCATGGGGAATCGGGCGCGGCGCGTTCCATGTAGAAGACACTGAGATCGATCTCCGGGCACGCGGCGATGGCGGCGAAAAGATCGCGCTGATACGGCGAGGGCAGGACTGAGACGAACGCGACTTTCATCCGGCGGCAGGCAGCCATTCGTGGTACCATTTCCAGCGTCCCGTGCGGCGGAGGTAGTCGGCGTTGACGCGACCGCGCACTTCGCGCCAGCGGCGGTAGGCTGCGCGGGAGATGGGATTTCGATTGCGGAGAAATGAAGGGATCATGCGCAGCGCGACGAGGAGTCCTTTCAGCGCGACGATGGGGCGGCGGCGCACGAGCAGCACTTGCAGGAAGTAGAAAAGCTGGAGCGCGGGATACCAGAACAGCACGCCGGGGAAGGGGAACTTCAGCAGTGCGGTGCCTGCGACCATCACGACATCGCACAGATTGTAGCGTGCGCCGTTGTCGCTCGCGCGGCCTTTGGTTTCGGGAAGATGAATGCTGGAGACGGTGGGAAGAAAGTGAATCTCTTTGCCGATGCCGTAGAAGCCGAGGCTGATGACGCGCTCCTCGCCGTAGAGCCAGAAGCCCTCGAAATACCAGCCCGCCGCCACGAAATCCGTGCGCCGAAACATCGTGCCGCACGCGATGAATGTATAGTGCGGCCCGGCTTCCGGCGCGTCGAATTGCGGGTTCCAGTCCGCCTTTCCATCGCCGACGCGGAATGCGAGGCACGCTGCCTCCGGGTGCGAAAGCGCGTAGCTCACGGCGGTGCTCACGTCGCGTGGAGTGGAGAAAAACGAGTCGTCGTCGTGGAAAATCACGAACTCTCCGCGTGCGGTGGCGACGAGGATATTTCGCGCGGCGGGCAAAGGAATCGGGTGCGCGGTTTTGATACTCTTCACCTGCGGATACGCTTCGAGCAGCCAGCGGTGAATTTCGTCCTTGGGTGAGTTGTCGAGCACAAGCACTTCGATGGCTTCGTAGTCCTGCGCGAGTGCGCTTTTGATTCCGCGCTCCAGCGCTTCGCGGCGCTGCCAGCCGACAAAGGTGATTGTGACCAGCGGCGTGCTCATTCTTGCGGCGGAGTCGGCGACTTGGGTTGCTGCGAATTTGGACGCACTAGATGCCGCGCTTTATTGCCGCCGACAAACGCGGTGCGGCGGGCTTTTTCCGCGAGATAGCGGACGAGGTAAGTGCTGCCCACGATGGCTGCGACAGTCGGGAGCAGCGCGGTGGTGTACGTGAAAAGACTGCGCATCGAAATGACCGCAGCAAAGAAACCGGATGAGTATATGAGGATTCCGAGTTCGGAGTTTTTCGGCGATGCGAGGTGCGACCACCAGCCGTTCACCGCGCCGAAGAATAGCGAAAACAAAACCACGGAAATCAATCCGCCCGCCATGTAAGCCTCGCCCGCGTAGCTGGCGGAGATGGTGATGTTCCCGCCGTCATAGCCGAGCTCTTTTTCGATTCTGCTGGAAAGTCCTTCCGGTTTGCCCTTCCACAGTGCGCGCGGAATGGGGCGGATAATTGCGAGGTATGCGACTTCCAAGCCGAGATACGGTGTGCGTTTGGGGAAAGCTGCGGTGAGCTTCGAGATGTTGAAGAGATTGTAGTCCACATACACCGACTCGGATTTTCCCACGAAAACCGGCAGGTCCTCGGACATGTATCGCTTTAGCCCGACGGTGCGGATGTGGAGCATCGTGAGTGTGCCGAAAATGAGCAGCGCAAATGCGGCGGTTGATAAAACGAAGAGCTCCTTTTTCCGACCCTTCGGCGCTGCGAATGCAAAGCCGATGATGAATGTGACGAGGAACGTCGCGAGCACGTTGCGCGTGCCGCCGGCAAAGGCGAGGAACAAGGTGAGCAGGTAGCCAAACATGACCAGCCCGAGCGCGATGCTTCCAAAGCGCTGCCGCCGCGCGAGGATGATTCCGGCAAGCGGCGGGACGAGGTTGATGAGCATGTTCAGCTCGTAGATGAGTGCGCGGAAGTCGCCGAATTTCCCGCGTCCCCACGGCTGCTCGAAGCGTGCGGCCATTGAGAAATCGATCCATTTTACCGGGTCCCAGTTCACCTTCGGCGCAGTCCACTGGTGCATGTAGCCCACGCAGAATGCGGCCCAGAAAATCAGGATGAGCAGACCCGACGGAATCTCGTACGTCATCACACGCTGAAAGGGCTGCTTTTTGGGATGAAAGAAATGCCGTCCGACGAGGATGCCGATGAAGCCGGTGATGACGACTTGCGTGGCAATCAACGCGCTGACGGGATGCGCCATCGTGTCGAACAATCGCTGGGGAAACAGGAACTCGAACAGCGTGAGAAAGTAGAACGCGAGCATCGCCATCACGTCGGCGCGAATCACGTTGGCGATGCCTTTTTGTAAATCAAACAGCATGGAAACGGCGAGAGCGACGGCGGTGTACTTCGCGCCATTTGCAGCGATTTCCGAGGGGTAGTTGCCTTTGAGCGTGAGGAGCGTGATTGCGAGAATCATCACTGCGACTGTCGTGCCGATGGGATGCGGCTTCGGGCATTCCGGCTCGACCGTGGCCACCGCACGCGCTGGTGGCCCTGCGGAGCGGCGCGCGTTTGGATTAGGATTCGGTCGGTTCATCGGGCTGGGCGTAATTAGCAGCAGCCGAGCGGGGTCGGTCGAATCTTAAATCAAAGGATGTCGCCCCGCCGGTACACAAAACGGGGCACGGCGTGAACCGTGCCCCGTTTGTGAATTTGGATTGTAATTAGATTAGTGCTTAGTGTCTTCGACGTTCAGCGCTTTGTATCCGCCGCGTGCCTTGAAGAACAAAATCAAGAGAAAGAAGATTACTGCCATCATCGCAGGCACGTACGCTGTCAGCTTGAGCGCAGTTTTTCCGCCGTGGATTCCGGCTTCACCAACTGGCTTTTTGTCTTTTTCAGCCGATGCCTTGGCACCTTCCCACCATGCGGCGAGTTTGGCGTGGTTTTCGTCTTTCTTACCTTCTTTAGTGAGAAGTTCACCAGCGCGTGCGAGTTCTTTTCCGTTATCGTCGAGAATCGCGACTTTAGAGCCATTCAAGCCAACAGTTTTATATCCCAAGAAGCTGTTTTCATCGTCAGCTTTGTAACGGTCGTAAGTTTCTTTTGAAACTTGCTGGAGGTTGCTCGAAGCATTGTAGTCTTGCTTGAAGCCAATCGCAGGACCACCAAGCAGACCTGCTGAGAGCATCCCCACGCCGCCAACCATTCCGATTGCGACTGCGCCACCTTTTGGAAAACGCTCAGAGACGACCGCGAGCATCGTTGGCCAGAGGAACGTCTTGCCGCACGCATAAACCGTAGCTGCGATGACGCAAGCAGTGACTGTAGTTGCGGTGCCGAGGAGTGTGAGCCCAATATAACCGAGAATCGAACTAACGAATAGAAGCCCAAGCGGCGAAATCCGGTGTACGATTGGTCCCGCAACGAAGCGGAGTGCAAACATGAGAAGCGAAGTATAGACGAACAGCTTCAAGCCTGCTGCCGGGCTTGCCATTATGGAGCCGGTAATTTTTGAAATCCACGAATCGGTTCCGAGTTCGACGTATCCAACCATTGCCTGTGCAACGAGTAGAACAAGCATGAGCGGAGCAAACACGGTCCCGATCATCTGACCAAGAGTAACGCCTGCTGATTCTGCTTCTGATTTTGGGAATTTCTGGCCGAGCAGCATCGCACCGTAAATGATTACAGGCACTAGGAAGAGTGACATCTGGATTTTCCAATCAGTTGGAGTAACCGCCGCAATTCCCGCAGCAGGATACGCTGCCGAACCTGCCATCATTGCCGAGGCCAAACCACCGAGTACGAGACCGGCTGGCCAACCCGCGTGAAGAATATTGAGATAATGCGATTTGTTTTTAGGAAAGAGAGTCGCAGTAAGTGGATTTACGACTGCTTCACAAAGGCCATTGCCAATCGCGAAAATAAACATGCCCCAGAAAAGGCAGTTAAATGCCGCAGACTTTCCGCCCGCTTCGAATGCAGCTGGTGCTGCAAGAGTGATCACGGCGGACAAGAAATGCAGGACAAAAGCCGCGATCATCAATTTTCCATAGCCGACTTTGTCTGCGAAAAGAGAGCCGATGATAATGACGATACCGAAGCCGGTGAGACCGCCACCGGTGATTGCTCCGAGTTCAGTCATGGTGAACCCGAATTGATTGGCCCATTGGCCGAGAATGCCGCCGCGAACTGAATAGCCGACGCCGGCTGCGAGGATGGCCATGAATCCGGCCCATAGGAGCCGGTTGGCGTTTGGTGCGTTTCCTTCTGATGATGACATATTATTGGTAGGGTAGTGTGTTGTTTGGTGAAAAAAACTCTCGCTCTGATTGGAGCGAAAGCGGGCGGAGTGAAGCGGGGGCGGCGGCGGTGCGTCAAACATTTTATGCCCCCATAAAGTAAATTGCCTGCCGTGCGGGATGTTTGGTAGTGCGGGCAGTAATCGTTTGAATGAACCATTTGCAAACTTCCGCCGCCTCGCTACGGTCGCGCCCGTTTATGACTATCCATCGTTTCTTTGCTCCGATGTTTGCTGCTGCATTTGCCGCCGTTACTTTCAGCGCCTGCGTCACATGGCAGGGCCAGCCAAAGCCAGCCGCGCCCACTCCGCCGCCGACGCCGAAGCCCGTGGGGATTTGGAAGGGCGATGGCGTGCAGGGTGCGCCTAGTATCGTCGTGGACCTCTCGGAGCAGCGGGCGTATTTTTACAAAGGCGAGGAGCTTGTCGGCGACTCGAAGTGCTCCAGTGGCAAGAGCGGATTTCGCACGCCGCCCGGCGAATACAAGCTCACGCAGAAGAACAAGCATCACCGCTCCAATTTATACGGCGTAATCTCCGACGCTGTGGGCGCGACAGTGAATCGCGATGCGGATATGAGCAAAACGAAGCTGGAGGAAGGGCAGACATTTGCCGGCGCGAAGATGCCATTTTATATGCGCTTCCACGGCGGCTACGGGCTGCACTCGGGCCGGGTGCCAAATTATCCTGCGTCGCACGGATGCGTGCGCCTGCCGTATTTCATGGCGTCGCATTTTTTCGAGCACGCGGTGATCGGGATGCCGGTGACGGTGCGCGAGTAGTGCTGCTCAGTCGGTGATTGGTCGCAGAAGGATCAGCTATCTGCGATTTGCAATTGGCTATCGCGCAGAAGGCGCATAGCTCTCCCGCATGGCACATCAAAAATCTGACGGAATGAACTACGCCCCTGTGGGCAAACCTGCACCAGTCGTCGCACCGGGCGAATTTGTCTTCGCTGCTGCGGCGCTGGAGCACGGCCACATCTACGGCCAGACGCAGGGACTCGTCGAAGCTGGTGGCGAATGCCGCTACGTGTGGGACGCCGATCCCGCGAAAGTCGCCAAGTTTATCGAGAAACACCCCGGCGCAAAACCCGTCGCCACGCTCGACGAGTTGCTCGATAAAAAGGACATCCACCTTGTCACAGCCGCCGCCATCCCGTCGGATCGCGGGCCGCTCGGCTGCCGCGTAATGGCTGCGGGGAAGGATTACTTCACCGATAAAACGCCATTCACCACGCTCGACCAACTCGCCGATGCACGCCGCGTCTCCGCCGAAACCGGGCGCAAATACATGGTCTATTACTCCGAGCGTCTCCACGTCGAAGCCAGCGTCCGCGCCGGACAACTCATCGAAGCCGGAGCCATCGGGCGCGTCGTGCAAGTCATGGGCATGGGGCCGCATCGCAGCAACCCCGGCACCCGCCCCGCGTGGTTCTGGAGCCGCGAAAAATGCGGCGGCATTTTGACCGACATCGGCAGCCACCAGTTCGAGCAATTCCTCACCTACACCGGAGCCAAAAGCGCCACCATCACCCACGCCGCCGTCGCCAACTACCACCACAAAGACTACCCCGAGTTTGAAGACTGGGGTGAATGCAACCTTCTCGCCGATAACGGAGCCACCAACTACGTCCGCGTGGACTGGCTCAACCCGCAAGGCCTCCGCACATGGGGCGACAGACGCACCTTCATCCTCGGCACCAAAGGCTTCATCGAAGTCCGCAAATACCTCAACCTCGGCGCCGAAGCCGAAGGCGACCACCTCTTCCTCGTCGATGACGCCGGCGAGCACCACATGCGCTGCCACGGCGAAGTCGGCTTCCCCTACTTCGGCCAGCTCATCCTCGACAGCCTCAACCGCACCGAAAACGCCATGACCCAACACCACGCCTTCCTCGCCGCCGAGCTCGCGCTGCAAGCGCAGGCGATGGCGAAGCGCGTGGAGTAGCCGATGAAAGCGCTCGACCTGATTGATTACGAGGGTTTCGCAAAGCTCCGATTCCGGGACTTCTTTCCCGAGCTTCCGGACATTGCAGAAGTCGAATGCTGGCAGTGGATGGGAACAACTTGGCGCAACGAAGGCGTCGGTTTTTCCAGCTTTTCTTCGCATCACACGACTCCCAATGAGACGGGTGGAATCGAACTTTCGCTCGACGACCTCCCCGCCGCGGAGTTGGCGCGCCTTCTTGTAACAATCGGACTGCCGCTTCACTATGGAATGCGCATTGACGAGATTATTAGCGAACTCGGCGAGCCATCTTCCGACGCCGGTTTTGTTCCTGACCGTCGCAGCTACCAGTTCATACTCGGTAGCGTCGCGAAATACGTTTGCTACTGCACTGTCCTAGACGACGGCGGTCTCATCTATCTTTCGATCATCCGGCGCGACCTCTTCGAGTCGTACAGCAATTGTCCTCTATGACCCAACACCACGCCTTCCTCGCCGCCGAGTTGGTGCTGCAAGCGCAGGTAATGGCGAAGCGCGTGGGGTAGCGAATGCCGAGGATGCCCACGAACGACGACGCGCTCCGCACCACGCCCTACCGCATCGCCCTTCTCATCGGCATCGTGTGCATCATTCCGTTTGGATACGGGGTGCGCTTTTCCCGCTCGCTGAATGCGCCGTTGCTGCAAGATATTGTGGGGGCTGTTTGCTACCAAATCCTGTGGATGATGATCGTCGCATTCATCCGCCCGCAGCTCTCGCTGGCAAAATGCGCGTTGGGAGTCTTCGTCGCGTCGTCCGCGATTGAGTTTCTGCAACTTTGGAAATCCCCCTTCCTCCTTGCTCTCCGCGCGACCTGGGTCGGGAGAGTCATTCTCGGCACCACCTTCCTCTGGGCAGATTTTCCGCCCTACGCCCTTGGCTGCTTGCTGGGCTTTTTTCTCCTGCGGGCAGTCCGGGCATACTTTACGAAAAGCGCGAAAGCTCCGCTCGCATAAAACGGAGCTACGAAAGCCCCGCTCCTAAGCATTCGCCGCCATTCATTGTGAAATCTGGATTACCGGGCGTGATTGAAAGTGGGTAAAAATAACTTGCGGCACAGCATTCATGAGTTGATACAGCGGTATCTTCCAATGGCGATGCCATCCACGCTCAACCGCATCCTCGTGATGCTTTGCCTGCTCGCGATTCCTTGTGCGCAGTTGTTTGGCGTGAGGAAAGTATTTCACTGCGATTGCAGTGGCAGCCCCGTGGCAATGCTTCAAGACCGTTGCTTCGGCATCAACGGCGAGGATTGTCATTCTGGAGAGCACGAAGAACACGGAGACGAATCGCATCATCACGCGGAAACTCACGATAGCTTCCGCACGAGCGCGTTTTCCTTAAAGCCACTCGCGCTGCCTGCGCCCATTTTACTCGATGCACTAAAATTCGAGCTTTCCCCGCCCTGCATCGCAGTTCCCGAAAAATTGAGCGTGCGTCTGGAATTTACGGGCGACCCTCCGCCGCAGCAATGGCCGGGCAGGCATTGCATTCTGCTGATTTGAAAAGCACACGGCTGCATTCGTAGCCGCATCCATCCCCCACATTCCGCCGCATTTTCATGCGTCGGTCCGGCACTCTGCCGATCACTTTTCATCTCAAATCTTTCCCATGCTTTCATACAAAAATCTTTTCATCTTCACGCTTCTCGCCGCATCCGCACTGGATTCGCGGGCTGCAACGCTCTCACTCACCGTGGAAGCTGCCGCCGCCTACGCGATTTCGCACAACCCATCGCTCGCGGCTGCCCGCATCCGCATCGAGGAAGCACGCGGGCGTCTCAATGCTGCAGGCCGCAGGCCGAATCCTGAACTCGAATTCGAGATTTCGCAAAATGCCCGCACGCTGGAGCACGGCGTC
Organism: Verrucomicrobiaceae bacterium; assembly: GCA_031372675.1. Lineage (GTDB taxonomy): Bacteria > Verrucomicrobiota > Verrucomicrobiia > Chthoniobacterales > Chthoniobacteraceae > SXWH01. The sequence goes on from JANMLS010000440.1 coordinate 14,167, forward strand.
GGCGTGGCTTGGATGCAGAAATTCCCCCGCACGGCGCGGCTGGTTTTAGAAAAAGCAGTCTCCCGCGCAGAACTCGCCGCTGCCGCTGCCGAGGTGCGCGATGCTGAGCGGCGGCTGGCGGGCGAAGTGCGCACGGCGGCGGTGGGCTTGCTTGCGCTGGAGAAAGAGCGCGGGCTGCGGAACCAGCAAATTTTGAACAGCGATGAGCTGGCCACTTTTATGAACAAGCGTGTGCAGACCGGCGAAGCAGCGGCGGTGGATGCGGCGCAGGTGGAGCTGGAGTCGAAGCAACTCAGCACGCAAATCCTCATGCTCAACGTAGAAAAGGCGACGTTGCTCGGCACGCTGCGCCCGCTGCTGGGAGTGAGCGGCGCGGTGACAATCACCGGCACGCTCGCCGAGCCGGGCGAGCTGCCAGCGAAAGGTGCGCCGCTTTCCGCTCGCGGAGATTTTCGCGCAGCGCAGGCCAACGCGGAGGCTGCGCGGCAGGGCGTGGAACTGGCAAAGGCGAACAAGTGGGAGGACATCACGGTTGGGGCTTCGCTCTCGCATGACCGCTCGGAAGATGCGCCGGAGGGGCTGAAGCGCGATACGATGATTGGCTTCAAGGTCAACATCCCGCTCCCGCTCTATAATAAGAAAGAAGGTAAAATCCGTGAAGCGCTCGCCGCATCGAAGCGCACGGAAAAAGAAATCACAGCCGTCGCCGCGCAAGCCCGTGCCGAAGCTGCTGCTGCTCGCAGCGAGATGAGTGTACTCTCAAAAATCGTCGCGGATATTGACGATAAGCTCATCCCCGCTGCGAAGCAGATCGAAGAGCAACTTCGCACCAACTTCGCCGCCGGGTTGACGCCGCTGCCGGAAGTCATCCGCGCACGCGGCAAGCGCTTCGAGATGGAGGCCCAGCGCCTCGCCGCCCTGCGCGATTACCATCTCGCCCGCGCCAAACACCTCACCGCGACGGGAGGCGGAAAATGAGCGCTTTGTTTCTCGTCACAAAAGCCGTGCTCAGTGGCGGCATCATCGTCGCCGTTTCGGAGCTGGCGAAACGGAACAATACCGCTGCGGGCATCGTGCATTCACTGCCGCTGGTTTCACTGCTCGCGCTCGTGTGGCTCTATGTCGGCACGCACGACACGGCGCTCGTCGCACGGCACATGGGCGGGACGTTTTGGTTCGTGCTGCCGTCTCTGCCGATGTTCCTCGCGGTGCCGTGGATGCTGCGGCGCGGCGTCGCTTTTTGGCCTGCGCTGGCGAGCGGCATCGCGCTCACCGTGGCGCTCTATTTTCTCACCATGCGCCTACTCAAAGCAGCGGGCGTTCAACTTTAACGCACACATTTTATGATCCGAAAATTCACCATCGCCGCGCTCGTCGCGCTCTTGCCGCTGCACGCCGCAGTCACGCCGGAGGAGGCGGCAAACACCGTCATCCTTGATGCCACTGGCGAGAAAAACCTCAGAATCGAAACTGTCGAAGCCGAGGAGACGGACTTTGAAGAAACCATCTTCGCGCTTGGTCGCATCAATGTCGCGCCGGGGAAACGAGCGGTTGTCAGCAGTCGCGTGCCGGGCCGCGTCGTCAGCGTCGAAGCGCACATTGATACTCAAATCAAAATGTCCTCCGAAGCTCTAGTCATCGAAAGCAGGCAGCCCGGCGATCCGCCTCCGCGCATTCGGATTCCTGCGCCGATGAGTGGAATCGTAAGCGCGGTAAATGTCGTGGAGGGGCAGCCCGTTGAATTATCACATTCGCTGATCGAGATTCTGGACCTTTCCTCCGTTCATGCCACCGCAACCGTGCCCGAACACCTTGCATCGAAACTCAAAGAGGGAATGCAGGCACGCATCCGAGTCCTCGCTGCCGGGGGCAAAGAGTTCACCTCAGAACTCGCCCACATCGGCGCAGAAGTGGATACGAAGACAGGCACTGTGGAGGCCGCGTTTCATCTCCTAAACGAAGACTACACGCTGCGTCCGGGGATGCATGCGGAGTTCTCCATCATCACTGCGAAGCGCGAGGGCGTGATGAGCATCCCACGCCTC
>JANMLS010000001.1:0-10061 GCA_031372675.1 Verrucomicrobiaceae bacterium
CAGTTTTTGAAAACGCACAGATTTAATCGATCCGACTCGGAAAACGACGCTCTAAAATGCCCGCAGTCGCGTTTTTCGAGCTGTGTGGCGGTCAAATCATTCCCGGAAAATTTTTCAGTTTTGTTTTTCAGCAGCCTGCTAAGCATGTAAGGGCTGTGCGTCGTGATGATGACTTGCACCTCAAACTCTTCTGCCAAATCTCGGAGAATGCGCCCGAATTCAGCCTGAGCCGATGGGTGAAGAAAGCATTCAGGTTCTTCTATCATGAGCACCGGCGTTACTTTGGACGCTGACGTCTCCGATTGGCTCACCTGTTTAGCGCGGAAAAGCTGGAGAAGGATTTGGGTGCGGTTCTGCGTTCCACTTCCCCAGTCGTTTAAGGGAACAGCTGCATTCTTGTCTCCTAGGGTGATCCCGAATGGCATGTAGTCGAAGTCGAACTTTGGGATCGCGATGCCGACGTCATATTTTGACTCAAGACGCCCCAGTAACTCAGAAATCTCTTTCTGGTGGCCTTTGATGACTTTTTTCAAACGATTGTCGACATACGTCTGAACTTCCGCCTGCAATCGCTGGTAGTCGGGCGAGACTTCGGTCAACATGCCATAGAAGTCGCGCCTCCGCCGATACGGACGTTCGACTGATGTCGAATTGTGGTAGAGGAGCGGTCCTGCGGCCCGAAGTGCCTTCAAGATTTGGTCCGCTTCGAGGCCAGTGCTTTCCTTTCCAGCACAAGCTGCGGCCAAGGTCATTCCTTTCTGCGAGAATCGTAAAGTTATCGTAAGCCGCAATTCTTGAGAAGGGTCGTCAAGCGTGAGCTGTTTGCAGACTACTTGATGGATCGCAACGTCTCGGTCGCGATCAATCGAGAGTTCAATCTCAAGCTTGATTTCGCGCCCTTCCACAGCGGCTTGGTTCCAGACTGGGTAGTCGTCCTTTACGGTAATCTCCATGAAAGGCGCTGGGTAGTAGTCATCAGCTTCGAGCAGTGCTCGGATCGCCTTTACGATGTTCGATTTTCCCGAATCGTTCGGGCCACAAATTGCAGTGAAGTGCTTGCTAAAGGAAACCGATAGGTCGCACAGGGTTTTGTAATTCGATGCCTTCAGGCCAAGGATTTTCATGTCGCAATTTCGTTGAGGTTAGAACGGAAAGTTATTTCACCGCTCAGCACCTTCGGCAGCAGCGTGTCGCGCAGGGTGGAGGCATTGAAGGAGGTGAGCGTCTTGCCGTTGCCGGTGGTGTGCCAGATGTAGCCGGATTCGACGCTGTTTTCCCGGAGGATGGCGCTCGGGGCGTCGGACGGCAGGTCGTAAGTGAAATTGGACGGCGGCATGGCTAGCGGGCGGGCTTGGTTCGTGGATTTGCGCTTCTTGGCATCGGGGGCGACAGTGGCGGCGGGGGCGGTGGTTGGGAAGGCGGAACTTCTGTTCTGGTAGGAGAAGGGTGTGACTCTGTTTTCTGGGGTGGTGACACGCTGCACAGGGGCTTTGACACGCTGCACGGAGGGTTTAGCTACGCTGCACGCGGGTTTGACACCCTGCTCGGGGCCTTTGGCACGCTACTCAGGGGCTTTGACACGCTGCACGGAGGGTTTGACACGGGTTGCTTCCGCAAATGACACGCTGCACGCCGGGATGCGCACGCTGCACGGCGGGGGTGACAAGGGTGGTCTTCGCAGGGCGCACGCTGCACGGCGAGGGGCGCAGTCTGCACGGGACGACTGACACGCTGCACGGGGGAAAACGCACGGGTTTACAGAGGAAATGACACGCTGCACGCCGCCGGTGACACGCTGCACGGCGGTGCTGACACACTGCACGGAGGGATGCGCACGCCTATACTTCGGGTGGCGCAGTCTGCACGGGCTGGGTGCTGATGGTGGTTTGCTTGCGTCGGGAAGGAGGGCACCGACGTTGCGGAGGATTTATGATGAGATTGCGAAGCAGTGTCGCTTTTCCAGTGCCCGTTTTTCCGATGTCGTGGAGATGTTGGCGGTGGTCGAGCAGTGTCTGTGCTCCGCGCATACTCCACTTTGAGTCACATCCCCCGGTGGCTCTTTTCGTCCAGCGTGTCGGCAAATATCCACTGCTCGGAAGAGCGCCGCTTTTTCGCTGCTGCCGGGAAGTGGCTCGAATGCTTGCTCGGCGAGGAAACTGTGGCCGCGAGCTTGATGTGGCACGGGGACTGCAAAGGGGGCGGTGCGAGCGTCTGCGGACGTATCCTTTTACAAACCAACAACCACTTTTGGGAGCGACGAACGGTGCCGCTCTCGTGAATCTATGAACTCAAAACTGCTCATCATGCTCCTGCTCTTCCCAGCACTCGCCCACGCGCATCCGGGTCACGCGGGCCACGAGGGTGACATCGGCTGGGGCCTCGCGCATCCATTCACGGGCCTCGATCATCTCCTCGCGGCGCTCGCGCTCGGGCTTTGGGCCGGGTTGCACGACCGTAATTCTCGCTGGCTCCCGGTCGCGGCGTTCCTTGTCGGGGCGATGCTGGGGATTTTCGGGGGGCTGTTCTCGGGCACTTTCACGGGGCTGGAGACGGCGCTGGCGGCGACGGTGATTTTGTTTTCGGCATCGCTGACGGGCGGCTTCCGCGTGAGCACGCCGCTGGCGTGTGGCGTGGCTGGGGCGTGCGCTTTTATCCACGGCTGGGCGCACGGCGCGGAGGCAACGTTCGCAGGCGGCATCGCGAGTTATTGCACGGGCGTTTTGTTGGGAACTGCACTCATCTGCGTCACCGGGGTCGCGATGGCGCGGCTGCTTTGCGAGCGGCATATTCTTCTAGCACGAAGCATCGGTGCGGTGTCCACGATTGTTGCAGCCGGGTTGCTGGTGCGTTCGCTTTAGCCCATGCACCTTTCACCTCGGGAAACGGAAAAACTGATGATCGTCGTCGCCGCTGATCTGGCGAGGCGGCGGCAGGAACGCGGGCTGAAGCTGAACTACCCGGAGTCCATCGCCATCATCTCGTATGAAATCATGGAAGGCGCTCGCGATGGACGGATGGTGAGTGAGTTGATGAGCTTCGGCACCACGATCCTCAAGCGCACCGACGTGATGGATGGAATCGCCGAGATGATTCACGAGGTGCAGGTGGAGGCTACTTTTCCCGATGGCACGAAGCTCGTGACAGTCCACAACCCGATTCGATGAAACCCGGAGAAATCATCGTAGCCGAAACTGCCGAACTGCCAGCGAACCTCGGCCTCACCACACAAGTGATTCGCGTCGCCAACACCGGCGACCGGCCCGTGCAAATCGGCAGTCACTTTCACTTCTTCGAGGTGAATGAATCGCTCGCCTTCGACCGCGCCGCCGCTCGTGGTTTCCGGCTAAACATCCCAGCCGGAACAGCCGTGCGCTTTGAACCCGGCGACACGCGAGACGTAGAGCTGGTGGCTCTCAGCGGAGTGCGCGAAGTCTTCGGGTTGAATGGGAAAGTGAACGGAAAACTCTGGTTTTTTGAGCGCGGAAAAATCGTCAATCGTAAATCATAAATCCCATGCCACTCACACTAAGCCGCCGCCAATACGCAGACATGTTCGGCCCGACCGTCGGCGACCGCGTGCGGCTCGCAGATACGGAGCTTTTTATCGAGGTGGAGCGCGACCTCATTGCGGAGAATGGCGGCTATGGGAATGAGGTGAAGTTTGGCGGAGGCAAAGTCATCCGCGACGGCATGGGGCAATCCTCCACGGCGCTGGATGCAGAGTGCCTCGACCTCGTCATCACCAACACGCTCATCCTCGACGCGAAAGTCGGCGTGGTGAAAGCGGACATCGGAATCAAAGCGGGGCGCATCGTGGGAATCGGGCACGCGGGAAATCCGGGCATCCAGCCGGGAATCACGATGATCATCGGCGCGGCGACGGAAGTCATCGCGGGCGAAGGCTGCATTGTCACGGCGGGTGGGATTGATACGCACATCCACTTCATCTGCCCGCAGCAAATCGAGCACGCGCTCGCGAGCGGCGTGACGACAATGATCGGCGGCGGCACTGGCCCAGCGCACGGCACGTATGCGACGACTTGCACGCCGGGAAAATGGAATATCGCGCGGATGCTGGAGGCGGCGGACGAATACCCGATGAACATCGGCTTTCTCGGAAAAGGAAATTGCTCCACGCCCGAGCCGCTCCGCGAGCAAGTGCGCGCGGGCGTTATCGGGCTGAAGCTGCACGAGGATTGGGGAACCACGCCGGCTTCGATTGATTGCTGTCTCGGCGTCGCCGACGAACTCGATGTGCAAGTCGCGATTCACACCGACACGCTGAATGAAGCGGGCTTTTTGGAAGCGACTCTCGCGGCGTTCAAAGGCCGCACGATCCACACCTTTCACAGCGAAGGCGCAGGCGGCGGGCACGCGCCCGACATCATCCGCGTGTGCGGCGAGCTGAACGTGCTGCCGTCGTCCACAAACCCCACGCGGCCTTTCACCGTGAACACCATCGCCGAGCATCTCGACATGCTGATGGTGTGCCATCACCTCGACTCGAAGATACCCGAAGATGTCGCATTCGCCGAAAGCCGCATCCGCCCGGAGACCATCGCTGCGGAGGATATGCTGCACGACATGGGCGCGATTTCGATCATGTCCAGCGACTCGCAGGCGATGGGTCGCGTGGGCGAAGTTATCACGCGCACATGGCAGACGGCGCACAAGATGAAGGTGCAGTTTGGTGCGCTGGAGTCCTCGCGGCCCGCCGACAATTTCCGCGCACTCCGCTACATCGCAAAATACACGATCAACCCCGCGCTCGCCCACGGCATCGCGCACGAAGTCGGGAGCATCGAAGTCGGAAAACTCGCGGACCTTGTCGTCTGGAAGCCTGCATTTTTCGGCGTAAAGCCGGAGGTGATTTTGAAAGGCGGCCTCATCGCGATGGCAAACATGGGCGACCCAAATGCGAGCATCCCCACGCCGCAGCCGATGTTTTACCGCCCGCAATTCGCAGCGCACGGACGCGCGAAGTTTGCGACGAGCGTGACGTTTGTAAGCAGCGTCGCACTGAATAGCGGAACGCTCGACAAGCTGGCTTTGTCGAAACGTCTCGTCGGTGTGCGCGGCACACGAACTGTGACGAAAAAAGACCTCATCTGGAACGACGCAACCCCGCGCATCGAAGTGGACCCGGAGACTTACACCGTGAAGGCCGACGGGCAAATCCTCACCTGCGAACCGGCCAGCGTGCTGCCGATGGCGCAGCGGTATTTTCTGTTTTGAAACCGCGCAAACCCCGCATACCTTCCTGACATGAGTGCCACCGAACAACTTGCCCGCAAAGTCCAGACGCTCGACGAGGCCACGGCGCGCGAAGTGCTCGATTTCGTCGAGCAGCGAATTCGCGATGAGGAACAGGACGACCTTGCGGCAGCAAAGCGTGCGCTCGCGGAGCCGGGGAAAAACATCCCGTGGGAGAAAGTGCGCGCGGAAGCCGGGCTGGTGTGAAGCAATTCACCATCGAGTTTCGTCCCGCCGCTGCGCGGGAGTTCAAGAAGCTGCCGCATACCGCGAAGGAGCGCCTCGGCGAAGAAATCGAAAAGCTCGCGGAGAATCCACGTCCGCCCAGCGTGAAGAAAATGGCAGGCGCCGAAAACCTCTGGCGCGTGCGCGTCGGCGACTACCGTATCATTTACGAAATCCAGGATGCGCGGCTGATCGTGCTCATCGTCACCATCGGCCATCGCCGCGAAGTGTATCGCAAGTGCACATGACACTCATTCACAGCGCGCTCGAATTGCCGCCCTCGCTCCCGCGCATCGCGCTGCGCGTTGAACGGCTCACGCTTGCAAAGCGGCGCTGGCGTGGTGTGGCGGATGACGGCGCGGAGTTTGGCTTCGTCCTTGCCGCGCCGCTCGCGGATGGCGCGGCATTTTTCGCCAGCAAAGCAGCGGTGTATTTTATCGAGCAAAAGCTGGAGCCGGTGCTGGAGGTCGCGCTCATCGCGAAAGCTGCGCCTGTCGCACGGCTCGGCTGGACGATTGGCAATCTGCACTTCCCCATCCAAGTCACCGACGACTGAATCCGCGTGCCCGACGACACCGCGCTGCGGCAGCTATTCGAGCGACAGAAAATCCCGTTCACCGCGAGCGAGCGCGTGTTTGTTCCATTCGCGAAAGCTCACAACCATGAAAGCTGACCTCGCCTGGCTTCCGGCGCTTTTGCAGACGAACGATGCGCTTTTTCCTACGGGAGCTTATGCGCACTCGCTTGGGTTTGAGGAGTTCGCGCGGCTGGCTGGCGTGCGCGATAAGGCGGGGCTGTGGGAGTTTGTCGAAGGGCATTTGCTGCCTGCGCTCGCGGCGCAGGAGCTGCCGTATTTGCGTTTTGCTTTCGAGGCAGCGGATGATCTCGACGCACTGTGCGAAGTGGATTGCGAGATTTCTGCGTGGAAGCTGGCGCGGGAGACTCGCGAGGCGAGCACGGCTATCGGGCGGCGGCGGCTAGCGGCTTTGCGGGCGGTGAATGATTTACCGCGCTACGCGGAGTTTGCGGCGGCGATTGCGAGCACTAAGGCACACGGGCATCACCTCACGGTCTGCGCGGTGCAGGCGCGTGGGGAAGGGTTCCCGCTTCCTGCGGCGCTCGCTGCATATTTTTACCAAAGCATCGCGGGCGTCTGCGGAGCGGCGCTCAAGATTCTGCGCATCGGGCAGGATGGTTGCCAGCGCGTGCTGCGCTCGGCGCTCGCGCAGGCGGAGAAGACTATCGCCGCCTCGCTCGACGTGGCACGCGACGATGCCGGGTATTTTGATCCGCTGCTCGAAATCGCGTCCATGCGGCACGAGTTTGCAAACGAACGACTTTTTATTTCATGACAACACGACCAGCAAAAATCGGAATCGGCGGGCCTGTCGGCTCGGGGAAAACTATGTGCGTCCTGCGGCTCTGCGAGTGGCTTCGTGAGGAAGTCTCACTCGCCGTAGTCACGAACGACATCTACACGCGGGAAGACGCGGAGTTTCTCACGCGCAGCGAAGCACTCGCGGCGGATCGCATTCTTGGCGTGGAAACTGGCGGCTGTCCGCACACTGCGATTCGCGACGACACTTCGATGAATGTCTCCGCAATCGAGGAACTGGAGCGGCGGCATCCCAATGTGAAACTCATCCTCGTCGAAAGCGGCGGCGACAATCTCTCCGCCACGTTTTCGCCCGAACTCGTGGACGCATTCATCTACGTCATTGATGTCGCGCAGGGGGACAAAATCCCGCGCAAAGGTGGTCCGGCAATCCGCCACAGCGATCTCCTCCTCATCAACAAAATCGAACTCGCGCCTTACGTCGGCGCGGACCTCGACGTGATGGCTCGCGATGCCAAAATCCAGCGCGGCGAGCGTCCGTTTATGTTCGCAGACCTGCGCAGCGGGAAGGGGAAGGAAGAACTCATCGCGTGGATCAAACGTGAGGTGCTCTTCGTGTGAGAGGGCTGCATGGACATCTTGAACTGACCGCCGTTGCCGATGCCCACGGCGAGACAACGCTCGCGCATCAATCCTTCGCCGCGCCGGTGCATATTTCAAAACCGCACCACGACAGCGGCTGGCTCGTCGTCAACATGGCCAGCCCTTCGCCCGGTCTGCTCGCGGGGGATTCGGTGAATGTGAACGTCCGCTGCGCAAGCGGTGCGCGACTTCTGCTCACCGCGCCGAGCGCGAGCCGCATCCACACGATGCACGAAAAAGAATGCGCGACGGTCACGCAGCGTTTCAGCGTGGAAAATGGCGGAATGCTCGATGTCTGGCCGGAATACGTCATCCCGCAAACAGGCTCATCCTACCGCCAGAAATCGTGCATTGAAATCGCCGATGGCGGCACACTTTTCTGGACGGAATCCATCGCGCCGGGCCGCACCGCGCACGGGGAAGTTTTTGCGTTTCGGGAAATGCGGATCGCCACCGATATTTTCTGGCGTGGCCGACAAATCCTGCGCGAGCGGTATTGTGTGGGTGCGGAACATCCTTCCATCCACGCACTGCGGGCCGTTTTCCCGATGGCCTACTACGCGAGCGTCGTCTGCGTGAGCGCGGGACTCGCGGGCTGCGATTCGGTGCTTCGCGCAATGGCTGCCGGGGCTGTTGACGACAAATCCTGGCTGGGGATTTCGCGGTTAGCCGAAGGCGCATGGGTCGTAAAAATCCTCGCCGCCGACAGCCCCACCCTCCGCGCAAAAATCGCCCACGCCCGCACCAGCTTCCAAGCCGCTCTCGGCATCGCCCATCCCAATCTCCGCCGCATCACAGGCGATCCCGCTGGCAGTTCGTGTGCTGTGGATTGATGCCGATTGCGCGTTTTTTGCAGGCCGCAAAAACCCGCGCTTGCCAGAAACGGCGGCGGCTTTACGCTCCGCGCCCGCCAGAATAATTGAATGCAGGATTATAAAGTAAAACTCGAAGTGTTTGAGGGGCCGCTGGATTTGCTGCTGTACCTCATCAAGCGCGACGAAATTGATATTTACGACATCCCCATCGAGCACATCACGACGCAGTATATGACGTTTATGGATGCGTTCAAAATGATGGACCTCGAAATCGCGGGCGAGTTTATCGTGATGGCGGCAAACTTGATTTACATCAAAAGCCGCAGCCTGCTGCCCGCTGCGGTGCAGCCGCCGGAGGACGAGGCGGAGGAGGAAGACCCGCGCTGGGAGCTGGTGAAACAGCTTCTCGAATACAAAAAATTCAAGGAAGCCGCTGCGCATCTTGGCAGGCGCGAGGAGGCGTTGCAGGGCATCTATCCCCGCATCGTGGAAAAGCCGGAGGAGCAGGCGGAGCGACCGCTCGGCGAAGTGTCGGTCTTCGATCTCATCGGCGCATTTAATAAAGTCCTCAAGCGGATCGAGGGGAAGAAGGAGAACCTTGCGGAGATTTTCGAGGAGAACTTCAGCGTCGCCGACAAGATCGACCTGATTCTCAAGCTCACGAGCGCGGATGTGCCGCTGAAATTTACCGAGCTTTTTTCCAGCGCTGCGTCGCGCCCGGAGATTGTCGTCACTTTCCTCGCTTTGCTGGAACTCATCCGGCTGAAGCAACTCCGCTGCGTGCAAGACGAGCCGTTTGCGGAGATCGAAGTTCACCGCGTTTCGTAGGCCATGTATTCGCTCAAACAAGTTTTGGAAGCCATTGTCTTTGCTTCGCCAAAAGCCATCACGATGGAGGAAATCCGCAAGGCTCTGCGCGGCGCGGCGGCAGACACGGAGGACCTCGAAGTCATCGCTCTCGGCGACGCGACCGAGGAGGAAATCGCATCGCAGCTCAATCTGCTGGCCGCTGAGTATGAGCGGGATGGCCGCGCATTTACGCTGAGTGAAGGCGCGATTGGGTGGTCCTACGTCACCCGGCCCGAAGGTGCGCAGTGGGTGCGGCAACTTTACCCCGAAAGCCGCCCGACGCGCTTGAGCGGCCCGGCGTTGGAGACGCTGGCAATTATCGCGTATCGCCAGCCCGTCACTCGCGCGGACATCGAGGCTGTGCGCGGCGTTGCGGTGGATGGCGTGATGCAGGTGCTGCTCGACCGCAGCCTCGTGAAAATCGCCGGTCGCGCGGACCTTCCCGGTCGTCCGCTGCTTTACGAAACGACGCAGTATTTCCTCCAGCATTTCGGCCTCCGACAAGTGGATGAACTCCCGAATGCCGATGAACTCCGGCGCGTGAATCTCCCGAAAGCGGAATACGCCGAGCCGAAAGCGACCGCGCCAGCCGCCGAGGAAGCGCCAGTGAGCACCGCCGAAGCTACGCCGGATTCAGCCGCAGACCCAGTCTCCGACGCCGAAGCCGCGCAACCCGAACCACAGCCGTGACACTCGCCGAACTCCGAGCAAAAATTGACGCCATTGACGAAGAAATCGTCCGCCTTCTCCACGCCCGCGCCGCAGTTGCGGTGGAGGTCGGCATTTTGAAAAAGCAAACCGGGCAACCGATTTTTGACGCACAGCGAGAGGAGCAAGTTTTTGCAAAAGTCACCGCTGCCGAGCTTGGAAATGTGCTGCCTGCGGAGAGTCTGAAGGCCATTTACAAAACGATCATCGCCTCCGCGCACGCCGTCGAACAG
>JANMLS010000018.1:0-9722 GCA_031372675.1 Verrucomicrobiaceae bacterium
CTCCGCTGCCAGCGCGTTCATTTTTTCTAAAATCTCGAAAACCTCCGGCGCACGGTCCATGTCCATTTTCATCGGCTGCGGGATGTTTGGCTGGATGGAGGCGATGCTTACGGCGGTCTTTTCTGGGCCGGGGCCTTTTACTAAAACGCGCACGCCAAAGCTGAATGCGCCGACCACCAAGGCGACGGTGAACAGGAAATCGAAATGCGGTCGCAGCCGGATGCGCCCGACTTCCGCGCAGAGCCGGAGCACGGTGAGCACGGCGATGACGTTTGCCATCGCGAGCAGAAATCCAAGCCCGCCAACGCCGGTAATCTCCGCGATTTGAATGAGCACGATGTCTTGATGCAGAGACACGCCGAGCGTGTTCCAATTAAAGCCCAGCAAAGCGATGCCGCGCACCCACTCCAGCCCGACCCAAGCCGCTGCGAGCACGACTGCGAGTAAGATGTTGCGCGTCGAGGAAAGCAGCGGTGGTCTTTGTCGTGGCGCAAGTGGATCGGGTCGCTCCACGATGATCTGCCGCCCCGCAAACCACCCGGCAAAAACCGCCCACAGCGCGGGGACGAGCGCGATGCCAGCGCCCATCGCGAAAGGCAGCAGCCGCAATCCCGGCGAGTGAAACAGCGGAGCCAACTCACCGAGCCACCAAAAAATAATCGTGTATGCAACGATGCCCGCGACGTAGCCGAGTCGGAAGCGACGCCAGTGCGTCATCCCTTTTGGCACCCAGATCGCAGCCAGCAGCGGCGTGAGCGCGAGAAACGAAGTGCTCCCCAGCCGAAACGGAGGGAAACAAAGCGCGAGCCAGATGCCGCTGAGGATTGCTGCGAAAAGCGGCCAGTGGCGGTGGAGGAATGACGAAGAATCTGGCGAAGCAGGGCCGTTGATCATCGGCACTAATCGCGGCGGACGCGCTTGCTTTTCGATGGGTCCGGCGACGGGTCGAGAGCTTCCCGGATTTCCTTTATGTATCCCGGATTGATGCGGAAGCGCAGGTTCTCAATTTGATCAACCGAATGGAATGAATACGCATCCGAATCCACAAACCCGACATCAATCAGCCCTTTCAGCGTATCCAGAAAATCGCGGCCATCCATGCCCTTGCAGTTCTTGTAAAGCGTCGCGCCATCCACTTCGGAACCCATGAGTCCGATGCCTTTGATCACGGTTGTTTCAGAGCCGTCGAGATTGATGTTTGAGCCTCCCATAGTTCGGTGAATGGCCGAGATTAGCGGACAAACATGATTTTTCGATAGACAAAAAAGCGTATCTTTTCCGCTGAAAAGAACGAAATGTCCGGTGGCATCCGACTGCCGGACTGCTAAACAAACGCAACCGAACCAATTCAAAAAATATGAACTCCTCAATTCTCACTCGCTCGCTCCGAAGCATCCTCATCGTGCCGCTTTTCTTGGGAACGCTCGCTTTAGCTCAGGACAAAAAACTCCCCGAAATCCGCGTGGACGAAAAACCACTGGAGCGCAACGAGCACACGAGCTACGCGCCGGTGATTGAGCGCGTATCGCCGGGCGTAGTCACCATCGCCACTCGGACGCGCTCAGACAAGCTCACCAAGGGCCCAGAGCGCGGTGCAGAAGACCGATTTTTCCGCCGTTTCTTCGGCTTGCCGGACCTCGATGAAAACGCTCCGCGAACCCCAAAAGAGGCCGACCCGAAAAACGGTAAATTGATGCCCTCCGGTCTTGGCAGCGGCGTCATCGTGAGCAGCGATGGTTACATTCTCACCAATCACCACGTCGTGAACGAAGCCGACGAAATCAAAGTCACGCTCGCCGATGGAAAAACCGTCCACAAAGCGAAGAAAATCGCCAGCGACGAAGGTAGCGACATCGCAGTGATCAAAATCGAAGCCACGAATCTCCAGCCCGTCACTTTTGCCGATAGCGACAAGATCAAAGTTGGCGATGTCGCCATCGCAATCGGCAGTCCATTTGCGCTGCGGCAGACGGTGACAAAAGGAATCATCTCCGCCATTGGCCGCGACAGCACGGGCATCTCGGAGTTTGCCAATTTCATCCAGACCGATGCCTCCATCAATCCCGGCAACTCCGGCGGCGCACTCATTGATGTGCAAGGCCGCCTCGTCGGCATCCCGTCCGCGATTTACTCGCGCAGCGGCGGTAATATGGGCATCGGCTTCGCAGTCCCATCCAATCAAGCGCGAAGCGTGATGGAGAGTCTGCTGAAATACGGGCGCGTGCAGCGCGGCTTCCTCGGCATCAAGATGGATGAAGTGGACGAGGCGCTCGCAAAAAGTCTCGGCCTCGAAAGCGCGCAGGGAATCATCATTGCAGAAGTCGTCCCCGGCGGTTCTGCGGAAAAAGCGGGACTCAAAGCGGAGGACGTGATCATCGAGATGGATGGTAAGAAACTGAGTGATCTCGCCGCTTTCAAAAACTCCATCGCCGCCAAGCAACCGGGCGCACAGGCGGAGCTAAAAATCATCCGCAACAAAAAGGACATGAACATCACCGTGACACTCGGAGACCGCACCGGCAGCGTGGCGATGCAGGACAAACCCGCATCCGCACCCGAGAAAAAAGACCCCGATGTTCTCGATGGCGTGCAAGTCGCAGACCTGACCGCGCAACAGCGGAAAGCCCTGCAAATTGATGAAAACGTGCAAGGTGCTTTGATCACAGCCGTCGGTGCCGGCACACCTTCCGCAGATGCAGAGTTGCGCCCCGGCGATGTGGTCGTCTCCATCAACGGCAAGGAAGTGAAAGACGCCGACGCCGCGGTTAAACTCAGCGAGGAAGTGAAGTCGCTCAACTCGGTGCGCCTGCGAGTGCATCGCGCCGGCCAGACGCGCTTCGTAATCGTCGAGGAGCAAAAATAGACTGACGCGCTGGTTGCGGCTTAGTTCGAGATCGCAGACTGAGTAATCAACTATTCATCCGCAGCGGCACTTCGCCTCCGGGAAACTTCACTTTCATTTCCAAAGTGCCGCCAAGCGCTTTTACGATTGCGGAAAGCGTGTCGAGGTGGAGGTCCTGACGGCGTTCCACTTTGGAAACCGCTGCTTGTTGGATGCCAAGCCTCGCCGCAAGTTCCGCCTGCGAAAGCCCCTGCACCACGCGCAAATCTCGCAGCCCAACGACACCCACTTCGCCGTCATCCACAAGTTGCCCGACACGCCGGAGCAGCATCGCGGTATCGGCATATCGCTCAGGCGGAAGTTCACCAAAAGCCGCCTCGCTGCTTGCAGGATGAAGCCCAAAGCCCGATTTCGGCAGCCAATGCACGGTAAAAGTCCCGCTCCGATGCCCGACATCCACCCACCAATCCCCCGCCGCATCGCCGCCTTTCTCGCAAGTGACGCTTAACCCCGTGTGCATCGTCTCCAATGCCTCCAAGAATTGCCGTACCGCAGCGGGTTGCTCTTTCTGAAATAATTCCATGCAAGGAATAAAACTGCCATCCCCGAATTTCGCAAGTGTTATTCCAAATCGGCAACTGTGCGCCCATCGGCACCCGGCTTATCGAGTTCTGTTCGTTCGCCAACAATCGCCATCACCCCGTTCTTGATTCCACGCTCAAAAACCCGAATCACAATCGCTCCATTGTCCGCGATAAGCGTGTAGTGGGAAGTATGGCGGTAACGCTGCAACCACGGCTTGCCTTCCACCACCCTCGCCATTTCAGCGACGGGAGGATAGAGCCGTTCTGCATTAAATGGCTCCAAAGGAACACCGCTGTGCGCGTCTTCCACCTCGCGAAAAATGCTCGCAATCAAAGCCAGCGCATCGTCTCGACTCGACGCCGCAAGCGCATTGCCAAGTGCTGTAAGAATCAAATGAACGCGCTCCTTTTTCGTTTTCTCGCTCCGGTGTGCGTCCCATCTTCTGGTCGCGGTTTTGAAAAATTGTCGTCTTCAATCATTGGGTTAGTTCACTCGTTTTATCAGAGTCGGCGTAAGTCAATAGTCGAGAAGATGGAGTATCTCTGCTTGCGTGGGCATTACCTCGCGTCCAACTATCGCATCGAATGAAGCCAGCAAAAGACAAGAGATACATCACGTTCGGGCGCCTGACAAATTTGCTGCTCGGAAATTTCAAGGCGTTTAGGCGCACACAACGGATTCCGATTCGGCCAATCACACTTATTTACGGCAAGAATAACAGCGGTAAGTCGAGTATTATTCAGTCGCTGCTTTATGCAGAGTCTGTTCGACGTACTGGCAATCTAAATCCCGATTCGATCGAGAAAGATGGCGAGGTTGTGATAGACGGCGGATATGATCGCTTGGTTCACGGCAGGAGTGATAAACGAAAAATTGAATTTGGTTGGGAGTGGGAAAACCCAGAGGCAATTACTGGGCTTAAAAAAGGGAGCATGCACCACAAGATTGAAGACATGGATTACGGTGTAGTTTTCAATTACACTCTTAACGACCAGACGTTTATGGAAATTAAACACCCAGATGATGTTTGGCGTCAGGGAGTCGGGCTAAATTTGGAACATTCAGCAGTTCGCGGTGCTATGGACGAAATCCGCAAGTGGATAGTAATGATGTTGAAGCAAAAGTCTGAAAATGGCGACGGGAGCGTTTTGAGTATCTATTCTTCGGAGCTTTATCGGCTTTGGGAAAGTACGGGATCTATGGATTACATACTTGATAGAATCACCGATTATTCAGCGACAATGGGGATTCTATTGAAATCTTTTGGCATTCCGCCCCAGTTCATCTTCGCCCCAATCGACGAGCAACAATTCAGAAGTAATTTAATTTATAACCCAGACAGACCTGGGTTTTCAATGATACGTGCTTCGATTAGTCACAAGTGGATTGAGGGTTATTTTGGAGACTGTGGAGATGCTTTTATCGGCCCCAACAACCCATACGATGGCAATCCCATTCGCAGTGAACTTGAAACTAGATGCGGCTACTTTTTCTGGAAGTGGTTTGAGGATGTGATGGAGCATTTCACTGCTCCTTTGACCCAGTTAATCGGGCAAACCCACTACCTCGCATCTTCGCGGCGGAGGCCAGACACGATTCTTTTTAGCGAACCCAAGCGAGCACGGGATGAAACCGAATTAGATGAGACGGAGGGAGGTAATCAGGCACCACCTCGCATGGCACAAAAGCAGACTCGCGAGCATCATGGATGGATTTGGCAAAAAGCGACATTCGATAATGCAAATCGCTGGCTCAGGAAACACAAGGATTTGGTCGGTGATGTTCAAATCGGTTATGAAGAAATTTCAATTAACGGCAAGAATACAGCTAAATTAACTGCACTCCAAAACAGCAAACGACGAGTTACGTTGGATTTGAAAGAAGTCGGCTTCGGTTTGAGTCAATTTATTCCTGTGTTGCTTGCGGCTTTTGCTGAACAGCACACCGTAACTGGGGGCAGTGCAGGAACTTTGCTTGTGGAAGAACCGGAAGCTCATATTCACCCAGCGCTACAGTCTGAGATTGGCGATCTTTTTATCGGTGCAATCGAAAGGAAGAGTAACCCGCTCTCCTACGTAATTTGCGAAACGCACAGCGAGCACATCCTGCTCCGCATCATGCGGAGAATCCGCGAAGGTAAGCTTTCTCCATCAATGGTGTCCGTGCTCTACGTGGAAAATCTAGGCAAGGAAAGCATTGTACGCTCAATGCCAATCAATGAGCGAGGCGAGATGATCCGAGACTGGCCCGGTGGATTCTTTGAAGAAGGGCTGCGTGAGGTGCTGACATGACGCTATTGCCCGAATTTGCGATTCTTCCCGATGTGTTTCTGAAATCCGGGCAAGATGAAGCATCGCGATTACACCTCGCATATCTTCGAGACGCCGTCCTGCGGGTCGCTGCCGTGCGAAACCTTCGAAATGGAGAGTGGCAGAAATCACTGGAGAGCGACCTCGGAACTATGTCAAAGAGTGCGCAAGAACTCATCAAATCTCTTTGCAAAGGGTCGCGACTTGTCACCTCGGTATCTGAATTGCCGACGATACCTTGCTCAGAAGCCCAATGGTGCGATGAGGCACTCACGTCTGCAAAACGGCGATCTCTAACAGCGATTATCTCTTCGCCAAATTTGGATAAAGCGCATCTACAGCAATCGTCAGTTCACTCACTTGATGCGCTCTCAGAAACGAAGTTGGGGCAGGTGGGAATTGACTCTGTTCAAACACCGTTCCGTCTTGCGGAATATCTCAAACACATCGGCTCAATTTTGTCCGCCGCCCGGCGGATTTGCTTCATTGATCCTTACATAGACCCGGCACATCGCGACTATCGGGAATTTCTCGAACTCCTGCGCCATGCTGGGAAACGTCAGCAGGTGCCGAAGCTAGAGATTCATCGGAAATGCTCTTACGCGAATAACCGGCCTCTCAAGGATGCAGGCGAGTGGAAAAAGATATTCGGGAGTTGGAATCAATCACTCAAGAGTGAGGTGATAGCTGCGGAGGTTTTCATTTGGGATGACTTCAAAGAACGCTACCTCATTTCGGAATTGGTGGGTTTGCATGTGGGGAAAGGGTTTAAGACCAACAAAGACCCGAAAGCCAAAAACACATGGAGCCGCTTGAGTCGTGAGGACGCTCAGAATGTGGACCGCGAATTTGATGACAACAGCCCTATCCACGGGTCGCCTTATTGCCGATTCTGCATTGGTTCTACAAAGGTGCCGTAGCTCATCAAAGGCGCTCGCAATTTCCACATCCGCTCCTTACCGTTCGTGGAAATGAAAATCGCGAGCATCCTTTCCTTCGCAATCCTTGTCCTGCTTTTTGCAGGCTGCGCTAGTCGCGCAAAAAACGGCGCACGCACTTACGAAGGCGACTCCAGCCCTCATCTGCGCATGTATGAGGAAAACCCCGGCGGGCCTATGGGACGCTGATGCGCATCTCCAAAAAAGCCGAATACGCGCTCCGCGCACTCGTGGCGATTTCGCGACAGCCAGCGAAGTCGTGGCCCATCCAGGAGCTTGCATCCAGCGAGCGGATTCCGATCAAGTTCCTGGAGCAAATCCTCCTCTCCCTGCGTCGCGCTGGCATCCTCTCCAGCAAGCGCGGAGTCGGCGGCGGCTACACACTCATTCGCCCCGCTGCGGATACCAGCGTCGGCGAAGTCATCTGGCTTTTCGATGGCCCTTGCGCACCCGTCGCCTGCGCCGCCGAGCAGCAATGCGAACCCTGCTCCTGCCCGGACCAGCGCACATGCCCGCTCCGCATCGTCATGCGCGATGCCCGCGAAAAAATGACGGCTATCTTCGAGAGTCTCACCATCGAGACGATGCTGAATAGCAGCGGACACGCGGAGTCATTTGAAATCTAAAGCCGCTTATGGCTGACGATCTTTTCAGCGACGGCTCCGCGCCTGCGGACAAGCCCTCCATCGCTCCGCTTGCCGAGCGAATGCGCCCCCGCACCATAGATGAATACAGCGGGCAGGAACACATCCTTGGCCCCGGCAAACTCCTCCGCCGCGCAATCGAGGCCGACCGCATCTCCAGCATCATCCTCCACGGCCCGCCCGGCACCGGCAAGACCACGCTCGCCCGAATCATTGCCAACGCCACGCGCTCTCATTTTGAAACTCTCAGCGGCGTGGAAAGCAGCGTCGCAGACCTCCGCCGCGTCGTCGCTGCATCGCTAAACCGCCTCACCAACACCGGCAAAAAAACCATTCTCTTCGTTGATGAAATCCACCGCTGGAACAAAGCCCAGCAGGACGTTCTGCTTCCCGACGTTGAGCGCGGCACACTCCGACTCATCGGTGCCACCACGGAAAATCCATTCTTCTACGTCAACAGCGCACTCGTCTCCCGCTCGCAAGTTTTCGAGCTACAACCGCTTGCCCCCGCAAGCATCCTCCACGTCCTCCGCCGCGCTCTCGCAGACAAAGAACGCGGCCTCGGATCGCACAGCGTCCTCGCCGATGAAGACGCGCTTTTTCACCTCGCCACCATTGCCGACGGCGACGCCCGCAAAGCGCTCAATGCACTCGAAGTCGGCATCCTCACCACTCCGCCGGATGAAAGCGGCAGCATCCGCTTCACCCGCGCAGCCGCAGAAGAGAGCATCCAGAAAAAAGCCGTCGTGTACGACGCCACCGGCGATGGCCACTACGACACCATCAGCGCATTCATCAAAAGCGTGCGCGGCTCGGACCCCGACGCCGCGCTCTACTGGCTCGCCAAAATGCTCTACGCCGGTGAGGACATCCGCTTTATCGCCCGCCGTCTCGTCATCCTCGCCAGCGAAGACATCGGCATGGCCGATCAAATGGGCCTGCCTATCGCCGTCGCCGCGCAACAAGCCGTGCAATTCATCGGGATGCCGGAAGCCCGCATCACGCTCGCCCATGCCACTGTCTATTTGGCCACCGCGCCAAAATCCAACCGCGCCTACACCGCGATTGATGCCGCGATTGCCGAGGTAAAAAACGGAGTCACCCTCGCCGTCCCTGCGCACCTCCGCAGCACCGGAAAAGGCCGCGCCGACTACCAATACAGCCACGCCGCAGAAGGAGCCTACATCCCCCAAGCATACCTCCCCGAAGGCCGCCGCTACTACGATCCCACGGAAAACGGCTACGAAAAGCGCGTCAAAGAACGCCTCGACTACTGGCGCAGTATTTTCGAGCAAACTCAGGCAGGGAAATAAATCTCGAAGAACAGGGAGCTAACGACACTCACTCCTTTTTTGAGTCCAAACGTCGCACTTCAATTTTCGTAATGCGTGTCGTGTTCATCCGGCAGCAACGATAATTTCCTACCCCGACTTGGCCGTCGGCTGGGCCAAAATTCATATCCTTTGGCGTCATGTCCTTGTAGGCAGGTTTCCCATTCACCGTGAAGGTCAGCTTCTCGTTGCTCACTCGCAGGTGGAGCGTATTGGTGTCTTGATAAGGAATGCCTTTCACCGGTTTGCCAGAAAGTTCCGAATAGCTGTTGTAGATGCAGGTTTCTGCCGGGAATTTCCCGCGCTGTCCGTAGCCGATCATGTTGTATGGCTCTTCAGAGCCTTTATTCCAGCCAAAGCAAAGTTCGCAGCGTCGGCAGCAATCGTCTTTTGCGTCCACGGAAAACTCCACCTTCATCTCGAATTCAGGCCCGACTCGCGCGAGATGAACCATAAGCCCTTGGCTGTCGTTACCGTTGTTGATGATAACGCCTTCTTCCGTGCCGCTCCAGATTCCTCTGCGCTTCTGCCAGCCGAGTAGCTTTGGGCCGACAGGCAGTTTCACCCAGTGGCCCTTGGCGAGATTTTGTTCGATCTCGATGAGCATAAGCCGCTCTTTCACACGTTCAGCCGCGCTGCCCAAAGTGGCTGGCTCGATTTTTTTGAAAAGCTCCGCAGCCTCAGCAAGTTTCCCATCTTCAAAAAACTTGCTGGCGCGGTTGAAATCCCCCTCCGCCGGCGAGCCGACCAGTGAGAGTTCATCCAGCACTTGCGAGGTTTTGACACGGTGTGCGCTGAATTTTCTATAAGTAATGTCATTCGGTTTGCCGCCCATTTCCTTGAGCGCAGCAGCCGCACGATTCCGGTCACCAGTAAGCCACGCACTCACCAGCACATGATTCAGCATGGAGGTGCGATGCTGAGGCGTGCTGGCGTTTTTCACCAGTCCTTCTGATAACTCCATAAGCGGTCCGGCAACATCCGGTCGGCGGTAAAACTCGTGCCAATCGCCAAGCTCGTCGGCAATCTTGCTGCAGACGGAGGAGAAGCGGTATGGAATGTCTAGGTCGTAG
>JANMLS010000050.1:0-9524 GCA_031372675.1 Verrucomicrobiaceae bacterium
GGCGCATCGGGAATCGGCGCAAACTTCACTTGGGTGCCGGATGTGATCGGCGACTTCCGCGTTGAGCTGAGTCTGCGCGATATTCGCACGGGAATTTCTGGAACTGCACTGGCCACGCTGCGCATCACGCAACCCGAAGTCGGCATCAGCGCAGGCATCAGCGGGCCAAATGGTGGAGCGGCAGGCGAGGCGTTGCTGTTTGGCGGATTGCTAAATGGCGCTGCATTCGCCGGCGATTACGCTGCAACTTGGCAGGTCATCAAAACGGAACTCGGCGTGAGCACCGTAGAAGCCACGCACACGGGCCGCGATTTCACATGGGCCGCAACCACGGATGGCGCATACACCGTGCGCTTCCAGATTGTGGACCCGGTGACATCCGCGATTGCTACCGCTTCGCTGGAAGTGACCATCTCCGGCGCGGTGCCGTCCACTCCCGATGTGCGCACGATTTCCATCACAGGTCCGGTCATCGCACTCGTCGGTGAGAAGCTCGTTTTCAATCTCGTTGCCGACGCGACCACAGCCGCACTCACGAAGAACTGGACCATCAACGGCGTCTCCGCAATCAGCGCAGATGGCGAGTTCATCCACACTCCTGCCGCAGCCGGTAACTACACGCTCGAACTCACCATCACGGACGGACCCGGCGGCACTTTGGTTGCATCCGCCACGACCACGCTCGTAGTCGGTGTTGCTCCGCTGACTTTTGGCGCGGGCGTCACCGGCTTGTTTGAGGCGGCGGCAGGACAGTTGCGGACGTTTGTTGCTCAAGGCGCAGGACAGACTGCGACATGGCGGATTCTCAATTCGAGCAATGTTCAAGTGCTCTCCGGCGGCGGTGAAAGCATCACCTTCGCAATCGCGCAGATGGGCAACTACACGGTCGAATTTACTCGTGCCGATGGAGCGGGCGCATTCCGCACAGCGACGATGCCGCTGCGGGTGAATCCGGTGGCATTCACGCTGGCACTGAGCATCACCGCTCCGGTGGTGGGAACGATTGGCGCGGCGGTGAACTACACGGGCTTGCTGGAAAGCGCACCGATTCCGTCCGGCTTTGTCACGGCTTGGAGCGTATTCAATTCGAGCAATGCAGTGATTGCCAACGGCACCGGCGACACCTTCGCATTCACTCCGACGGCGGCAGGTGAATACACCGTGCGAATGGATTCTGCGGACCCGTCCACGGGTGCGATTGGATTCACCACCCGCTTGCTGAAAGTCGGGCCATTCGCAGCGGGATTGAATGTGGGCATCACTGGACCGCTGACCGCATTTGCCGGACAGCCACTCGCATTTAGCGGAATGCTGAACAGCGCTCCGCTGACCGAATATCCCGCTACATTCTGGACGGTGAGCGATGCCTCGAATGCAGTCGTAGCGCAGGGAAGCGGCGTGCAGTTTGTATTCACTCCGACAAATACGGGTCGCTATCTCGTTCAGTTTGGCATCGGCGATTCGCTGATAACGAATGCGTTTGGCACTACCTCGCAGACGCTCGACGTGGCTCCGATTATCTTCACGAATGCAGCCGCAAGCGGAGTCGGAATCGCTGGTCCGCAGCTCGGCGTCACTGGACAGCCTCTCACGTATCGCGGCTTCCTCGATGGTGCGCCGTTTATCGGAAACTTCGAGTCCGTCTGGACCGTGTGCGACAGCACAGGCCGCGTCGCGGCGGTGGGAGCGGGATATGAAATGACATTTGTTCCGGCGACTGTGGACACGTTCAGCGTCGAGTTTGCGCTGCTCAATCGCGATAACGGCGTGCGGCTTGCGCAAACAATCAGCGTCGGTATCGCTCACACGCAACTCGTGGCCGACCCTGCTTCGCCCGGCAAGTCCATCCTGCTCGTCGGCGGAACTACGGAAGGCGACATCATCGAAATCACCAAGGTTCCGCGCGATATGATGACGCTCTCGCTGAAAGTGAAAAACTCCACGGTTGCTGCGGAGAAACAGGAATTTGATCCGCTGCTCATCAGCCGCATCGAAATGTTTGGCGGACTCGGCGATGACACACTCAGCATCGCTCCTGCGCTGCTGATTCCCGCAGTGCTCGATGGCGGCGCGGGCCGCGATGAACTCAGCGGCGGCGATGGCAACGACACGCTGCTCGGCGGATTCGGAAATGACACGATGCGCGGCGGACTCGGCGCAGATGTGCTCAATGGCGGCAGCGGCATAGACACTCTGCGCGGTGGTGATGGCGATGACTTCTTCACCACATCCGAGGGCAATGACGCATTCTTTGGCGAAGCCGGAAATGACACGTTCCACCTCAACACCACTCGCCGCGCAACTTCACTCACAGCCGACGGCGGAGCAGGGGACGACGTGTTTAACATCACCTCCACTCTCGCGGGCACGGCGGTAAAAATCATCACCGGTGCGGGTGCGAATCGCGTCAACCTCGGCAGTTCGGCGGGCGTGCTATTTGAACAAGGTGGTGTTGCAGACGATCTACGCGGCACGGTGAACATCGTCGGTGGAAGCAAGGACACCGTTTCCATTCTCGATGCTGCAACGCTCGAAGCTCGCACCTGGAACATTGACGCCCGCAGTATTTCGTTTGGTGAGGGAATTATCGAATACGCCGGAATCGGAAATCTGACTCTCCTGCTCGGAGCGGGCGCAGACCGTGTGAGGCTGCTGGGGACTTCGGCAGACACTACGAACATTTTCGCGGGAGCGGGAGCCGATGTGTTTGAAGTCGAGAAAACCGGCGCGGGAACCAACACGCGCATCACCGCAGGAAGCGGCCTGAATATCCTCAACGCAGGCGGCTCGCTGAACCGGCTCAACGGTCTTGCCGGGCAGCTCGTTTATTTTGGAAATGGCACCGACATCTTTAACGCGAACGATACCGCCAATAAGCTGGCGACCGCCGGGCGGCTGGATTCGGGTGATCTTGTAGGCAGTTTCACCACGGAGCCGATTTTCTTTTCCGGCTTTGGAATGGGACGCTTCGGTGTGATTCTTAGCAGTGTCGCAGCGGTGGACATCAAGCTCGGCTCCGGCGCGGACAAGCTCATCGTGCAAAATACTTCACTCGCTCCGACCACCATTGACAGCGGAGCCGGCAACGATGTCATCACCATCCGCGCCACACGCGGCACGCTGGCTGTGACGACGGGCGCAGGCAATGACATCGTGAATTTCGGCGGCGATCCAGCAACGGGCAACGTCGTCGCATTCATCCTCGGCACCGTAACACTCGACGCCGGTGCGCAGACTGGAAAAGACATACTCAACGTCAACGACATCGGCAGCGGAGGCAGCACCGGCCAGCTTTCACTCACCACGCTCACCGGCCTCGGCATGGGCGCGGCGGTAAATTACTCCGGCTTTGAAGCTGTCACCATCAACCTCGGAGCAGGCGACGACACATTCACTCTGGACCCCGGCACGCGCCTCTACACAGTCCTCAAACCGGGCCGTGGAAATAACATCATCAACGGCTAGTTTACCTGAGTGCCCGCGTTGAGATGATGAGCGAGCCGAGTCTGCACATTCTGCCGAAAAGCGGACCACTTTGCTCATGTTGAAAAATCAATTCTCGCACGGCCAGTTTCTCGAAGGTGTGGAGCGCGATGTTTTCTGGCGCTGGGTTTCCACGCGACGGTGGTTTGGAGGAAAGGCGCGCTGCGTTGCCAAATGGGAAATCACCGCAATGGGTAAAGCGGATGATGCCTGCATTGCGGAGTTGGCTGTGACTTACGCAGATGGACAGGAGACTTACGCCGTGCCGCTCGCATGGGTCGCGGAGAAAGATGTGCAGGGCGCGATAGCCACTCACGCAGGGCGGGCACTTTGTGATGCAACTGCGTTGCCCAGCTTCCGCGCTTGGATTTTTCGGCAACTTGAGCCGCGCAGTAATTCCGAGCGGTTTTTTCCCAATGGCTGCATTCCTGATTCAAAGACTCTCGATTTTGAGCAGAGCAACACCTCTATCATTTATGGCGGCAAGCTGTTTTTGAAACTCTACCGCCGCCTCGTCCAAGGCGTAAATCCCGACGCCGAGTTGACTCGCTATCTCTCCGAAGTCGCCCGTTTTCCAAACACGCCCGCCTTCGCGGGCGAGGTGAAATGGCGCGGTGCAGCGCTGGCTCTCGCAGTGTCGCACACGCCAAACGAAGGTGACGCATGGCCGCTCGCGCTTACCGCCGCGAGAGAGTTTTACGCAACGGGGCAAATCGGGACATGGCTGGAACGAGTGGAATTACTCGGCAAGCGCACAGGCGAGCTACACTCCGCGCTCTCGCTCGCGACAAGCCCGGACTTTGCGCCAGAGCCATTCACGGCCCAAGACCTCGACGCGCTGGCACGCTCCACGGCGGAACTCGAAGCATCCACCCGCGCCGCTCTCGCAATGCGTTTGGATTCATTCCAGCCGAACGTCGCAGCTCTCGCACAAAACTACCTATCGCATCCGCGCAGTCTTTTTTCTGCGAATTTGCCGCACGGCGTAATCAGGATGCGCACTCACGGTGATTACCACCTTGGGCAAGTGCTTTGGACGGGCGAGGATTTTGTGATCATTGACTTCGAGGGCGAGCCGTCGCGCCCACTCGCCGAGCGTCGTGCAAAGCGCTCGCCCCTGCGCGATGTCGCGGGGATGCTACGCTCCTTCCACTACGCGGCTCACGCAGCCAGTAATTCGGAAACCGATGCTACGGAACAATGGGCGGCACGCTCGCAAGCCGCGTTTTTGGGAGCATGGAAAAATGCTGCTCCATCGCTCACGGCAGGGCTGGAGTTGCTGCCATTGTTTGCGCGAGAAAAGGCAATCTACGAGCTGGCCTACGAGCTAAATAACCGTCCCGACTGGATCGGCATCCCGCTCCGTGCGCTCGGCTGAGTCAGGAGGAGACGACTTCATCCACAGCCACATCGTGCGACTCCACGGGAAGCTCATCCACAATCTGCTCCGCAAAACAGACGCCTAGTTTTGCTGCTCCAGCGGGCAGTTCCGCAAGCAGGCGATCATAAAATCCGCCTCCTCGCCCGCAACGAAGTCCACTGGTTGTGAACGCCACACCGGGCACAAGAATGAGATTGATTTCTTCGGGACGCACGCGAACGGAAAACTGCGCAGAAGGTTCGCGGATTCCCCACTGCGCTGGCTGGAGATCAAAAAGCGAATCCACCGCGTAGAGCACCACGACTTCGCCTTCGATTCGTGGATACGCGAAGCGCCGCCCGTTTGCACTTTGCCACAGAAGCTCGACATCCGGCTCGCGCATCTGCGGGGTAAAGAGAGCGATTGTGTGCGCATTCTTCCACGCTGGATGGGCGATGATGCTTTCGCAAATGACGCGACTTTTTTCCCCGCGAACATCAGGTGGCAGTGGGAGGATTTCCCGCATCCGCGCTCGCAACTGCTGCTTGTTCATGCGGAGTGCCGCAGCGCTATCGGAAAAGATTGAGCACCTGCGTGGATGCAATGCCCCAGCCGTCGCCCTTGCGCAGCAACGTGGTCTGCGCACGGGCTGATTTGAAGGGCATCGCACCGCGCTTCACAGCAATCGTCTGCGTGTATTCGAGGACAATCTTTTCTTTGGAATCGCTCACTGTCTTCACGTCCTGAATCCCTACTTCTGGGGCGTAGCGGGCAATCATCGCCTCGGCGCTGGCGATGGATTGCTCCACATCACCGGCTTCTTCATGCAGCGTCCGCTCCAAAGCATCCATGTCCGCAGCATTGATGGCCGCCGCATTCAGCCGCAGCGTATGCACTGCCTTTGCGCGCTCGATAAGCGGAAGGGAATCGCGGTTTCGGAAATCAACCCGCTCACACGCGGGCAGGAATGCGATAGCGATGAGGATAACAGGAAGTCTCATGGAGCCGTTCGCGCTGGGGATTTATTTTTTCTGCGACTCAAGGCGGAGAATGGTCTCGCCGTCCTTCATTAAATTGAGCCGGTCGCGTGCGATGATGCCTGCATACTCTGGGTCGCGCTGGAGTGCATCCACTTCTTTTGTCAGCCTGCGATTTCTCATATCCGCAGAGTCAATTGCTCCCTGGAGTTTCGCGATGTGCTCGTCTTGTTGTGCCTTTTCCTCAGTCACAGGCATTGCTGGGTAGAGGACGGAGACGCCGACAACGACGACAATCATGGCGCCGATCAAAAGATTCAGCTTAGGCCAGATTCTATCGCTTGTTGTCGAAAACTCGTCGGTGAGATTATGCAAAGTGGGTTGGGCTTCCAGTGCTTTTACTTACTAGCGCATCTTGCCGCCATAAACGGCATTGTCACCCAAAATTTCTTCGATGCGCAGCAATTGATTGTATTTCGCGACGCGGTCGGTGCGCGACATGGAGCCGGTTTTGATTTGTCCGGCGTTGGTCGCCACGGCGATGTCGGCGATGGTCGAGTCTTCGCTTTCGCCAGAGCGGTGCGAGATGACGGCGGTGTAGCGGTTTTCCTTCGCGAGTTCCACGGCGTCAAACGTCTCGGTGAGCGTGCCAATTTGGTTCACCTTCACGAGGATCGAGTTTGCAGTGTTGGTCTGGATTCCTTTGCGGAGGAAATCGACGTTGGTGACAAAAAGATCGTCGCCCACGAGCTGCACCTTGTCGCCGAGCGCTTCGGTGAGCTTCTTCCAGCCAGCCCAGTCGTTTTCGGCGCAGCCGTCTTCGATGCTCACGATAGGGAACTTCGCGCAGAGTTTCTTGTAGTAGCCCACGAGTTCATCCGCGCTCATGCGGACGCCGCTGCTCTTTTTGAAAACGTATTCTTTCTTCACCTTGTCGTAGAATTCCGAGCTGGCGACATCGAGCGCGATGAACACATCTTTGCCAAATTTGTAGCCCGCTTTTTTCACCGCCTCGGCGATGGTTTCCAGCGCGTCGTCTGCGTCCTTGAGGTTCGGTGCGAATCCGCCTTCATCGCCGACTGCGGTGCTGAGGCCACGACCTTTGAGCACGCCTTTCAGCGCGTGGAAAATCTCCGCGCCGCAGCGGACTGCTTCGCTAAAAGACTTCGCGCCTTTTGGCATGACCATGAATTCTTGAAAATCAATCGGCGCGTCGCTGTGAGCGCCGCCGTTGATGATGTTCATCATCGGCACTGGGAGCACCTTCGCGTTGGGTCCGCCGAGATACTTAAAGAGCGGCTGACCGAGCGCCTGCGCTGCGGCGTGCGCGGTCGCCATCGAGACTGCGAGGATGGCGTTTGCGCCGAGTTTACCTTTGTTGGCCGTGCCGTCCAAAGCGATCATCTCGCCGTCCACGCCGACCTGGTCGCAGCCATCAAATCCCTCAATCGCGTCGGCGATGCTCTTATTGATGTTCGCGACAGCCTTCGTCACGCCCTTGCCGAGGTAGCGGTCTTTCACGCCATCGCGGAGTTCCCAAGCCTCGTGTTCGCCGGTGCTTGCTCCGCTTGGCACGATTGCGCGGCCCATTGCGCCGCACGCGAGATGCACTTCGGCTTCGACGGTGGGATTTCCGCGCGAATCAATAACCTGACGTCCGTGAACTGCTGTGATGGTGGTAAGTGGCATAGTGTATTTAGAAAAAAATTTGAGCGCGGGAAATAGTCGCCCAGCTCCGCAAATGCAAGAGCGGGGTGGAAAATTTTGGATGAATAATGACGAAGTCGCTGGCGTGTCCGCTATCGGCTATTGGCCAATTTCAAATAGCCGATAGCCCATGCCCTCACGGTTCCGGTTCTTCATTCGTCGGCCAAAGTCTCGCCTTCCTCGCGTTTGCGCTTTTTCGCGAGCAGGCGGCTGGTAGTGCTTTGCGGGCCTTCTTGCGGAGCGGGTCGTGGCGCAGCTTGTGGCACGGGTCGTGGCGCAGCTTGTGGCACGGGTCGTGGCGCAGCTTGTGGCACGGGCGCCTCGCCCGTGATCGTGCCCCGACCGCCTCGGTCGGTCGGCGGGATGCTCGTCGGGCGCGGGCGCTCCTGCGGCGCAACAGCAGTCTGCGCTTGTTTTTTCCGCTCAAGGAGTGCGCCCATCGTAGCTGTGGATTCACGTTTTCTCCCGAAGCCAAACCAGCCCTTGATCACCGCCCAATCGAGCTGGATGCGACGCACGCCGACATCGAGCGGGATGAGGCAGGCGAGTGCGATGAGGAACCAATCGAACACCGGCTTGCTGCTCTCGCGAGGGATGCGCGATGCGGTGAAAATATCCATATCCTCGCGCGAAAGGATGCGCCCGCCGGTGCGCTCGGCGATTTGTGTGAGCACGAGTGGATTGCTTTGAAAGCGCAGATACTCCGCTCCGTATGGCACGGAAAATCCGCCCACCGCCTGCTCGTTGCGTGGCTTTCCGCCCGCCTCGGCGATGCTCGTGCCCGCGACGGCGATTTGGTAGCGGCCCTTCCCGGCCAGCGGGAACTCGGCCTGGTAGCGCCTCGGCGCGACTTGCTTGAGCGGCAGGTCGAGCGCCATTCCATCCGGCCCCGCGACACGCGCCTGCATCTCCATGAAGCTCTCCGCTTTTGCAAAATCCTCCACCATCACGACGCCCTTCGAGCCTGCGGAAAAAGTGGAGAGTGTGAGGTCGCTGCGCGTCTCCACTCGCGATGTCTCCTGCACGAGTTGCTTCACAAACGCATCGTATTTCGCCCAGCCCATCCAGTCGCGCGCCCAGTTTGCAGCGAGGTCGCTCGTCCACGCCGCAGTCGTGCCGAGGCCGTAGCGCCACATCGCCAGCACGGGGTCCGGCGAATCACCTTTTGCCACCTCATCCGCGAGCTGTGGCGCGGTTAAAATCACGCTCGCACGCGGCTTCGGCGTCGTGAGCACGTAGCCGTGCAGCGAAGGCATCGCGTCGATCCCTTTGAGCACCGGCGAAGGAAACTCCACCATCGCGTTGAAGGTTTTATTTTGAAGCATCGAGCGCTTCAGCGTCTTCGCCTCCTTGATGAAAATCGCGGGCAGTTCATTCGCATCCTGCGGATAGTAAAAGCGGCCATTCGTCGCGGCGGCGATAGCCTCCATCGTGCTCACGGTCTGCCCGCCGTGGGGATTGATCGCAACGGTGGAGACGGTGACTTTATCCGCGTTCATCTGCGCGAGAAGTTGCGGAGTCGGCGGCTGCGGATCGCCGTCGCTGATGATGATGCAATGCCGCGTCGCAGCGTCCACGCCCATCAGCCCTTTGTGCGCCATCGTGAGCACGTTATTAAAAGCGGGCATGTCCTCCGGCACGGCAGCGTTGATGAGCTTCACGAGCTTCGCGTCGTACTCCTTCGCGGGAGTCATCGGGAACACCCACTTGTCGCCCTTTTGGAAATCGAAATCCAAAAGCCCGACTTCATCCTCCGCGCTGAGAACCTTGATCGCCGCCTTCGCAATATCCTTCGCCCATTTGTTCCCCGCAGGAATCTCGCAAGTGTGCAAAATGAGCGCGAGTGCGCCCTTCGGCATCACCTTCTTCTGGCTCACATCCATGCTCACCGGAAGCGCGTCCTCGATCTTGCTGCGATTGTATCCGCCAGGGCCAAACGTCTCGCGACTCCCGAGCATGATGAAGCCTGCGCCTTGATTAAAAATCGCATCGTGGAC
>JANMLS010000054.1:0-1767 GCA_031372675.1 Verrucomicrobiaceae bacterium
CCGTGCTCGCGGGCGAGCTCCAGGGCGGCTGGCGCCTGCGGTGGCGGCTGCGTCTCTTCTTCCTCCTGGTGCGCGCCCAGG
Source organism: Verrucomicrobiaceae bacterium (assembly GCA_031372675.1). Classification (GTDB taxonomy): domain Bacteria; phylum Verrucomicrobiota; class Verrucomicrobiia; order Chthoniobacterales; family Chthoniobacteraceae; genus SXWH01. The sequence continues at coordinate 82 of JANMLS010000054.1, forward strand.
CCCGCTGGCCGCTGGTGCCGAGAATTTCCTTCGACTGATCGCAGCGCGTGAAGAAACTCATCGCACTGCTGCCCCCGCTCTTGTGCCTGCTGTCCGCGTGCAGCACCACGCCGAGGCTTCCCCCGGCTGATTTCTCCCAGCCCGGTTGGAAAGTCCGACAGGCCCAGGCGGTGTGGACGCCGAAACGCGGCGGTCCCGAAATCGCGGGCGAGGTGCTCATCGCCAGACGCGGTGAGCGGGAGTCCTTCGTGCAGTTCAGCAAAACTCCGTTCCCCATCCTCGTGGCCCAGACCGCTCCGGCGCGCTGGGAGATGACCTTCATCCCCGAGCAACGCACGTTCGGCGGCGGCGGGCGTCCGTGGCCTCGCTTCTCCTGGCTTTATCTTGCGCCTGCGCTTCAGGGAGAAAAACTGCCGGACAAGTTGCGCTTTAATCCCGAGGGCACCGAGGGCTGGCGGCTGGAGAATCATTCCACGGGCGAGGTCATCGAGGGGTTCTTTCTGCCATGAGCCAACGCTCCCGCCGCTGGCTCTGGCTCCTGCTGCTCATTCCCGTCGTCGCCGGATTGTTCCGCCTGCGCTTCGACGCGGATGTGCTCAATTTGCTGCCGGCCGAAGTTCCCGCCGTCCACGCGCTGCGCCTGCAGCAGCGGCATTTCACCGATTCCAGCGAACTCATCCTCACCTTGCGCGCGCCGGAAGCGGACATGGCCGAGACGTCGGCACGCTCGCTTGCGCAGGCGCTGCGAGGCACGACGAATCTCGTGCACGCCGTCCACTGGCAGCCGCCGTGGATGGAAAGTCCGCTCGATTCCGCCGAGCTTCTGGCCGCCATCTGGCTGAATCAACCGCCGGAAATTTTTGGCGCGCTCACCAACCGTCTCACTCCCGCCAACGCCGCCGCCGCCGCGCAGTCAGCCCGCGAAACGCTCGCCACCACCTTCAGCCCCGGCGACATGGCCCGCCTGCCTTACGATCCGTTCGGCCTGCTCCGCCTGCCGGATGACGCGAGATTGGGTGGCGCTGCCAAAACCGGGTTCGGCCAGGGGCAGGAATTGTTCGCGTCGCCCGACGGCACGTTCCGCCTGCTCTTCGTGTTGTCGTCACGGGAATTCTCCAACTATCGCCAGTGCGCGGCGTGGATGACTTCGCTGAAACAACGCACCGCTGAATGGCAACGTTCTGATTCAAGTTTCGCCTCCATCTCCCTCGGCTTCACTGGCGCTCCCGCCTTCACCGCGGAGATCGCCACGGGCATGGAGCGCGACATGACGTCATCGGTGCTCTCGACGATGGGCATCATCGCGTTGCTCTTCTGGATCGCGCATCGACGATGGCGTCCATTGCTGTGGTTGGTGACGCTGGTGGCATTGGTGCTGGCCGGGGCGTTCGCGCTGGGCGGATTGGTCGACGGCACCTTGAACGTAGTGAGCGCCGGGTTCGCTGCGATCCTGCTGGGCCTCGCGGTGGACTATGGGCTGGTCCTCTATCAGGAAGCGCTGGCTGCGCCGGAATTATCAGCCGCGGAGATTCGCCGTCACGTCGCGCCGAGCATTCTCTGGTCGGCAGTGACCACGGCGGGAGCGTTTCTCCTGTTAAACTTCAGCGGGCTGCCGGGACTGGCGCAACTCGGGACGCTCGTCGCGATCGGTGCCGGCATCGCCTCGGCGGCGCCGGGGCTCGGGGT
>JANMLS010000081.1:0-5622 GCA_031372675.1 Verrucomicrobiaceae bacterium
CTACGATGATCCAAGCTCCACACGCGACAATGACGACGGGATACACGAGACTCGACTCAGCGCGGACAATACCACGGAGGTATCGGCCACGGATTCGGCGTTTGCGTCATCAAGGCCCAGCCGAAATACACGAAATCGACAACGAATACGAGGGCCCCGGCTCGCGCAATCGACAACACGATATCTGGTTTGGCTAGCCAAACAGATCGCTTCGACGAGCCATACGCCAGCAGCCCGATGACGACCGCTGCAACAAATGCCAGCCCCGTTCGTCCGTACCAATCCATGCCCAACCCCTCGGGTCGTGATGCCCAAACAAACCTATGTTCGAGGGGCATGTACCAAGGCACGGGGGATTTACGCATCGCGCTGACCAAAAAAACCAAGCCGTACGCGAGCCGTGCGGCAAGAAATGCCACGAAAAGCCGAGCCGATGGTGATGGTTGGTGCACCAACTTTGATGCGTCCGTCATCCGATCCCTCGCACAGATGTGACCAAGAGGCCGAGCACGATGTTGAGCCACACGACACCGCAGACGATAAAACTCATCACGGCGTACACACGTACGAGCCACCGTTCTTCGGCTGGGCGAAGGGTAAACGCGAGTGCTCCGAGTCCGATGGCCACGACCAACGTGAGCGATGCGTACACTTCTTTGACGTCAAACAATCCCGCGTACGTCGGGGCAAACCTGTCGAGGAACATCCCGCGTACGTGGTAGCGGTACGTCGGGTACAGCAGCGCGCCGATGGCAAACGTGAATACGTAGGCCGTGGCGACGACTTTGGCCCAACGTTTTTCCTGTGCGACGCGAACAAACCTATCGCGCAGATAGTGCCGCATTTGCAGCGCGTGATGCGTCGATGCTCCCACGAGGACGATGCTGCCCGCCGCGTGAAGGACGAGCAAGAGCCGCCGGGCGCCATACAGAAAAATGGGTTGGTCCGGCTCCATCATCCTTCCCTACGACGCGTCGGTGAAGGAAATCGCAAAGCATGAGCCGAAGGGGATCATCCTCAGCGGCGGGCCGTCGTCGGTTTATGCGAAGAAGGCGCCGCATCCCGACAAGGGCGTGTTCACGATGGGGCTGCCGATTTTGGGAATCTGCTACGGCGTGCAGCTCATGGCGCACTTCCTCGGTGGGAAGGTGGAGCACAGCGAGCGGCGCGAATACGGCCACGGCAAGCTGGAGGTGGCGCAGGATTGCCCGCTCTTCGGTGGGCTGGGCGCGACGATGGATATTTGGAATTCGCACGGGGACAAAGTGACGAAGCTGCCGAAGGGGTTCAAAGCGGTGGCGCATACGGACAACGCACCTTACGCGGCAATCGAGGACCGCAAGCGGCGGTTCTACGGTCTGCAATTTCACCCCGAAGTCGTCCACACGCCGCGCGGCAAGGAGCTGCTGCAAAACTTCGTGCACGGCATTTGCGGAGCGGGCGCAGACTGGACGATGGGATCGTTCATTGATGAAACGTGCGAGCGCATTCGCAAGGATGTCGGCAGCGACCACGTGATGCTCGGGCTTTCGGGCGGCGTGGATAGCAGCGTGGCAGCGGCGCTTTTGCACAAGGCAATCGGCGACCAGCTCACGTGCGTCTTCGTGAACAACGGGCTGCTCCGCGCGAACGAGGCGGAGGCGGTGCAGAAGCTGTTTGGCGACAACTTTAAGATCAAACTGAAGTATGTGGACGCGTCGCGCCGCTTCCTCACAAAGCTCAAGGGCGTGACGGACCCGGAGAAGAAGCGGAAGATTATCGGCAACGAATTTGTGTATGTTTTCCAGGACGCGACGAAGCAACTCGCACGCGGGAAGACGTCGAAGTTCAAGTGGCTCGCGCAAGGCACGCTGTATCCCGACGTGATTGAAAGCGTGGCCATCGGCGGGAATCCCGCCGCTTTGATCAAGAGCCATCACAACGTCGGCGGACTGCCGAAGAACATGAAACTGAAAGTGCTGGAGCCGCTCAGGGAGTTGTTCAAAGACGAGGTGCGGATCGTGGGCGAGGCGCTCGGTCTGCCGAAGGAAGTCGTGCATCGCCAGCCGTTCCCCGGCCCCGGCCTCGCCGTGCGGATTCTCGGCGACATCACGAATGAGCGCATCCGCGTCTTGCAGGAAGCCGACTCGATTGTGGTGAGCGAGATGAAGGCGTCCGGCTGGTATTACAAAGTGTGGCAGAGCTTCGCTGTGTTGCTGCCGGTGAAGAGCGTGGGCGTGATGGGCGACGAGCGCACTTACGACAATTGCTGCGCACTACGCATCGTGGAGAGTCAGGACGGCATGACCGCCGATTGGGTGCGTCTGCCTTACGAACTACTAGCGAAAATCAGCTCGCGAATCGTCAACGAAGTCAAAGGCATCAACCGCTGCGTCTTCGATATTACGAGCAAGCCGCCGGGGACGATTGAGTGGGAGTGAGGGGGGAATGACGAAGCGCAAGCGAGTTTGCTATCGGCTATTTGAAATTGGCTAATCGCAAATTGCCGATAGCCAATTCCTTCGTCATTTGCCACTGCCACTGTGCCAGCAAGGCACTTTCCATCCTTGTTCAACGTGGCGAATTGAACCACAGAAAGCCGGATGTTTTTCGACGCCGCTATCAATCCTGCCGAAATCGCGCTTTTGCCCGCGAGAGATTTGTCGCGCACGACTTGCGTGGTTTTTGACATCCTGCGTGCGACTTCTTCCATGATCACCGGCCTTGCAAATGGCGCGACTGAGATATGGCCCGTCCAGACCATCGAGCAGGCCCGCGAACTTCGCGCAAAAATGCCGGACATCGTCCTCGGCGGCGAGCGGCATGGCGATCCCATCGAGGGCTTCGATGTGGGCAATAATCCCATCGAATACGCCCGACTCGGTGGACGGCGCATCGCCACAACTACAACAAATGGCACCGTAGCGCTGCGGTCGTGCGACGCCGCGAAGTGCGTGCTCGTCGGCGCGATCCTGAATCTCGACGCGCTGCGCGAAGCAATCGCGGGCGCGGAAAATGTGCTGCTCGTCTGCGCGGGCACGTTTGAGACGCTTGCGCTGGAAGACACGCTGGCTGCGGGAATGCTGGCGCGACTTTTCCCGGATGCGGAACGCAGCGATGCAGCCAGTGCGTGCGTCGCGGTCGCCGATCAATTTTCCACACCGCTCGAAGGGCTGCTCGCTGCGCGAAATGGACGCGCCCTCGCCAATCGCGGCTGGCGCGAACAAGTGGAATGGTGCGCGGATGTCTCGCGTTTTTCCACAGTCGGTGTCATGAGTGACGGCGTGATCCGACCTTTGCGCACCATTGCATGAATAAACCGCCCGCCAAACATAGCGGTCCCATCCGCGAGTTGCTGGATGACTTTAATCGCATGTCCGAAGCTCGGCGCACGTTCACTGCGATGATTGCCTCGATAGTCGTGCATTTTTTGATTTTTGGCGGCGGGGGTCTTTTGGTTTTCCACTTTCAAGCAAAGCCAGCGCCGGAGAAAAAGCCGCTCGAAGTCGTTCTCATCATACCGCCTGCGCCACAGCCCGCGCTCGCAGCAGCCACGCCCACTCCGCCCCCGAAACCGGAAATACTCACCCCGCAGGAATCCGCGCAGCTTGAAGAAAAGTTCCGCGCATTGCCGCTGGAGATTCAGCGCGAATACCTCGATGTGGACGGCCGTGCACAAAAAAAGAAGCTGACCAACCGCGCCTTGCTCGAAAGCGGGTCGGACAGCGTCGCCGTATCTGTACAACCCGGCAAGGGCGACAGCCCGCTGCCCGCACAGGATGGGCGCGACTTGCCTTTCAACCAATTCAAAGACCAGCAAGCCAGCCTCGGCAAAGAGCCGAATCAGTCGGCTGCGGAAGCCTCGCAGCAGACGCCCTCAATTTTCAAACCCCAACCGATTGCAAAAAACGCCCTCGACCCGGCGCCAAAGGGAAAGCCAGTCCCGAAAGTCGCCGAAGTCGCGAAGATCACCACCAAGGAAGAACCACCGCCAAACACTCCGCCACCAAGCAATCGCCTCTCTCTCGCCAGCCTGTCCACACCTTCTCCGCTGAAAAAAGTGCGCGAAGCTGCGCCGGATGAAATCCCGATGTTCCTGCAAAAACCGGAGCCAGCGAAGGCCCCGGAATTCACACTCCGCCCCGAACCAACCCCACCGCCACAACGCCCGACACCTGCACCAACACCGGAGCCGGTGAAGCTCGTGAAAAATCCGGCACTTGCGGAAATTAAAAAGCCGGAAACCGATGAGAGATTGAACGTGATCCAAGCCCGCCTGCCCAGCCAACTCAAGCCGCAGCCCGTTAGCAATCCCGGCTACGCACCGCATCAGGTGATGACAAAAAACGATGGCGGCAGCGCACCGCCGGGAGCAAACGGAGTGGACGCCGTCGCCACGCTTTCAGGAAAATACAAAAAGGGGCTAAATTCGATTGTGGGGTCGCGCTGGACTTATTTTGTGAAAGACCCGCGCTTCAGCAGCCTCATCAGCGCGGGACAAACGACCGTGCATTTCACCATTGATGCACGAGGGAAAATTATTCGCGTCAAAGTCACCGACAACACATCCAACTCCGCGCACGCGCAACTTTGCGAACGCGCATTTGTCGAATCGCAGCGCGACATCGATCCACCGCCAGCCGGAGTTCTGCGTGGCGGCGTGTACGAAGATACACTTACTTTCGTCCTCTACTGATCCCATGAAAACTCCCGCCATCGCCCTCATCCTCGCGCTCTCAGCAGTCGCAAACGCACAAACACCAGTCCCACCAAAACCCAAGGTGCTCGCCACGCCCGCGCCAAAAGCAAAGGCAAAACCGCGCTCCAAGCCAAAGCCCGCGCCAGCTCCAGCGGATGATCCCGCGAACCTGACCGAGCTTCCAGCAGCCGCTCCTTCTGCTCCGAAGCCCGCACGAAGTGCTTCCACTGCAACCACGCTCACCGGCTACAGGCCAAAGGTCAAAGCCACGCTGGCAAAGGATTGGAGCACCGCACTCACGCCACGCTCGACGGATTTCACACCCGGTAATCTAAGTCTCGTATTTACGCTCGATGCCAAGGGAGCCGTGACCGAGGTAAAAATTACCGACAACTCTTCCAACGAAGCGTTCGCAAAATTCTGCGACACCTACGTGCGCGGAATCCAGTTCGACGCGCCACCCGCTCGCTCGCTTCAAAATGGAACGCTTGAGATTCCATTCACCTTTTCACTCTACTGACTTTTTTCATGCTGCACATTTCCTGTCTTCTAGTCGCCTCATCAACTCTGCCGTGGTCCACCCGCGTGTACGAATTTTTCCGTCAGGGCGGACTCTTCATGGTTCCGCTTTTGCTGTGCTCGGTCATCGCCGTCACAGTCACGATCATGCGGGCCATCGCGCTTCGCCGGCATCTGATTATCCCCAATGAATTGGAGAAGGAAATCGAACGTCTCCAGCCACACGACACGCCAGAATCCGTCGTCCGGCTTTCGCGACTCGCGCGAAATGATCCCTCCACGCTCGCGAAGGTCGCGCAAGTGGGACTCGCCAATCTCCAGCTTCCCAAGGAGGAAAATATGAATGCCGTGCAGACGGTCGCCCGACATGAAATCGTGCAGATGGAACGCGGGCTGCACATTTTGGAAATCATCATCGGCATCGC
>JANMLS010000167.1:0-10976 GCA_031372675.1 Verrucomicrobiaceae bacterium
GCAGCGGGGATGCGGCATTCTCCTGCCGTATGAAAAACCAAATGACACACTTCGACATCATCGGCGACATCCACGGACACGCGGCGCATCTGCGCGAACTGCTCGCCAAACTCGGCTACGAGCTGCGCGACGGGGCTCACCGCCACCCCGACGGGCGGCGCGTTCTCTTCCTCGGCGACTTTATTGATCGCGGGCCGGAGATTCCCGCGACGCTTGAAATCGTCCGCGCCATGCACGCGGCGGGCACTGCGCTGGCGGTGCCGGGCAATCACGAGTTCAACGCGTTGGCCTACGCGATGCCGGATGGGCGCGGCGGCTTCATGCGGAAGCACAACGCGAACAACGTCGGCCAACACGCGGAGACGCTGGCGCAATTCGCAGGGCGCGAGGACGAGTGGCTCGACCACCTCGCGTGGTTCCGCACGCTCCCGCTCTGGCTGGAGCTGCCGGGCCTGCGAGCCGTCCATGCCGCGTGGTGCTTCAAAGCGACTGCCACGCTCGGCGAAGCAGCACGGATGGATGATACACTCGTACGCGCCGCGAGCACACGGGGGATGCCGGAGTTTCGCGCCGTGGAGACTTTGATAAAAGGCGTGGAGCTTCCGCTGCCGGACGGTCATTTCTTTCACGACCAAAAGCGCATCCCCCGCCACAGCATCCGCACCCGCTGGTGGAGGACGGCGCACGGCGCGACCTTCCGCAACCTCGCCTTGCAACCGGAGGCGGATATTTTTGAAATCCCCGACCTCCCCACCGACGCCCACGCCCACACAGTCCCCGGCTACGCCGAGCACGAGCGCCCCGTCTTCAACGGCCACTACTGGCTCAGCGGCGACGCCAAGCTGATGGCCCCAAACGTAGCAATCCTCGACTACAGCGTAGCCGGCGGCGGCCCCCTCACCGCCTACCGCTGGGACGGCGAGCAACGGCTGGATGCGGGGAAGTTCGTGCAAGCGCACGAGGAGACCCGAAATTGAGAACAGCGTTGAAAAGTGCCCGTCCCCTCCTACTCTCAACGAAAGAAATCACCAATCGAACCATGAGCCAAACCATCGAACTACCCGATCCTCTCTTCGCGGAAATCAACGATTACGCCACCGAGGTCGCCGCATCCCCCGTCGTTGTGCTCAAACAGGCATGGGAAGAGTTTCGCCACCGACACCCGAAGCTTTCCGCTCCGCCAAAACTCAGCCAGCAAGAACTTCAAGCCCTCGCCGCCTCCTTACGCGGCTCCATTTCCCTCCCCGTGGGCGTGGATGATAAAACGCTGATCGCCGACGCTCGAACGGAGAAATATGGCCCGCTCTGAGTTGCTCTGGCTGGACTCGGACATCATCCTCGATTGGATGGCCAGCCGAGAACCGTGGGACGCAGACGCAACCGCCTTGATTGACCGCGCAATCCTCGGCCACTGGCAACTTTGCTTCTCCCCGCTCACCCTCGCCAACGTCCACTACATCTATCGCAAACAAGCAGGCTCCAGCAAAGCCCTCGCCGCCATCCGCACCTTGGTCCAAATGGGAAAGGTCGCCACGATGGAAGCCGCCCACGTCATCGCCGCACTTGCCGCCGCCCACTCAGACTTTGAAGACCAGATACAAATCGCATCCGCCGCAGACGTGCCCGACCTCACCGCAATCATCACCCGCAACGTGACCGACTACGCCAAAAGCCCCGTTCCCGCCATGACCGCTGGAGACTGGCTTTCACAGCATCCAGCGTCCTGATTATTGAGTTCGTGAAAACATGAATAAACAACGCGGCACCGTTCATTTCACTCACGGCAAAGAAAGCGGACCTTGGGGGAGCAAGATTACTAAATTGGCCGAGGTTGCGCGGGAGCGCGGCTTCGCTGTTGAGAGCATTGATTACCAAGACCTTCCGGATGCGGGACCGAGAGTGGAGCGATTGCTATGCTCCGACGCAGGGAAGGCGGACGGGCTGATTCTGGTTGGCTCCAGCATGGGCGGATACGTGGCGACGGTTGCCTCGTCGGTCTTGAAACCCGATGGGCTTTTCCTCATGGCTCCGGCTTTCTACATGCCGGGCTATCCTGAGCAAAATCCTATCCCTCATGCGAAAACGGTCAGCGTCGTCCACGGCTGGGGCGATGCCGTGATCCCCGTGGAGCACAGCATCCAGTTTGCCCGCAAGTTCAGCGCGGCGACACGCATGGAGCTGCACCTTATCGAAGATGATCACCGCCTCTCAGCCGAGTTGCCCTTTCTGACGCTGCTGTTCGGGCGTTTTTTGGAGCAGGTGCAGGGTGCCGCGTCGAAATAACGCTCGCCACTCGAAGATAGCGTTCTTTTTGCAACAAACGTGGGTGACGATCTTCGCGCCCGCCCGTATGCCTCATTATGAACAAACACCAAAGCGAACGACCGAGCCACGATCAGGCGATGCTCCTGCTGGGAGGAATCATGGCGAGCTATTCTTGGCTGGCCTTCAAGCCAATCCTCTACAGCCCGGAAAAGCTCCAAATGTGGATTCTGGAAAAACTCAAACCCGACCCGGATACGGAGCTGATGCTACACCCGGACGACCCGAAGGCGGCGGAACTCTCGGTACTGGCGATGGACTCGGAGGACGCGGCGCTGGAGTTTTGGGCGGAACTCTCGACAGCCGAGCAGGGGATGATGCGGGAGGCGTTTCGGGCGCTTTGGGGGCCGAAGGGCGCGGGGCCGTTGCCGGGGTAATCGTATCACACTCGATATGTCGCAAAGCATCAGTCGTTCAATCGGGGTAGAATTGGCAACATGGATGGTGAGGCATCCGCTGACTCCGCAGGAGGAAGCGGAAATCCGTCGGCTTTGCCAAGTTCAGGACGAAGCGGAGGAAGCCAAAGAACGCTTGGTCGCGCGGGCGCAATTCCGAGTGGCGATGCAAAATCTCAAGCAGAGCTGACGTTTCAATCGCGGCATTGCGGGAAATTGCGATTTTGACAATGGGCACCACAGCCCCTAATCGAAGTCTCGTCGCGCACGGCTCCTTCCTTGGGCAATTTGAGCCCAACTGTATGGAGCCGTGCGCGCACTTCGTTTCGTGACTTCCCCGCCCGTCTCGCGCACCGTCCGGCGATGTTCGATGCACTCTTTTCCAATACCGGCATCTCGCTGGAGCGGCTGCGCTCGCTGTGCCTTGTGGCGGAGGCGGGCGGCATCGCGGCGGCGACGGGCGACCTCGCGAAGCAGGCGCTTTACAGCAAGCAACTCCGCGAACTCGAAGAGTGCTTCGGCGTCGAACTGACCACTCGCACGGGCCGCACGCTCAAGCTCACCGCCGCTGGCGCACGCCTCGCGAAGCTGGCGCTGGCGGCCCTCGGCGGGCTGGATGACTTCGCCCGCGAGTGCCGCGCTACGCCCCGCGTCATCCGCGTGATGACGAGTAACAGCAGCATCGAATGGCTCATCCTCCCGCGCATCGCGGAGCTGCAAGCGGCGCTGCCCGGCGTGGAGTGGCGGTTCTCGGCAGGGCGCACGGATAGTTGCGCAAAGGCCGTCTCGGAGCTGCGCGCGGAGGTGGCCGTGCTGCGCAAAGACGCGGTGCCAGCGGGGTTGCGCTCGCGAGTGGTGGGGCGGATTCAATTCGCGCTGTTCGTCCCGAAAGCCGACGCCGGGCTGCCTCTCGCCGATCTCCTGAAACGCTGGCCCATCGCAAGCACCGTTGGCGGCTCCTTCCGCACAACTCTCGATGCGGCTGCGAAAAAAGCGGGCGTTTCGCTGCGAGTCGCGCTGTCCTGCGAATCTTTCACCCACGCTGCGCGGGCGCTGCGGGGTGGAAAATACGCGGCTATTTTGCCTGAGACAGCCGCCGCTGAGTTGCCCGATTTCGCTGCCGTGCCGCTGCCTTTTCTCGGAAAAACGACCCGCGACCTCGTCATCGCGTGGCATCCACGCGCCGCTGCCGTGCGTGGGGAAATTCCAAGCGCAATCGAGGCTCTCACGGCTGCTCTCTGCGGGGAAATCAAACGGGGAAAGTGACACGATCTCCACAGGCTCGCACTTCCCTGCAGCTCGCGAAACCAGTGCAGAGACACCGCAAAAAACAAACCCGCCCGCAGCCTTTCGACTGCGGGCGGGTTGAATTGTTTAGTTGTTCTGCGGCGAGGGCGTCGCAGCTACGGGCTACGCGCTTGGCGGCGGGACTGCGGGTGCGGCTGGCGCTGCCGGAGCTGCCGGAGCTGCGGCGGGAGCGGGTGCTCCACCAGCGGCGGCTTGCGCGGCTTCGTCGCGGTCTTTCATCGCGGCGCGGCGCGAGAGCTTCACTTTTCCGCGCTCGTCCACTCCGAGGACTTTGACGTAGATCATGTCGCCGATTTTCACGACGTCTTCGGTGCGCTTCACGCGGAAGTCCGCGAGTTCGCTGATGTGGCACATGCCGTCTTTGCCGGGCAGCACTTCCACGAAACAGCCGAACTCTTTGATGTTCACGACTGGGCCGTAGTAGATTTCGCCGACGGTCATTTCTTGCGTCATGCCTTTGATGATCTGCTTGGCGCGAGCCATGCCGTCGGGGTTGTTCGAGTAGATGCGGACGCTGCCGTCGTCGTCGATGTTGATATCGCATCCGGTCTCGGCGACGATGGACTTGATGTTCTTTCCGCCGGGTCCGATGATGAGGCCGATTTTGTCGGGGTTGACTTTGATGGTCTCAATGCGCGGGGCGTAAGGCGACATCTCCGCTTTTGGTGCAGCGATGACGGTATCCATCACGTCGAGCACGCGCATCCGCAGCTCGCGAGCCTGGCGCACGGCGTCGAAGAAGATGTTGTGCGGGACGCCGGGGAGCTTCAGGTCGAGCTGGAAACCGGTGACGCCTTCGCGGGTGCCGCAAAGTTTGAAGTCCATGTCGCCGAAGTGATCTTCGCTGCCGATGATGTCGGCGAGCGTGGTGTAGCGCTTGAGAACGTCGCCTTCGTATTCGGTGACGAGTCCGACGCTGATGCCTGCGACCGGTGTTTTAATCGGCACGCCTGCATCGAGGAGCGCGAGCACGCCGCCGCAGACGGAGGCCATCGAGGTGGAGCCGTTCGATTCGCAAACTTCCGAGCTGATGCGGATGGCATACGGGAAGTCTTCGTTCGACGGGATGACAGGCAAAATGGAACGCTCGGCGAGTGCGCCGTGTCCGATTTCGCGGCGGTTCATTCCGCCCATGCGGCCTGTTTCACCGACCGAGAACGGCGGGAAGTTGTAGTGAAGGATAAAGCGCTTCTTGGTCTCACCGCCGGTGTAGCCGTCGAGGTCCTGCGCTTCTTCCGCTGGAGCGAGTGTCGCGAGGCAGAGCGCTTGTGTTTCGCCACGGGCGAAAAGCGCGGAGCCGTGCGAGCGCGGGAGCAATCCGATTTCGCCGGAGAGCGGGCGGATGTCGCCAAAACCGCGTCCATCGCAGCGCGACTTGCGGTCGAGAATTGCGACGCGGAATGCCTTCTTCTGCAAGTAGTCAAACGCCTGGCTGATTTCGAAAGGCGTGACTTCCGGGAACTTGGCTTTGATCGCAGCAGCGACTTCGTCTTTCAACGCGCCGACCGCTTTTCCACGGGCGACTTTGCTCTTTTGGTAAAGCGCACCTTCGATGCGGCTGCCTGCGACTTCGTAGGCGACTTCCATGAGTTCGTCTTTCACGACAAAGAGCGGCATTTCGCGCTTTTCCTTGTTCACGAGCGCAGCGAGTTGCTTCTGCGCTGCGATGATTTTCTTCGCTTCGGCGTGGCCGAATTCGAGGGCTTTGATGAAGTCCTCTTCAGGAATCTCGCTGCCTTCGCCTTCAATCATGATGACGTCGTTTTCCGTGCCGACATAGACGAGGTTCAGGTCGCTGAACTCGCGGTCTGCCCACGTCGGATTTGCGACGAACTTGCCGTTGATGCGTCCAACGCGAACTGCGCCGACCGGGCCAGCAAACGGGATGTCCGACACGCAAAGTGCGGCGGAAGCACCGTTGATCGAGAGCATGTCGGGATCGTTCTGTCCGTCTGCGCTCATCACGGTTCCGACGATCTGCGTATCATAGAGATAGCCTTTCGGGAACAGCGGGCGCAGCGGGCGGTCCGTCATGCGCGAGGTGAGGACTTCTTTTTCGCTAGGACGACCTTCGCGCTTGAAGTAACCGCCGGGGAACTTGCCCACGGCTGCTGCTTTTTCGCGATACTCGACGGAAAGCGGGAACCAGTCCTGACCTTCCTTGATTTTTGTGGCGGAAACTGCGGTGACGAGAACGATGGTCTCGCCGCAACGGAGCGTTACCGCGCCGTCGGCCAGCTTCGCGAGCTTGCCTGTTTCGATGATGATTTGTTGACCGCCGATTTCGACGGATACGTTATGGATACTCATTTTTTGTATGGAAATTGCCCCCGCAATCCGTCGTCTCCACGCAAGTTCTAGCTCGTAGCCCGAAAGGCACTGCCATCATCCGCTTCCTCTACCGCTTCGCGAAAAAATGCGGAGCAGCAGAGGAAGGAGGTGAAAGTTGTGCCCTTGGGGCTAAGACTAGAGACCGCGTTCGGCGAACCGTGAGGGTCTTGTTTTTTGTGTGCTCCGCGACCCCGTCGCCCGGTTTCGGCGAGGTGTGGAGCGATGTTTTTTACAGTCCGGGATTAAAAGCAGTCGCCCCGGTGGTTGCCCACCGGGGCGATGCCCAAAAGTGTTTTTGTTACTTACGCAGGTTCAGCGTCTCCAGAATCGTCTTGTAGCGATCTGGCGCTGTGCGCTTCAGGTAGTCGAGAAGACTACGGCGGCGCGCTACCATGCGGAGAAGACCACGACGCGAGTGGTGGTCCTTTGTGTGCATCTTAAAATGCTCTGTGAGTTGGTTGATTCGACCTGTCAGGGTCGAAATTTGCACGTCCGCGCTTCCCGTATCCTTATCGTGGAGTCGCAGAGTTTTTGGTGCTTCGGTTGCCATTGTTTTTAGTGTGTGTTTTTGAATTGAGGGGCGAGGGAAATAACCCGTTTCTCTACAAACGCAAGCAGTTATTCACGGCGAAATCAGAGGTGTCTATCGTTGGTGGGGCGCAGGGCCGTAAGTTCGGCGACTCAAACAACAAAACCACGTTTCGCTCGCTGCGCAGAGGGCCGATACAGCGCGGCGGTAGGGTTAAACCCCATCGTGAGGAGTGCCGTGGACGGTATTGTGAAGGCTATGAAACATACCAACAACACCACAGAAAACGTATCCCCCAGCATGAGCAAGCCGCGCCGTTTTCCGCTTTTTCTCACGATGCCCGTCGCAGCATTGCTGCTCACATTTGCGCCGCTTCATGCGTCAGAAACAGACGAGCGCATCGAATCTTCCGCGAAGAAATCGTTCGTCTTCAAGACCTACCTCAGCGGTGATTCGATACAGACTGCATCCAAAGACGGCGTAGTGACGCTCACCGGCACAGTCGCCGATCCATCACACAAGCGCCTTGCGCAGGATACCGTCGCGAGCCTTCCCGGAGTGAAGACCGTGAACAATCAGCTCGTGGTGAAAGAGGCTTCGCCAGAGCGCTCGGATACGTGGCTTTATGTGAAGGTCAAAAACACCCTCGCAATTCACCGCAGCGTGAGCGCGACGGGCACAAAAGTGGAGCTGAACGAAGGCGTAGTGACGCTGAAAGGCGAGGCCAGCAGCGTCGCAGCGAAAGACCTCGCAACGGAATATGCCCGCGATGTCGAAGGCATCAAAGGCGTGAAAAACGAAATGACCATCGCCGCAACGCCGCAGACTGAAGTAAAGACGCTCGCCGAAATCATCGACGACGCATCCGTAACCGCGCAGGTGCAATTTGTCCTCCTCTCGCACCGCTCCACGATGTTGCTGCAAGTAACGGTCTCGTCCAGCGACGGAGTCGTGAACGTCGGCGGAAAGGCAAACAGTGCCGCCGAAAAAGACCTCGTCACGAAGCTCGCAAAGGATGTCCACGGCGTGAAAAACGTGGTGAACAACATGCTCATCGCAACCTCTGCCTCAAACTAAACCCACGTCGGAATGCCGCTGGCTGGTGCAAAACGCATCGTCCAGCGGCAGGCTGACACAAATAACTAACTCACAACTCATATGCTCACTACCATCGCAATCGTCCTCATCATCCTCTGGCTCCTCGGCCTTGTCACCAGCACCGCAATGGGCGGGTTAATTCACATCCTGCTCGTCGTCGCGATCATCATGATTCTCGTACGCCTGATTCAGGGTCGGCGGATCATGTAATCCGGCCAGCAAGCCAGCCGGGCAGCTTGTCAAAGGGACACGCGTCGCCATTAGGCAAGTCTGCGACGCGCGATACTTTGCCGTCCTTCCACACCCACGCATCGGGCGCGAAAGGGCCGACTTTGCGCGGGTCGCTCCATGTGTGAATGCCTAGCAGATTCGGATTGAGCGCCGCAGCCAAGTGCATCGGCCCGCTGTCCACGCTGACGACAAAACGCGCACCGCGCAGCACGGTGCAAAGCTCGGAGAGCGCGGTGGCGTTTAGCAAATTGAACACATTTGCGCCGGGCACGGGCTTTTCTTCCGAGCGGCCTACGATGACGACCGGCATTGGCGCGAGTGCTTCGCAAAATGCAGCCGTCTGCGCGACGGTGAGCGATTTCCCCTCGCCTCGCGAGAACGGGTGCAGCGCGACATATTCCGCAGGCAACCCCGCTGGAGCTGCACCAATCGGGAGCCTCCACTTTAGCTCGCCGGAGATGTTGCAGCCGAGCGCGGCCACGAGCGCGAGATAGCGGTTCACGGCGTGAAACGGCTCGGCGCGCGGCGGTACAGTCACAATTCGGCTGTGAAAATATCGCGCACCTTCGCGGGAGTCCGATGTCCCCCAGCTCTCACCGCCTGCACGGTGCGCGATGTAGCCACTGCGAAAGAGGCCCTGAAAATCCAGCACGAGATCATGCTTCGGAAGCCTGCTCGCCCAGCGCCGGAAACGTAGTATCCCGCCGATGCCGCGAAATATTTTGCGCGGAAATTCCAGCACTTCATCAATGTCGGGATTCCCATAAAGCAGCGAAGCCCATTCGGGATTTACGAGCCAGGTAAGCCGCGCACCGGGCCACTGTTTTTTCACACATGCGACAGCAGGCAAAGTGTGGACCACGTCGCCTAGCGAACTGGGCTTGATGATAAGAATGTAGCGCGGCTTTTCCAATGGACGCGCACCCATAGCGGAGCTGCGGCGGAATGGCTATCGGGGAAATTCACACAGCCCTTCGCTTGCGAAAGTAGTCAGCGGCTTTAGCCGTAGCCGTATGACTTTGAGAGCGATTCGGAGCTTCGTGAGAGCGAACATTTTACGAAGCGGGCGCGTCCCAAATCACGAGGTGCGACGGCTGAAGCCGACGACTACTTTCGCAAGCGTGGCCAGCAACTTTACTCCCGCTCCACACGCGGCGGCTCCTTCCGCCGACTGGTGAGGTCTGCGATCTCGGCCCAGTGCTGGAGGAAGAATTTTTTCTCGCCCGGCATTAAATCCTTCGACGTGCCGATTATTGGGCGGAGTGCCGTCATCATTTGAAGACAGACCAGCACAAAGATGAACGTCCAAATGCGGAAGGCATATCCCGAAGTCGAGCCGAGCTTGTCCATTCCCGAGTGGACAAAGCGTGCGCCGAAGTAGGTGGCGATGATCCAGAACGCAATATGAAGCACGGTGATGCCCGCGACGGATTCCGTAGATTGCGAGAAGACCCACGCGACCGGCGCGAAGCTGAAAAGGAGCAGCGATGTCAAAGCGATCAGCCCCGCAGCCATTCCCGCGACATCTCGGAGCTTTGCATGAGAGCCGGAGAGACACGCAAAAACATAGAGGCTGGGCGTGCAAATACCCGCGCAGAAAAGCAGGCCGAGCGTGATTTTAAGCGGAGCTGCCCAAATTTGCGTCCCGCCGGAAAATGTGCCCACGACCACGCCATACAAAGTGGATGAGAGGATCGCGATGAACAGCAGCGCGAGGATGAGCGCACGACTGCTCTCCGTGTGGAGTTGGTGGAGCAGCTCACTCGGGCGGCGCAGCAGCGCATCGAGTGCGCCGCCGACTCCAATAATCGGCGTGGGTTCCTTGATGCTCGGTTGCAGCACTGGTTTCGGTTTTGGCGTGGGAGGTTGCGGTGTTTCTTGCATGGTGTGTGGATTGTTTAGGTTTCAAAAAGCGGGCGAAGAATGGAGATGAGTCCCTCGATGAAATTGCCTTGCAGCGCATTGGGCCGGAGGAACTGCACGGATAAATCCGGCGAGCCAAAAAAGGGCCGCAAAATCCAAGTAAGCTGCATCCCGAGAAACAGATTGCCCGACAGCCATGCAAACAGGACTTTTCTCGCGAGAGCCTGATTGCCACAGAGTTTGCGGAGTAATTGCAGCAGCCGGATATTTCCCGCAACTCCCGCGAAAGCGATGAGCAAAACCTGCGAGCCAAGCAGCAGCGCATACGGATACCGACTCGATTCGGCAGTCGTCATCGGCGCGAGATTCAGAACCATGAAATACACAATCGGGCTGAACGCCGCGAGAATCACCGCCGTGATCGCGAAGCTCATGAGAATCGCCAGCGAGACTTGCCGGAACGAAGTCTGGAGGCCCAGCAATTGCGCGAGCATTCCATTGAGAACCGCATTCCCCGCAGCGGTGAGCAGCAGAATAAGCGGGAATTTTATCGCGACGTAAGCGCCCATCAGCGGCGACCGCCACGAGCCGATTGCAGCTCCATACATCCCCGCGCCGATGAGGATGACCATGCAGTAAAGCAGCACCCTCGAAGAAATCGGCGGCACTAATCTCGAGCAAAGTTCCTCCGTATCGCCACGCAGCAAAACGGGAACCTCCCGTAGTTTGTCCAAGGCAGGCACAAACTTTAAGACCAGCGGCCCGCAGAAGCGTTCAATTTTTCCAGCCATCGCTTGCGAAAGTAGTCAGCGGCTTCAGCCGTAGCCGCATGGCTTTGAGAGCGATTTGGAGCTTCGCGAGCACGAATTTTTTGCGCAGCGTTCGCGTCCCAAATCACG
>JANMLS010000106.1:0-26014 GCA_031372675.1 Verrucomicrobiaceae bacterium
ACAAAGCGCTCATCGACAACGCTCTGGATGCGAATATCCCAATCGCGCCGCTTTTGCCATACCCCAGAGCCCCAGAGCCGGATTTCGATACGTTTTTACCCGGCGGCGACGGCATTTAGCCCTTCAATCGCGGCGTTCGGGATAAAAGCCCCGCTCCGATTCTAGCTTCCGCGCCTTTATCAGTGAAATTTAGATTCCAGCTTTTTGAATGCCTCCTCAAGCTGCTCCCAGACAGCCCGGCCAACAGTCAAAGCGCCAAGAAATCACAGCGCAGCCAATTCCTTCGCCAATTCTCGCAGTGAGATCGCCTCAACTCCCGCAGCGAGCGGGTATCGCTCGCTCCCTGCATAGACGACAAATGATTTTGTCGGCTTCAAATCTTCCACCGAACGGTAAAATCCGCGCTCAGGTTTTGCCGTCAAACCGCGTTTGATCTCGATGGCCCACAAGCCGTGGTTGCCGCCGAGTTCCAAAACCAAATCCATCTCCGCTCCCGCAGCCGTCGCGTAAAAGCCCGCTTGTGCCCGCTCTGGTGCGGCGGCGAGAAGCGATTCGATTACGAAACCCTCCCAACTTTTCCCGACGACTGGATGCCCCGCAAGTTCGTTCAAATCAACAATGCCCAGCAACGCATGAAGCAGGCCGCTATCGCGCACATAAGTCTTCGGCGATTTCACCAGCCGCTTCCCGACATTAGTCATGTGCGGCGTCAGGCGACGCACGAGCAGCAAATCCACAAGGAGGCTAATATAGCTAGTCACCGTCGGCGCACTGATCGATAGCCCGCCCGCAAATTTCGACGCATTCAAAAGCCCGCCCTGATTGTGCGCCAGCATCGTCCAAAGCCGCTCCAGCGTTTCTGCCGGAATACGCGGCCCAAACTGCGGCACATCGCGCTCCAAATAAGTGCGGATAAACCCACGGCGAAGACGGAAACTATCCGCATCATTCTTCGCCAGAAAACTATCAGGAAAACCACCACGCAGCCACAAACGCTCCAGCGCCTTCGTATCGTCGGCGATCTCCAAAGCATTCAGCGGCCCGAGGTCCACATACTCAATCCGCCCCGCCAAAGTCTCTCCCGACTGTCTCAGCAAATCAATCGCAGCCGACCCCAGCACCAAAAACCGCCCCGTGCGATTCCCGTTCCGCCGCCCTTGGTCAATCAGCCCGCGCAACGTCTGAAACAATTCCGGCACCCGGTGAATCTCATCAAGAACCACCAACTTGTCCTCCTGCCCGCGCAGAAAAAGCTCTGGGTCCGTCAGCTTATCGCGGTCAGACTTCGACTCCAGATCGAGGTAGATGGACGGCCTCGTCGCCGCCAATTCATGCGCCAAAGTCGTCTTCCCCACCTGCCTCGGCCCAATCACCGCCACCGCCGCCTGCCGAGCCAGAGCTTCCTCAACTTTATGAATGGCATCCCGCTGAATCATCCTTGCATATTAAAAGCGCCGCTTTCAATTTGCAAGGTTTGTGCGCGAAGATTGCAAAGTGATTTTCGGTGCATTCCGGTGGTAATACAAACACACCCGAATCAGGCGGGGGTTGTGGGGAAGTGTGTCGGAAAGCTACGCGCCTCTTTGACTGCGCCCACAACCCCATAAAGTTCGGGGAGTAATGTGATGAACCGCTACGTTCGCCTCTTCCAAGAGAAACCAAGCTCGTCGAGCTTTCGGATGCGCTTCTGGCTGAGGGTGCCATGTCTGCTTCGCTGCTTTTTCACCCATTGCCCAAGCTGGGGATTCAGCGAATATCCTCTGGGTACGTTGCAATGGCCGTGCTGCTGTTTGAAGTCACGCAATGCAGCGAACATTTCGTTCCACTTCGTATCCCGAAAGTTCCATAGAAAACCCATCTCATCTAACTCGCGGATCCGTTCGACGCTCATTCTGCCAGATTTTCTGGTTTGCCGCTGTTTGCTCACCCACAGCGCCAACTTGCGATTTTCTGGGCAGCCTCTCGTGATGTTACAATCGCCGTGTTTCTCCCGGTATTGGCACAATGCGTGGCGCATGACGTCCCAACTGTCATCTATTACTTCCCAGATGAATCCAATTGCATCCAGACGAGCAAAGCGCGGCTCTTCAAGTGTACCTTGGTTCCGTCTGCGGCGCTGACCGTGAACCCACGCACCCAACTTTCGATTGCCTGACCATTTGGCGGGCACGTCGCAATCGCCGTGGCTGTGCTTGTATTCCACCAACGCCTTGAACATCTCATCCCAAGCGGAATCAAATGGGTCCATTACGAAACCTGCCGCTTGGAGACTGCGGATCCGCTCTTCGCTGAGCTTGCCTGTCCTATGAAAACTGCGCTGATGGCTGACCCATTTGCCCAGTTGAGGATTCTCGTTCCAAAGTATCGGAACATCACAGTCGCCATGAACTCGCTTGTATTCGAGCAATGCGGCGAACATGCGTTCCCAAACTCCCGCAACAGGGTTCCAGTCAAAACTGAGTTCATCTAGCCTGCGGATTCTGTCTTCGTTGAGCCCCCGCATTCTTTTGACTCGCCGCTGCGTGAAAACCCATCGGCTAAGCTGGAGATTGGCTGGCCATTCAGTTGGAACGTCGCAATCACCATGCACTTCTTTGTAAGCAATCAGTACCGCAAACATCTTCTCCCAAGCCGTGTCACTCGGATCCCACTCGAACCCAATTTCGTGCAACCTTCGCGCTCGTTCTGCGGTCAGTCGGCCAAGTTTTTTTGCAGCTCGTTGCTTGCGTGTCCATCGGCCAAGTTGCGGATTCTCCCGATAGTCCACAGGCACATGGCAGTTCCCGTGCGTGCTTCTGTATTCAACCAAGGCGTCAAACATAGCCTCCCACACCGCATCCAATGGAACCCACACAAAGCCGATTTCATCAAGTCGTCGGATTCGATCAGGGTTGAGCCTTTTTGGGTTTTGTCTCTGGTTGAATACCCACCCAGCCAGCTTTGGGTTCTCAGGCCATTGCCAAGGAACATTACAGGTCCCGTGCGCCCGCTCGTAAGTCACCAAGGTGGAGAACATCTCTTCCCATTTTGCATCTCTGAAGTTCCAGAGAAAGCCGATGCTCTCCAGCTTTGCAACTCTGTCCGCGCTTAACCGGGCATGCCTCGCTCGTTGTTTGCCTACCCACGCGCCGAGTGTTGGGTTATCCAGCCAAAGATGGGTAACATTGCAGTGCCCAAATTCTTCCTTGAAAGCCTTGAGTTCGCCAAAGCGTTCGTCCCAATTCTCCGCGAGCACTTCGACGCACGCCGTGGTGATTGAAGCGCGCAGGGTTTCCAGGGCAATCTGCGGCCCGAGGAACTCCACCTTTTTCCGAAACCGGGTGTCGTCGAAGCCCTTGGTCCGCCCGCGTTCTTCGCGCATCTGGCGGATGATTTCGG
The DNA here is from genome assembly GCA_031372675.1 of Verrucomicrobiaceae bacterium. Lineage (GTDB taxonomy): Bacteria > Verrucomicrobiota > Verrucomicrobiia > Chthoniobacterales > Chthoniobacteraceae > SXWH01. Next base: position 3,379 of record JANMLS010000106.1, read on the forward strand.
CGAGCTTCTCATCTTGTTCCTGCATGGCTTGCAGGACGTTCCAGACTTCATCGAACTCGGTGCGGGCGAGGGCTTGCTCGATGGTTTCGCCTTTCGCCTGCTCGACGAAGAGCGGGATGAGGATGTAGCCGGTGGTTTTGCCGTCCGACTTGCGCATGGCGCGTCCGGTGGCTTGCACGATGTCCACGCGGCTGCGCTTGGGCGTGAGGAAGGCGACCATGTCCACGGCGGGCACGTCCACGCCTTCGGTGAGGCATTTGGCGTTGGAGATGACTGCGCGTGAGGCCGCACGGAACTCTCGTATGATGCCGTTGCGCTCGGACATGGGCATACTGCCATTGACGTGGAACGTGGCGAACTCGGGGAGGTGATTACTAATCCCCTCGGAGCCCGCGCTGGTAAAGGCGCTGCGCTGTCAACGGAGCGGTGGAAGGTGAAGATTTTGCCGACGCCGTGCTCGCCAACGGCGGCTTGCAGGGCGAGTTGAGTCGCGACGTGGCGGGCTTGTACGGCATCGCCCTCCACAAGGACTTCGCCGTGGCGCAGGAGGTGGTCGTTCACCATGCTGGAAGTAACGACGGAGATGACCACGCGGTAGTGGCAGATGATGCCACGGTCGGCGGCTTCCGCAAAGGTGAGTTGGTGTGCGAGCGGGCCGTAAATCTCTGGCGCATCCATGGAATAGACGAGCCGGGCGTCGCCTTCTTGGTCGCGCTTGCGGAGGTCGTAATGGCGAGGAGTGGCGGTGAGGAAGAGCCGCTTTTTGATCGGGAGGTTTGCGTCTTTCAGCGCAAAGCCGAAGTGGACGCCTTCGCGCCCGGCGGTCTTGTGGGCCTCGTCGAAGATCGCGAGGTCGAAGGATTCGCCCGGCTTCATCGCGGCGGCGACGACGTGGGCGGATTGATAGGTGGAAAAGATGAGCTTCACGCCGTCGAACTTGGCAGCGAGAAACTCACGCACTTGCGCGCTGTCGGTGGTGACGGGGAAGTCGAGTTCGCTGGAGCGCAGAACGATTTCATCGCTCCCTGCTTTGACGGCTGGGTCGGAGCAGACGCACAGGTGGGCCAGCATAGGCCACGAAGATTCCCGCGCCCATTCGTGCAATGTCTGCCCCAGCAGGGCGAGCGAGGGGACAAGGATGAGGATTGGCGCACGCCCATGCGTTCAGCCACCCAAAGGGCGACGAGCGTCTTACCGGTGCCGCAGGCCATAAGCGCCATCGCACGGTCCTGCTCTTGGAGGGCTTTGAGGATGTTGGTAAGGGCTTCCGCTTGGTGCGGCAGCGGCGTCTTTTGCTGCCGTTTGACGACCGTTTTCGCAAGCCATCCGTGAATGGCGGAGAATTCTTCGGGGCCGAGCTTATCGAGGTCGTTGCCAGTGATCGCGTAGAAGGCGGTGCGCTCTTTGACGACATCGGCAAAGCGGTCGCAGTTTGTAATGAGCACACGGCGCTGGACCCGATCTGCGAGCCCGATGAAGGTAGAAAGCTCGTCCCACCGGAGCGATGGTCGGCCCGTGCGAAACTTGACCTGATATGCGTGGTGCTCGCCAAGCGGCGTCTCAAAAACGCCGTCCACGCCCATATCGCCAATGGTCAGGGAAAGTTGCTTTCGTAGCGATGGCGGGACGCTTGCCCCCGGCCACACCTGCCGCGCTTTAGTGACCGCCACCGTCGCGAGATACGCTTCGGCGAACACTTCAAAGGCGTCGCCGCGCTCCTGCGGAGTTTCGAGCGCACAAATCCGGCTTTCCAACTCGCGGAAGTTTGTCAGTCCATCGAATATCCCGCCCCACAAATACAGCGGTGCTTTTGGATGTGTAGCGGAGGTCATAGGTTTTTCTTCAGAGAGAAATTACGCGGAAATCCATAGGCGCTACCGAATACGAATCCTCTCTTGTCCGGCGACGAGGCGAAGGCTTATTTTAGCCTAAAAACGGCAGTTGAACGAATTTTCAGAGAAAAACGACCTTCAGGCGGGTGAGTGGTTTTCAACTGCTCCGCAGTTGGCAATTCCTAGAGTAAAACACCCCATTTTTTGCCTCAATCTTCGCCCTCAACTGCCGTTTTTAGGTTTAGTTGAGCGGCGATGGCTTGGAGTTCGGCAGCGGATTCACGGTTTCGGCGGCTCTTTGCGGAGGATGCACGAGGCTCCGATTTCTTCGGCGGCATAAGGTGATGCGCTGGGGCGGCGGGGACTTAGAGTGACGACCTGCCAGCCTTCGGCTTCCAAACGGGCTGTCTCAGTGCGCATTTGCTCGAACATTTTGTGAATGTCGTAGCCGCATTCCCTTGCGTGCTCGGCGCGGTGGCGGTGGATTTCGGCGAGGATTTCGTTTTCCGTGTTCATGGCTCAGGTTGTCATCAATTCCGTGGGAGTGCAAATGTCCGGGCAAATCATCCCGGCGGCGGCACAGGCGCGTTCGATGCGTGCACGGATGCGGTGATTGTTGATGTGGCGGCAATTCCACGTGAGCAGGACTCCATTCCTGTTGCTGCGGCGATGGCGACGTGGTTTGCGTCATCCAAGGCGACGGTTGGTATGATTTGATCTCGCAGTAGGCGGTCGGCAAGCGCCTCAGACTCCGCAGTCGGGGCGAGTATGGAAATGCCGATGAGTTGGGCGCATCGGGCTTCCACGAAGATTTCATCGCCGCGGGCGGCTTCGGCGCGGACGATGCAGGCAGCGTGTGGTTCCTGCCATTGCAACCTTGTTACGCACCGCAAAGCATGGTGGGGTTCTTGAATGAGATTTTTTCGCGTATTTTCTATCCGGCCAAACGCTCGAAAGAGAAAAAGTCGGGCAAATCCTAACCACGCCATGCCGTCCACACTCGCAAATGCCCACTGATAACCTCTCGAAATCGAAAAGTGCAGCGGCTTTCGCCGTTTGCTTGATCATCACATTTCTCGCGCCCGCGCTCGGTGCTTGGGCACCGCCGGGCGAATGGTATGCGTCGCTGAACAAGCCTTCGTGGAATCCGCCCTCGTGGGTTTTTGGCCCGGTGTGGACGCTGCTTTATATCGCGATGGCAATCGCAGCGTGGCTGGTTTGGCGGCGCGGCGGGCAGCGTCGCGCACTCACTTTCTACGCTGTGCAGCTAGTTTTGAACGCTGCGTGGACGCCCCTTTTCTTCGGTTTGAAAATGCCGGGCCTCGCGTTTGCAGAGATACTGCTGCTGCTTGCGACCATCATCGTCACCGCGAGAACATTCAGTCGCGTGATGCCACTTGCCGGACTGCTTCTCGTGCCATACGCCGCTTGGGTCACATTCGCGGCGTATCTCAACTTCACGCTTTGGCGGCTCAATTCATGAAAACCTCTATTTGGAAAATTGCGTTCCTCACCGCGCTGCTCGCGCTTTTTTCACTCACAGCGAAGGCGGGAAAACCGAATCTTATTTGGATATTGGCGGACGATCTCGGCTACGGAGAGCTTGGCTGCTACGGGCAGAAAATTATCGCAACTCCGCATCTCGACAAGATGGCGCGTGAAGGGATGCGATTCACTCACTACTACGCTGGAGCTACTGTTTGTGCGCCTTCGCGCAGTGTGTTGATGACCGGCCAGCATCACGGGCGCACCCGCGTGCGCGGCAATGCAGGGGAAGCAAATCCAGCGGCGCAGGCTTTGAAGGAAGGCGATGTCACGGTCGCATCCGTTTTGAAAAAGGTGGGCTACGCCACTGCGCTCATCGGCAAGTGGGGGCTGGGCGATGTCGGCGCGGCGGAGAGCGGGCTGCCTCGCAAACAGGGCTTCGACTACTTTTTCGGCTACCTCAACCAGCGGCACGCCCACAATCACTACCCGGATTTTCTTTGGCGGAATGAGGAGCGCGTGAAGCTCGCAAATGTCATCGTTCCTGTGGGCGACGATGGCGCGGGCTATCCAAAAGAGGCGAAGGAATTTGCTGATGATCTTTTCGCCGATGACGCGCTGCGCTTTGTGAAAACAAACAAGGACCGCCCGTTTTTTCTGTACTGGAGCATGGTCGTCCCTCACGCGAACAACGAGCGAGGGAGCGCACTCGGCGACGGTGCGCAGGTGCCGGACTACGGGGCTTACGCAGACAAGGATTGGCCAAATCAGGACAAAGGACACGCCGCGATGATCACGCGGCTCGATAGCTACGTTGGGCGCATGATGGAGAATCTCAAAACGCTCGGGATTGCGGAAAAAACGCTCATCATTTTCACGAGCGACAACGGCCCGCACAACGAGAGCCGACACAATCCGCAGCGCTTCACGCCAGCAGGTCCATTCACCGGACTAAAGCGCAGCCTGACGGATGGCGGCATCCGCGTTCCGTTCATCGCGTGGTGGCCGGGCAAGGTGAAAGAAGGCAGCGACTCCGCGCACGCAGGCTCCTTCGCAGACTGGCTCCCGACTGCGGCGGAACTCGCCGGTTTACCCGCGCCGGAAAAGACGGATGGCATCAGCATCGCGCCGACGCTTTTTGGAAAAGCGGACGCGCAAAAGCAGCACGAATTTCTTTATTGGGAGCTGCACGAAAGAGGCTTCAAGCAGGCCGCGCTTTACCAAGGCCGATGGAAAGGCATTCGCAGCGGCGGGCCAAATGCGCCCGTGGTGCTCTACGATCAGCAAACCGACATCGCCGAAAAAAATAACGTCGCCGCGCAGCACCCGGACATCGCGGAAAAAATCAGCACATATTTGCAAACCGCACGCTCGCCGTTGCCGGAATGGGAACCGCAGTGGAAGCCCGCTGGCAAAGGCGCGAAAGAATAATCGCCCGCTCACAAACTGCGTATGAAATTTATCCAGATTTGCTCCGCTATCGCCGCGCTATTTCTCGGCGCAATCTCGATGCAAGCTGCCGATGCGAAGCGCCCAAATATCTTGTTTGTGTTTGCCGATGATTGGGGCCGCCACGCCAGCGCGTATGCAAAACTCGATGGTTCCGGCACGGTGAACGACATCATCCAGACGCCCGCTTTTGACCGCATCGCTCGCGAAGGCGTGCTGTTTCGCCGGGCGTTTGTATCCGCACCGAGCTGCACGCCTTGCCGCAGCGCACTGCTCTCCGGGCAGCATTTCTGGCGCACGGGGCGCGGTTCGATTTTGCGCGGCGCGGTGTGGGATGGCTCGAATCCCTCGTATGCGCTGATGCTGCAAGATGCCGGCTATCACATCGGGAAAATGTATAAAGTGTGGAGTCCCGGAACGCCCGCCGACGCGCCGTATGGCGGAAAAAAATTCGCGTTTGAGAAGCACGGCAGCGGCTTTAATAATTTTTCTGAAAATGTGACGAAACGTGTCGCTGGGGGAATGGATTTGGAGGCCGCAAAACAGGAATTATACGCCGAGGTCACCGCGAATTTTGATGCGTTTCTCGCTGCGCGGGAAAAAGGGCAGCCGTTCTGTTTTTGGTTCGGCCCGACAAATGTGCATCGCACTTGGACTAAAGGCTCCGGCAAGGCTCTGTGGGGGCTGAACCCCGATGATCTAAAAGGAAAAATGCCGCCCTTTTTGCCCGATGTGCCGGAAGTTCGCGAAGACCTCGCGGATTACTTCGGCGAGGCGATGGCCTTGGATGCCGCGATGGGATTGCTGATGAAAAAACTCGAACAAATCGGCGAGTTGGAAAACACGCTCATCGTGGCGAGCGGCGACCACGGAGCGCCCGGCTTTCCGCACGGAAAGTGCAATCTCTACGACTTCGGATCAAGCGTCTCGCTGGCGATTCGCTGGGGTGGCGCCAAAGGCGGGCGCGTCGTGGATGATCTCACGAGCCTCACCGATCTCGCGCCCACATTTCTCGAACTCGGCGGCGTAAAAATCCCGGAGGTGATGACGGGCCGCAGTCTCGTGCCGCTGCTCACATCGGAAAAAAGCGGTCAGATTGATCCAAAGCGCGACGCCGTTTTCATCGGTCGCGAACGGCACGTAGAAAACGCCCAAGCCGACTTTTCGCCATACCCTCAGCGCGCAATTCGCACGCACGACCATCTTTTGATCCGCAACTTCAAGCCCGACCGCTGGCCGCTCGGAGAACCTTACCGGCTCAACGGCGACAATCCGCCCAGCCCGCAAGAAATCCTGCAAAATACGCGAACCACGCTGGCCGATGTGGATGCCAGTCCCACAAAGGTCTGGCTTGTCGCAGCGCGGAATGATCCGAAATGGAAGGCGCACTACGAATGGGTGTTTGGCCGACGCGAAGGCGTGGAGCTTTACGATCTAAAAAGCGACCCGCATCAGACAAAGAACGTCGCCAAAGACCCTGCGCACGCGACCATCCGCGAGGAGCTGGAAAAACGATTGCTCGCCGAAATGAAACGCACCGGCGACCCGCGCCTCATCGCCGACGGCAAATTTTTTGAAACCCCGCCCATGGCCGGCCCCACCGATGGAAAGTCTCCCGCAGACGGCAATCCCAAGCGCGGTCGCAGCAACCCGCCAGCGCCCTAAGAAATCACCCGATGGACGCCGCCAGCCTCGCTCACATTTCCACGCCGAGACTCTTCAGTTTGTTTTTCTGGATGCACTGGCGGAGCTTTCGCGCACGGCTCACGAAATCGAATAAAGAATCGCCGCTGCTCGCGTGGGTGCTCGTCTCGCTGGTCGCCACTTATCTGGTGTTCGGATTCTTTCTTTTTAAGGGCGGAATCAACTACCTCTATCGTTTCCCCATCGTGGGCAGTCTGCTCGCCGAGCGAATCCTGTTCATGATTTTCGGGTTCTTTTTCCTGATGCTCACGGTGTCGAATCTGATCATCGGATACTCGACACTTTTCAAAAATCGCGAAGCCCAGTGGTTCCTCTCGCTGCCCGTTCGTCATCGCGATGTGTACCGCTGGAAGTTCATCGAAGCGCTGGCCGTTTCCTCGTGGGCACTTGTGTTTCTGAGCGCTCCGATGCTTGCCGCGTATGGCGTCGTGCATGATGTGGAGTGGTATTTTTACGTCCTCGTTGCGCTTGGATACGTGCCGTTTGTCATCATCCCCGCAGTCATCGGTTCATGGGCGATTTTGCTGCTGGTCCGCGTCCTTGCGCGGGCGTGGGTAAAGAAAGCATTCATCGCGCTCGGAATCCTGCTCATGGCGGCTTTGATTCTTGGGATCAAGCCCGTGACCGAGATTGACGCATCCAGCGCACAGGAAGCGGTTTTGTGGTCAAAATTGATGAAGGGATCGCGGCTGGTGACTTCTGTTTTCCTGCCAAGTTCATGGCTCGCAGAGGCCGTGCGCGCTTGGAGCGTGGAGGGTTTGTGGAAACAGGGGATGTTCTTTTTTCTCCTGCTTTCCAGTTGGGCGTTGATGGGTCTGTTCCTCGCGTTCGACGGCGCAGGGCGGCTGTATTACGGCAGTTGGTCCGCCTCGTTAAGCTCACGTGCAGAGCGCAGCCAGCGCGAGGCTTTGGCCAAGCGCCAACGCACGCGACGCCGCACGGCGCTGGGCTGGATTCAGGCGAAATTGCGCCCGCTTTCTCCGCAGGTCGTCGCTCTGATTTTCAAAGACATCCGCATCTTCTGGCGCGACCCGGCGCAGTGGACGCAGTTCATGATCTTCTTCGGCCTACTGTGCATCTACGTGGCCAATCTCCGCAACGTCGCCGTGGAGCTGAAACAGGCGTACTGGGAGACGATGATCAGCTACCTGAATCTCGCCGCAAGCGCACTCACACTCAGCACGCTTACGACGCGGTTTGTGTATCCGATGTTCAGCCTCGAAGGCCGCAGGATATGGATTCTCGGTCTTTCTCCCGTCGGGCTGAAGCGCGTCATTTTACAAAAATTCTGGATGAGTTTTATCGTCTGCGCCTCCATCACGGGCGTGCTCATGATCGTCTCCTCGCTCATGCTCAGTTTCCCGTGGTGGCGCGTCGTGTATTTTGTGTGCGCCATCGTGCTGATGAGCGCGACTCTTAGCGGATTGAGCGTCGGCCTCGGTGCGCTATTCCCAAACTTCAAAGAGGAAAATCCCTCCAAAATCGTCAGCAGCTTTGGCGGCACGCTTTGCTTGGTGATCAGCTTTATTTACAACACCGCGTGCGTGTCGCTGCTCGCGGTGCCGGAGTTTTTCAAAGTCACAAAGCGCGTTTTTCCCTTCCCGGATTGGTTCACGCCCGCCATCGCGGTGGCTCTCAGCTTAGTGCTGCTCTTCGTCCCGATGATTCTTGCACTTCGACGAGTGAAAACGCTGGAATTATGAAGTGGACTTTGGTCTAAGTGGCTCGCTGCTCCGCCATCATGCCAACCGACCGTCCGCGCGAACAATTACTCGACCTTCCCGAAGGTGATCCACTCTCGACCGAACATCTGGATGAACAAGTCCAGAAAGCTCAGGACGAGCTGCTCCATCTCCGCAAAAGGCAGGAGCTGATCGAGCGGCAAAAACGCGAGCTGGAGGAAATGAGCAGACGCCAGGAGCAGTTCAACTCTGGCCGCACCGAAGCCGTGGATAAATTGACTCGTGCGCTTGTCATTTTGGAGCGCGAAAAATACGAGTCGCAGCGCCGCGTGGAGACGCTCGATTCCATCGAAGAATCCTTCAAGGGGCACTTGGAATTGCTCGAAAGCATAGACCCAAAATCATGGGAGAGCCTCGATTTAAGCAAGGAACTCACGCGCTCACTCAGCGCAGTGGATGACGCGAAAACCGAATACAGCAAAAGCTACCCGAAGATCGTCTCCGAGCAGCCGGGCGAATTTGCCCCCATGCAAGGCGACGGCTACCAAGGCGAATCTGGAGGCCGCGATTTCAAGGATTGGCTCATGATGGGCCTCGCGTTCACGCTGCCGCTGATTCTCTGCGTCTTGCTCGCACTCGTCGTCCTCGTCGCCAACAAATAAACCGATGGCAAAAAGCAGCGATCACAGCAGCAGAGATGGGAAACGCGGAGGCAACTCTCCTATTTCGGATCGGCAGAGCAAGCTCGCCGAGGAAGACGCACGCATCAAAGCCGAGCAAGAGCGAATCCAGCGGCTCCTCTCGCAAGCTCCCAAAAAACGCGAGGAACTCGTCCGCAAACAGCGGGAGGAATTCATCAAGCGCAAATCCACCGTCGTCCACGTCGAAGGCCCTGTGGATCGCCGCTTCGATGCCGTGGCTGCACGCCCCGTCCGCAACCGGAAAATGCAAAAAGACCGCACGCCGGGGCAGATCATTTTCGTCGTGCTGCTCATCACGCTGGGCCTCGCGCTTTACTACGCATTTCGCGTGATGGGAATCTGAGCCGTGCCCGCCCGCGTCATCACCGCAGGTCCGCTTTCCGTCACCGCGCAGCTCGACGATTCCGGTCGCCTCGTAGCCGTGGACATCCCGAAGAAAGTGCCCGACGGCCTAGAATCCAAGCACCTCGCCGCGATTCTGGAGCAGCTCGGCGAATTCCAAATCGTGTTCCCCGACTGCGGGCCATTCGTCCGCAAAACGTGGGAGCGAATGCGCAAAATCCCGTGGGGAAAAGCAAACACCTACGGCGAACTCGCCGCCGCACTGGGCAGCCCCGGAGCAAGTCGCGCCGTGGGACAAGCCTGCGCTCGCAACAAACTCCTCCTCATCGTGCCCTGCCACCGCGTCCTTGCTGCGAGCGGCCTCGGCGGATTTGCCTGCGGCCTCGAATGGAAATCAGCGCTGCTCGCACTCGAAACCGAGCCGCTTTAGCGCATTCCCGCACGCCAATCGGCTGTTTGCAATTGGCTAATAGCGCAAAGCCGTTAGCTTCTCCGCCCCATGCTCGACATCGCGCTCATCCGAAAAAATCCAGACGCCGTGAAGGCCCGCCTCGCCGCGCGCAACACCGAACTGCCCTTGCAAATAGACGCCGTCCTCCGCTGCGACACCCAGCGCAGGCAGGCGGAGACAAGGCTCCAGCAGCTTCAGGCCGACCGCAACCGCATCAGCAAAGAAATCGGCGCAAAGAAAAAAGCCGGCGGAGACACCACCGAAATCGAGGCGCAAGTCCGTGGATTTGGCGATGAAATGAAGCGCCTCAACGAAGAAGCCGCCGCGCTCGACATCGAGCAGCGCGACCTCCTTCTCGGTATCCCGAATCTTCCACACGAAGCCTGCCCCGTCGGCGACAGCGCGGAACAAAATCCCGAAATCCGCACTTGGGGCACAAAACCCGCGTTCGCATTCCAGCCAAAATCCCACGTTGAACTCGGCGAAAAACTCGACCTGTTCAGCTTCGAGCGCGCCACAAAAATGTCCGCTCCCGCCTTCACCTGCTACCTCGGACAAGGCGCGAGATTGGAACGCGCACTGATCAATTTTCTCCTCGATACGCAAACCCGCGAAGCAGGCTACACCGAGGTTGCGCCGCCGCTCCTCGTCAATGCCGACGCTCTTATCGGCACCGGGCAGCTACCAAAATTTGAAGAGCAACTCTACCGCTGCGAGCGCGACAGCCTCTATCTTTTGCCCACCGCCGAAGTCCCCATCACGAATCTGCATCGCGAAGAAATTCTCCGCGCCGATCAACTCCCCGTTTGCTACGCCGCCTACACGCCATGCTTCCGCCGCGAAGCTGGCGCAGCCGGTCTCGGAACGCGCGGGCTGATTCGGATGCACCAATTCGATAAAGTCGAACTCGTGAAAATCTGCCGCCCCGAAGACAGCATGGCCGAACTCGAAAGCCTCACCGCCGACGCCGAGCGCATCCTTCAAAAACTCGGCCTCCACTACCGCATCATCGAGCTTTGCACCGGCGACATCGGCTTTGGCTCCACCAAAACGTACGACATCGAAGTGTGGGCGCCCGGCCAGGGCGGCTACCTCGAAGTGTCGAGCTGCTCAAATTTCGGCGACTACCAAGCCCGCCGCATGGCACTCCGCTACAAAGGCGAAGACGGCAAAAACCACTTCGCCCACACGCTCAACGGAAGCGGCACCGCACTCGCACGCCTCTACGTCGCGCTGCTAGAAAACTACCAGCAGCCCGACGGCACCATCGCCATCCCTGAAGCCCTCCGCTCACACTTCGGCGCGGAAAAAATCGCCTAAACCGGCATCGTTACACGCATGATTTCGATAGCTTCAAAAACGTGAAGAAACTTGCTAAAAAACGCCCACTCAGTGTTGTAAAAAAGAAACCGCTGACGAAGAAAACATCGCCCCGCCGGAGTTTGCTCGGAGAGGTCAGAGAACTCATTCTCACCGCACGCAGGCAGGTCGCTATGGCTGTAGATTGCGGCCTAGTCACACTTTACTGGCAGGTCGGCACCTGTATCCGCCGGGACATCCTGATGGAAATTCGCGCTGAAGACGGAAAGAAAATAGTGTCCGCATTGGGGACTCAATTGGGATGGACCCATTTCCGACAAATCATTGCGCTGGACGAGCCTCTCAAACGCGACTTCTACGCCGAGATGTGTCGCATCGAAAAATGGAATACGCGGACCCTTGAGAAAAAGATCGGCATCATCCTGTGCGCTGGCAAACGCTCACAACACGTCGAGCTTTTGGACACGGCAAAGAGTGGGATTCACGTTGCAAGCTATTGGACCAAGGTATTGCCCAAAAAACTTCTTGAGCGAAAACTACATGACGCAGTTTCGCTCGCCCGCGCTCGGATCGAAAATACTGGGAGGCAATAAATCTCTCACCGCCGCCATTTTGCCGTCGGATGCTCCACGCGGAAATGCTGCCTTTCATCACTCTCGCGTGTGAAAATCCGGTAGTCAAAAGGCTGAACGCGATTCGCTCCGCTCGCGATTATTCTCAATTTATGTCGTAGTAAAATTGTAGGCGCAAAAACCCGCGCCCACCACGGACGCGCCGCTGTAATCGCCGCCTGCTCCGTCTGCGTGATTGCGGATAGACCGAGATTTTCGCCCGTCTCCGCAAACGTCGCCACGAACCGCCGCAGCACGCCCACTTTAGCCCCGCGCCTCAGCATCGCCATAAACCACCACCAGTCTCCCGATGATTTCCATCGCGCATCAAACGGCTGCCACACGCGCCGCCGGAAAAAAAGCGCACAACTCGATACCGGAAATCGCCACCAGCACTGGCTCGCTTCCGGCACGAGCGAAAAACGATGTGCGAGATAATTTCCTGCGCCGTCCACGATCAGATTATCCGCCAGCAAAACATCCAGCTCCGGTCGCGCCGCAAACTCCGCCTCCACCGCTGCGAGCGCACCCGAAAGATACTGCTCATCACAATTCAGCCACGCCAGCACCTCGCCCGAAGTCCGTGCAAACCCACGATTCAGCGCATCGTAAATCCCATCGTCCTTCTCCACAAAAAGCTGCGCTCGCGAGTTCCCGCGCACCCATTCCTCCAGCTCCAGCCCAGTGCCCGCGTCCTGAATCACATGCTCCACCTCCACACCTTGATCCCCGACCGAGCGCACGCAAAGCCGCAGCCAGTCGGCCTGACGGAAGCTCGGAGTAACAATCGAAAAACGCACCCCTCGAACATCCCGAATCGCAGCCCCGACGAACACACAAAAATTGCGGATTGGACGCCGCGCACGAAATCGTGAACCTTCCGCGCAGCCGATGAAACTCCTCGTCTTCGCCCACATCCCGCCGCCCCACCATGGCCAGAGCTACATGGTGAAGCTCATGCTGGACGGACTCGGCGGCGACTGCCGCAAAAACGGCCCGCACGACGGCCCCGTGCAATGCTACCACGTCAACGCCCAAGTCTCCGACAACATGGAAGACATCGGCACATTCCGCATCGGCAAGCTGCTCACGCTACTCCGCTTTTGCCTCGAAGCCATCTGGTGCCGTATCCGCCACGGCGTCCGCACATTTTACTACATCCCCGCCCCCGGCAAACGCGCCGCACTCTATCGCGACTGGATCGTCATGCTCGTATGCCGCCCATTTTTCCGCAGATTCATTCACCACTGGCACGCCGTCGGAGTCGGCGACTGGTTGAGAAAAGAGGGACGCTGGTTTGAACGCATCATCACCCGCTGGCTCATGGGTCGGCCCGCGCTCGCCATCGCGCTCGCCATCCCGAGTATGCGCGATGCGCTGTGGGCACTGAGCGACAAAGTAGAAATCGTGCCCAACGGAATCCCCGATCCATTTCCTGATTTTGAAACTACCGTGCTTCCTGGCCGCCGCGCTCGCCTCGCCGAGCGTCGTGCGCTGCTTGCCGGCCAACCAGGCATTGCAAAATTCCGTGTGCTCTACATCGCACACTGCATGAGAGAAAAAGGACTCTTCGATGCCATTGACGGTGTCGCTCTCGCCAACGCTGCGCTACGCGAAAAAAAATCCCCGATTTCCATCCACCTGACCGTAGCCGGAGCATTCATCCATGCCGACGAAGATCGCGAATTCAAAAACCGCATCGAGCAACCCGACATCGCAGACACCATCGAATACGCAGGCTTCGTCGGCGGAGAGAAAAAAACAACACTCCTTCGCGAGTGCGACTGCCTCTGCTTCCCCACCTACTACCACGCCGAGAGCTTCGGCCTCGTAGTTGTCGAAGCAATGGCCGCCGGCATGGCCATAGTCACCACCCGCTGGAGAGCCATCCCCGAACTCCTCCCCGCCGACTACCCCGGCTACGTCCCGGCAAAAAACCCGCCCGCCGTCGCCACCGCGCTTGAGGCGGCGATCTGCGAGGATGGCACAGTGTTGCGTGGATTATTCTCAGCCCAGTTCACCGAGCCTGCACACCTTGAATCCTTGGGAAAGGCACTGACTGCTGTTGTGAAATCAGAGTGACATCAAAAGTGATCGAGTGCGATGGAGAGTAATTTTTTCAACGTATCTGCTCCTTCGGTTTGGCGGTTCACATAGATCGCGTGGAGCAGATAGCTTAGAAGTATCGAGTCGGCTTTTCCTGAAAAGCCAGCCGCTGCTGCGTATTTTTCAAACGCCTGACTTTGCATCATGCGAATCGTCCTGTTGAAAACTTGCTGCGCATTTTTTTTCTGAACCAGCACGTCTGATTGAATATGAAAATGGAGCCAGTCCCAACCCGGCATCCCATTTTCTTCCCCGCGTTCCCAGTCGAGCACGGCCCATTTCCCGGCGTGCTCGCGGATGTTCCACGGCGCGAAATCGCCGTGAGATAAAGCTGTGGTGAGACGCGTGGACAGCAGCGCATTTTTAACAGCAGCCACTATTTTTTGCGGCGCATCGGAATCTCGAACGCACTGCCATGCGCGAAATTGAATAATGGTTCGGCATTCGCCGGATCGCAGCCATGAACTAAGCGTTGGAGCGATGAGCGTTGCATCCTGTGGAGAACTGCCGGGCAGATAGTCCGTGCTGATTACCGATATTTGCGAGTCCAGCGTGTCGTAGAGAATTGGAAAGCAGCCTGCGGTGACGCGAAGTTTTGCTAGAATAGATGCTTCTGCTCGGACAAGTTCACGAGCACGCAGTGAGACACCGACTTTGAGGATGCGCCATGGTTGTCCATCCGAATCAAAGATCATCATGATCCATCTGCGACCAGGTGCGTTTGCATTTCCCAGCAGGATTCCAAAGTCGCGGTCGCCTCCAGCATGCCGATGGATAAAATCTGGGATAGGGGCGCTTGCGGAGTACGGCAATCCGACTGTCTTCGCTGGTGATGGCAGGTGATTACGAAGAGTAAATCTGAGCAGTGCCCGAAATCCACGAGCTAGTCTTGTCTGCGCTGGATAGAGTTCGAGTGTCCGGGCTGCGATGTTTGATTGGATTGGCAGAAGCAGCAGCGGGGTTCCCAGTTTTGTGACTAGGCGGAATTTCCGTGTTTCCGGCCCACGCCCAAACATTTCCGACCATTCTGGCAAATTCATTGAGTGGTGATTTTAAGCTCAGGAATTGCCGTAGAAACGACCTCTTGTGGCGGAAGCGAGGCATCGATCCGAGCGACACGATGCGCGAGTTTTGGGAGCGCGAGGAGTCGATTTCGCTGCGTTTGAAGCTCGGCTTCCGACAATTCATTTTTTCTTTTTGCGAGGACGGATGGCTCTGCGTCGAGAAGCAGCATGACATCCGGCTTTGGAAGAAGGCGGCGGAAGATCGCGAGAAGCCAAGTAGGACCACTCCAACGCACGGAATCTGCATCAAGCCAGTAGTTCGCGGCAAAGCGATCCAGAATAACGAGCCTTCCGCAGCGAATGAGCGGACGCACTTTAATTAACCAGAAAAGCCACGCACGAATGAGATTTCGCATCAGTCTCAGCGATGATGTGATGGACGCAAGCGTTCCTGCCACGCGCCCGCGTTTGCGAGGCAAGTCGCGGAAGACGGGCCAAGGAAATTTCAGCCGATCCCGGATTCCCGGTATCCAGTGAAAGTATCTGTATGACGGGAATTCGCGACTCGCGCACAGCCGCCGCGCAAAGGTTGTTTTTCCGGCACCATCCAGACCGACGAGCAGCACGCTAGTTCCGCTAGATTGCGGCAATACGGATTCAATTTCCACGAACATATCCAGTATTAAATGCGCAGCAGCTTTCTCCGGTTCCGACGGTGCGTTGATTGTTGCCATTCTGCCGCTTGCGACATGCGCGATGTCCAAGGTGCTGTCTGTTCTGATTGATGCGATGAAATTGCGGTTGGGATTTCCCAGCGGGCACATAAGCGGGAGATGATCACCAAGCGATGCGTCGTCGCTCACTCTTATTACTTCCACAACTAATCCGCCTTTGAATAGCGCGTCGCGAAAACAGGCGCGACCCGCGATCTTCATCATCGGGAAGACAGGGGCGAGGTATTTTCTGAAAACGGCTTCGTCAAATGCGACAGCGGACACTAGCTGGAAAACCGCGCCTGGAGGATTCGATCTACGCGACAGAATACGCATGAAATCACTGGCGCAGTTACGTAGCAGTCTGGGCCATTGAAGCGGTGAGAGGCAGCGTTTAAGAATCGAGTTGCGTACAATTTTCGGCAAGACAGGCTTTGCACCGAGTTTTTCGAGTCGAGGTGTGTATTTGGTCACAGACGACGGATTCCAAACTGTGTTTAGACGCAGTGCTGCGATTTCATCAGCGTGCGATGGGATGTAAAAATTTTCTGCGCGAATCCTCCTTGCGACCACACCATCTTCGTTAATGGCGGGAAAAATTCGCCAGCGGAGTGAGGTATCGACATCAATTCGAGTGAAACTTCCAGCACCGTTCCAATACACTCGGGAGTGATTTGCGAACCGTGTTTGTTGAACCGTCCGATGGCCAGTTTCAGCAGCAGCCTTTGTAGCTATGGAGTAAAATCGTTCTGCATCCTGTGTGAGGATATCCACATCGGAATCACACTCTGTGAACACTGCATCGAAATTTCGGAGCACGACGTACTCGACTTCTTCTTGATCGAGAAGGCTGAAAAGTCGCTGCATGAACTCTCGGCGATACATTTGCAGTTAGCGCACTAACAGGCGTTCGTAGGTGGTGCGGAGAATTTTCTCCTTTGCGTTCCAGGTGAAGCGAGAGCGGGCACGTTCAATCGCAGCAGCGGCGAGTGACGCTGCAATCCCGGGCTGATCGCGGAGACGAATAAATGCCGTGTTCAGCTCGTGGATGGTTTGCTCCGGCGAGTTCACTGCAACTTTGATCCCGCTGGTTACATCGACCATTTCGCCAGGCCCTGCCCAATCGAGGCAGATGACGGGCAACCCTATAGACATCGCCTCCAGCAGTGCAGAGCCGCCACTGTCGCGCAGTGCAGGAAAAACGAGCGCGTCAGAATCTGCGTAAAGCCGTACCAGTTGTTCGCGAGGGATCCGGCCCGCAAAGGCGACGCGATCCGCGACACGCAAGCGGTCTGCTTCCACACGCCAGCCATCCAGCGCAGGCCCGCCACCGGCTACGACGAGTTCCACACCCGTGACGGATTCCATCGCACGCAGAACCAGCGGGATGCTCCGTGTGTCCACGCAGTTTCCCGCGTAGATCAGCTTTAGTCGGCCAGCGGTCGTGGAGTGCTCACGGAGCCTTGGTGAGTCTTCCGGGCGCAGCGTGTTTGGTGAAACAATGATGGTTTTTTTGCGGGCAAAATCGGGGAGGAAATCGCGAGTGGTTTGATTGGATGCGAAGATGCAGCTTACATCCCTCAGCGATTTTTGCACGCGCCCCCACTTGAGCCAGCGCAGATTCTGGCGTGTGCGCTTCCGTTCTGAATCCGCAGAAGGACCGAGGAATTCATCGAATCCCGGCGGTGTTTTTTCTCCTCCAGCCATAGGACCCCACACCGAGGGCCTGCCAAGGCTGGCTGCATAAAACGGGACGCGGAATGTGTGAAACGTAGTTTGATGGACGATGTCGAACGACTCGATCTGCGAACGCACCACGGCGGCGGCCTTTTTTGCCCATGCAATTTTACGCCACCATGATCCAGCCGTGCCTAGATGCTCACTTGTCCAGCGCAGCCACGGTGGCAAGTCGATGAATTGTGCGGAAATGCCCGTATTTTGTATCGCCGACTCGATTGCGGCACGGGACTTTGAGGGAGTGAATAGTGTGACACCGCAAAATCGCGCCGCAGTTTCCGCCCATCCCCACCCCAGCCAGTGTTCGCCTCCGCCTGCCGGATCGCAGGCATAAGCGAGCATCGCGACATGGGGCTTCATACGGGCTTTTGTTTCTTGGCCATGCGCGCCTTCATGACTCTGTATTCATTTTTTTAGCAGAAGCCAGACCTTCGAGGAGCGCGTCTTCCATACCGCCGTAGTTCCATCCACCCCAGCGCCCATGCGTCAGGATGTTGTGGCTTGCGAGCCAGTCGAGCACGGTCTGCCGTGCGGATTCGTAGCATTCATCAAAAATCACATACGCGTGTGGAATTGAGCACAGGTCCATAAATAGCACCTCGTCCTCATCGTTCAGCACATTTGCTTTGCGGAGGTCTGCGATGACGCGGGCGCGAAGCTCTTCTGGCCGCTGGAGAAGGTCGCCAAGGCCGCCGCTCATTTCGACATAGTAGCTCCGGCATCCATCTGGTGCGCTTTCACGGTGAACAGCGCTGTAGCTGCCTACGCGGTAAAAAATAAAGTCGGGCTCCGGGAAATAAATCCAATGGTGGTTCGAATCAGGTGTCCCTTTTCCCCTCACGCCGATGTCAAAATACCACACCGTGGTTGCTCGGAGCTTCGCAGCTTCCATGCGGATTTCCACGGGCATCTGATCGCCGAGGAGTCGCAGGAAATTGACGAGCGGCATTGTGTTTAACAGGTGCCTGTATTTTGCATTTGTCCCGTCGGAAAATGAGACTGTCTTTGTTGCAAGGTCGATTGCTGTGGCGGAAATGCCATAGCGGACTGGCGTGGTCAGTTTCGATGCGAGCGCACGCGGCACGGCACTAATTCCACCTTCGCGTGGATAGACGAATTTAGCGTTGTATCCAAGTGCTTCGCGGCTGAATCCGAGCGAGCCTTTGATCACGTCCTCCATTGATGGACGCGGGATGAAGCGAGTCGCGTAGGCTGCGGAAATTTCCTCCAGTTTTACGCCAAGCAATTTCTCATTGTACGGGACCATGAAGTGTCGGCAGATTCCTTCACCAAAAAGCCGCTCCACTCCCTCGCGGAAGTTTGCGGGTTCGCCCTCCGGTTGCGGCAGGCCGAAGTCCTCTGGATGGCGGGCTTTCATCAGCCCGAGAAGGCAGTCGAGGACGATTTCGCGCGGCAGTCCGTAAGTATTTGCCTGGAACGGATACGGCGTGTAGCAGCCAGCCAGATGAATGACCGCCTTGCGCTCATATTCCACAAGCCCGCCGGGCAGCAAGGCAGGGATAAGCTCCTTCATTTCCTTGCTGCGCAGGTGCAGCCAATGGCCCGTCCCATCACACGCAAATCCGCCAAATTCTTTCCCACGGATTTGCGTCCGAACGACACCGCCCGGCTCCATTTCCTTTTCCACGATGAGGTATCCTTCGCGTAAATGGTAAGCGCAGGAAAGGCCGGTAAGCCCGGCTCCGATGATGATGGCGTGGTGAGTATCCAAAATTATTTTCGAAAAACTAGACTGCGCGCGCGCTCGTATAGGCTGATCGGAAGGAATTTTTTAAGGGCCTGCTTGCTTAAAAAGAGTGCCCGCAACCTCCAAAGACCATGTCCGTCGAGAATTTTTGATAGCCGCGCAATCGTAAAGTCGCGATGCAACGCGATAGTTTCGAGATCGTCAAGTTGCTGGGTACGGTTTAGGCCCCACTTCATTGTCCTGATAGCTCCTAGCCCCGATGCGGCTGCGACAGCTCGTACGCGCCTATTAGTGTATCCCCCCGGCGGAGCGAGGATTCGGGGAGGTTTGCCTGTGATGCTTTCAAGGATTTTACAGGATGTTGTGAGCTGGCAGGCAATTTCCGAATCGCACATGGTATCGAGACGGCGGTGCTCGCGGCTATGGCAACCGATCTCATGACCGCGTTCTGACAATTGGCTGATATGCTGCCGTGTGAGGCGACCTAGACGCCCTATTTTTTCTGTCGGCACAAAGAAAATACCCTTTAATCCGAATTCTTCCAAAGCTGGAGCAGCTAGTTGGATATGGTCGAGAGTTCCGTCATCAAAAGACATGAGAAATCCAGATTTATTTCCCCGATCTAGAAACAAATCATCCACGGTCATCTTATTGAGGCGCTTCTCCGCAAGCAGGCGAAAATGAGCGCGGAGTTCATCCCGACCGACGGAGAATATATCATTCTCTCTTGAGAGTGTAATTCGATGGTAAGTGAGAAAAACCATCTTCTACGATTACACCCCGGCTATGACTTTGAAGGACGCCTGCCGTAATCCCTCTGTCACAGCCAGACACTCGACGAGCATCCCTGTATCTATAAGGAACTCAGAGAACGCCTTTAATTCATGTTCGCGATCCCAAAACTCATCGAAAATCAGGATTGCTCCGGGACGAATTGACGCACGGAGTGCATTGAGCACAAACGCAGTCGAGCTGTATAAATCCGCATCCAAATGAATAACGAGATTGGTCGAAAGAGGGCGTTCAGCGAGAAATTTTGGGAGAGTCTCGGAAAACCAACCTTTATGCAATCGCACACGCGTATCGTAGAACTGAGGGAGGATGCCGCTGAGATCAAAATGGCCTTTCTTCACCGCAAGTCCCCAGCTTTCGGGTAAGCCTTCAAAGCTGTCAAACCCGTGAAGCTCAGTTGCGGTGTCCTTAAGCAAGCCAGTCCAATGTAAAAGCGAGTCTCCTTTGAAGACGCCGAACTCTAGAAAACAAACCGGCTCAGACAATGAATGACAGGTTTTGCGGTAAAACTCATCGTAGTTTTTGGAGCGTTGCGGAATGCAGAGTTTACGATCATGAAACCACCGCCCAACGTGCAAATAATTAAGAACCCCATTTGCATTGTGAATCCAGCCGGCGGGCACCAATTCGCCAAAACGGCTCAGAATATCTTTAATAATTCTATATTTCATACAGCAGCAGATGAATTGCTATTTGTGTAAATCCGGAAATTGTAGCCGGGAACCACGAACTCCGGCAGGAACTCGAAAAAGCCAGACTTTTCAATGATATGGGCAGAGTTCGGATTATAATATGCGATATAGATTCGACGAGGATGTCGCTGAAGCGATGCTATGATTTGAGCGATCACCTTCTCAAAAATTGGGTCGCCAAAAGGGTTCGCGAAGAAAAATAGCCTCTCATTCACTTTCACCTCATACTGTGTTGCGTCAGTCTCAATCGTTTCTATCCGCCCAGCGTGAGGGCTGTAAGAATAAAATTTCTCAGCGTTTTTGCGGGCATCGGCGCAAAGCTCCGCCGAAAACTCTATTCCCCGCGCAATCGCAAACCCTAATTCTGCCGCCACAAAAAGCACACGCCCTCGTCCCGACCCGTAGTCCACCACCTCACAGTCGCCGGGGAGGAGAGGCTTGAGTGCTCGAAACATGTGCCGCAAGGCAAGCACCCTAGTGGGTTGATAACGACGCCCGTGCACTTTTGAACTGCATTCTATTTTAAGTTCCTCAAGTTCGGTGTTAGTGCATGTATCGATCCCATATCGCCAGTCGAACCAATAATCGTAGGTGATTGCACAGAGGCGGGAAAAAGTGGTTCCCACACCCTCATTCATGGCCCACTTAAATCGCTGAATAACGGTGGGACGGTAAGTGCTATTTTTAGGATTCATCGGATTTGGGTGCGACAGTTACATTTCTTCCAAAGTTTTTAATTTTGTATCTTACTGACATCATACCTTTAATGATTACTGGTGCCTTTTCACGCAAGAATGCAATAAGCCGATATTTAGACTTCGCAATCATCCAAAAAGGAGTCAACTCGCCCCCAAATCGCTTTTTAAAGTCCATTGTCCCGACAAAATTAAAACGTTCCATCCCCTTTCGCTTCCAATACCGAATCGCATACCAAAAAAGGGAGCAATTGGGGTATAATTTTTGTGCATCTTTCCAACTCGCACCGCCCCAAAAATATGCACGCTTATTAAATGCTGGAAAAACACCTGTCGCAATACACCGACCATCCGTATCTCTTGCACGCAGGCAAAGCAGATTACCCGTTGGCCCAAGAAGCCGCTGAATGGACTGAACTCGATTTAATCCAAACGGTGCAATCAATTGTTGTTTTGCAAAAACCTCATGCAGTTGCGCAATGTATTCATCAGCAAATGAAGCATCAGACGCTTCTTCAATAACAACGCCAGCCCTTTCGCCCAATCGTGTGTTCCGCCTGCATGAGCTAGTGAAACCTTTAAATAGATTTTCTTCTGACAAACTTAAGTCGAGTTCAAAGCTCTCGCGAGATTCCAGTGTAAATCCTAAATCCCGCACATCTTCCTCGGTCACTGCATGATCAACAATTTCCAAATGAATACAGCGAAGGGTAGAAAATGCGTATTTCTCCAGCGCCTCAATCGCTACGCGCCGAGATACCCCCTGACGCAAATTGAAGCCCATGTAGGGCGTGCTCCAGCCTCGGAACGGGCTCGCAAAAATACGCAATCCGAACTTCTTCACGACTGCGCCTGCGAGGTATCCAAGGATTTCGTCGCCATTTTTCAAAACAGCGAAAACCGGCTCCACACCCACCGACTCACAAAGAAACTCCAGCCACTCAGGAGTTTGGAACACATTCTTATCGTGAAAATCGCTCAAAACACCGCCCCATTCGGGCAAAGTCAGCGAAATTGATTCAAAACGGAGCATCGCTTTCAATTAAAGTATATCCTCGCCATGCGCTAGCGGATTCTGCGCTGCATCCGCAACCGACAACGGAACGTCCGTGCTCGCGGAAAAACTCCGGAGACACTTCAGCCATCGGCGACGCAAAACGAACACGTAGTGCAAGAAAAGCAGCGTTTTAATCCGCCCGATCCACTCAAGTCCATGGTTCCGCAACCACGCACGTTGGACTCGCAGCCGCTCTTCGTAGCGCCGCTCCGCGTAAACCGTGCTGATGTTTGTCCCGTGCCAGCGGAAATTTGCGAGTGCTGCGGGGATGAACTCGAAACGAAACCCAGCCTCCATGATTCGCACGTAAAAATCGAAGTCCATGCAGACTTTGAACGATGGGTCCAACCACACGCCACGCTCAAAAACCCGCCGATGGTAAAAGCACGAGGTGCTCGGGATGTAGCAGCCGCAAAACACGAGCACGCTCCCGCTAAAGCGGTGCTGTTTTTTCCACACCTGCTCGGTGCCATCCTCGGCGATGAAGATACATTCTCCGTACACCACATCCGCGTCCTTATGGTTTTGGATGAAGCTCTCCACTTGCTTCAAGGC
>JANMLS010000194.1:0-33235 GCA_031372675.1 Verrucomicrobiaceae bacterium
CTCAGGAACCGTTGTTCCAAATGCCATCGCAATCTTCGTCAGCGTCTCGCCCTGCTTGACTGTGTGGGTTTGCGCACCCGTGCTTTGCTGTGCGCGGGGTGGATTGTTTTCCAAGACCGCAAGTTCTGCCGTCGTGTCCGGCGCAAGTTGGGAAGGCTTGGCCATGGGCGTTGCGGCCAGAGTTGAGTCGAGTGGCGCCTCCTTCTTTTTCCCAGAACCAGTTTCCATGATCGCGGCTTGATCGCCGACGCGACGGCTCTCCTTGATGCGTGTAAATGCGACGATGCCGACGACCGCAACGATGTGCAGAATGAGCACCACTACAAAGGCTCCTGAGAGCTTTGAGTCGTCGGTCTCTTCATCGTGGTTTGTTGCGGCAGTATTGCGCACTGCGGTTGCATTCATTCTCTTCGGTTTGACGAAGAGTTTCCGGAACTTCTTGAGTGGGTTATTCATGGCTGGACGTGGTTGTGGTTTGGAGTTGATGGACTATCTGGCGAAATTGGTTGCCGCGTTCGGCGTAGTTTTTGAACATGTCGAAGGACGACGTTCCGGGGCTGAAAAGCACGATGTCGCCGCGCTGCGCATGCGAGCTTGCGACCGAGACGGCGCGCTCCAGCGAGCGGCCTACATTCACGCAAGTGAGGCCCGGCGACCAGGCCCGCTCAATGCGGTCGGCCATCTCGCCGATGAGTATCGCGCATCGGCATTTTTGCGCGACTAATTCGCTCACGCTATCGAATTCAAATCCCTTGTCTTTTCCGCCCGCGATCAGGACCACCGGGCGCGTCTCGCCCGCGAGAGCCTTCTCCAGCGAGTCGAGGTTTGTGGCCTTGGAATCATTCACGTAATCAACGCCGTTCACGACACCGACAAGCTCGCAGCGATGCGGCAATGCGCGGTAGGCGCAAAGCGCGGGAATAAGCTTTGCAAAATCGATCCCCAGCGCAAACCCAGTTCCCAGCGCAGCCATGAGGTTTTCTGCATTATGCGAGCCGCGAAGTTTTGTATCCCTCATCGCGAGTACCGCAGCGCCACGGAAAAAGATAACGCCATCGCGAAGATCAAAATCTCCGCCCAGCGTGTAGGCGCTGAATGTAATTTTCTTCGCGAGCAGGTCAGGAAATTCGTCGCGGAAATTCACCACAGCAAAATCATCCGCTGTCTGGTTTTCAAAAATGCGGAGCTTTGCTGCGCGATAGCTTTCCACGTCGGGATAACGGTCCAAATGATCCGGTGCGAAGCCCAGCCACACAGCGACGTGCGGGCGGAAGCTGCGAGTTTCCTCCAACTGAAAACTGCTGATTTCGACCGTGATCACATCAAGCTCGCGCCCTTCCAGCGCCTTCGCGGAGAAGGCGGGGGAAATGTTTCCGCAGGCCACAGTTTTTACGCCAACGGAAGTGAGCATCGTCTCGACGATCTGCGTCGTAGTGGTCTTCCCGTTAGTGCCTGTAATCCCGATTACGGGACGCCCGCAAACGCGGTCCGCAAGCTCCAGCTCGCCGAGAATCTCGATGTTCTTTTTGCGAACGTTTGCAACAAGCGGGACGATGGGATCAATGCCGGGGCTGAGGATCGCGAGGTCGTAGTGCGATGGATCAGTCTCCGCTTTTTGGCCCGTAATAAAGTGCGCACCCATCGCGCCGAGTCGCTCAATTTTCAGCGCAAGTGCGGCAGCGTCTCCGCTGTCGAGCACAGTCACGCGAGCACCCAACTCGCACAGGAGTTTCGCCGCGCTTTCGCCGCTCTCTCCCGCACCGAGCACTGCAATGTTGAGGTTTGTGAAGTTCATCTGAGTTTGAGTGTGGAAAGCCCCAGCAGGGCGCAGATGAAGCTGACGATCCAGAATCGCACGACGACGGCGGTTTCCTTCCAGCCACTCAGCTCAAAGTGGTGATGAAGCGGAGCCATTTTGAAAATGCGGCGACCCTCGCCGTATTTGCGGCGCGAGTATTTGAAATAGAAGCGCTGCAGCAGCACGGAGGTCGCCTCGACCACAAAAACGAATCCAATGATGATGAGCAGCAACTCCTGCTTCACACAGATCGCCACAACTCCAATTGCACATCCGATGGCGAGCGAGCCGGTGTCGCCCATAAACATTTTTGCGGGATGTGCGTTCCACCAAAGAAATCCGAGCGATGCCCCTGCGAGCGCCATACAGAAGACCGTAAGCTCTCCCGCCTGCGGATAAAATGGGACCTGCAAATAGTCGGCGATGACATGGTTCCCGGCGATGTAGGCGAGCACTGAGTAGGCGAAAGTGACCGTGAGCGTGCAGCCGGTCGCAAGTCCATCCAGCCCGTCCGTGAGATTCACCGCGTTCGATGTTCCCATGATGATTCCCGCGATGAACAGGAACGTGATGACTACGCCCATGTTTGCAACGAGCATCTTTTTGTAAAACGGCACGAACAACGCGCTGGCTTGAATCTGAAGCTGTGGGTCGAGAAGGAAAAATGCGGTGACTCCGATTGCGATAAATAGCTGGACGATGAGCTTCGTCCGCTCGCGCACGCCTGCGGAGTTTTTCTTCGCCACTTTCAAATAATCATCCGCAAATCCAAGACCGCCCGCGACAAGCATGGATGCAAGAACGAGCCACACAAATTTGTTGTCTGACTTCGCCCAGAGCAGCGTGGAGACAGTGGTGGCGCCGAGCAGTAGAATGCCGCCCATCGTGGGTGTGCCCGCTTTTTTGCCGTGCAAATCTGCGAGCTTATTTACTTCGTCTGCCGTGCGGATGGGCTGGCCGAATTTCAGCGAGAGCAGTTTGCGGATCGTGAAATTTCCGAGCAGCAGCGAAAGCATGAACGCCGTCAGCGCGGCAAACACAGCGCGGAAGGTGATGTACTGAAAGACGTTGAACGCTTTGAAAAAGTCGCTCGTGGCTCCGTCGCTCAAACGCTCAAGATAGTAGAGCACTAGACCGGCCCTCCTTTCTCGAGTTCCGCGATTACGTTTTCCATCTTTGCCGAGCGGCTTCCTTTCACGAGAACGATGTCGCCGGTTTTTGCAAATGAACGCAGCACCGAAGCTGCGGCGGCGGTGTCGCCAACGTGGATGATTTCTTTAATGCCGGACGCCGAATCCGAAATCCAACGTGCTTCTTCACCCACGGTGATGAGGCAGGCAAGACCGAGCTTCCCGGCGGCGGCACCGACGCGACGATGCCCAGATTCGCTCTGCGATCCGAGTTCGCCCATGCGCCCCAGAACCGCGATGCGGCGGCCATTTCCCGGCTGCTGCACAAGCGTCGCCAGACCTGCAATCATGCTGTCTGGATTGCCGTTGTAGCTGTCGTCGAGCACGAGAAGGCCGGCGATGTTTTTTTGCTGAAGCCGCCCTTTGCTGAGGCCCGGCTCACGAAGCCCAGCCACGCATTCTTCCAGACTAAGCCCGAAATCCAGCCCGGCGGCACAGGCGAGGAGTGCGTTCCTCACCATGTGCTCACCGGGAACCGGGATCATCGCATCCAAGCACCGCCCAGTGGCATGGATCCGAAATTTGATCCCGGATGAAATTGTTTGAAGATCAGTCGCGCGGACATCGCCGCTACTCAGCCCTGCGGTGACAACCCTCGCCTTGCAGCGCGCAGCAATTGCGGGGGTAAAGTCATCGTCCGCGTTCAAAATCACCGCGCCATTTTTGCCGACAGCGGCAGCGAGTTCGCCTTTCTCGGCGGCAATCGCTTCGCGGGAACCCATGTATTCAATGTGCGCGACACCGATATTTGTGATGATCGCCGCATCCGGCTTCGCCATCGCTGCAAGCGGGGCGATTTCGCCGGGGTGATTCATCCCCATTTCGATCACAGCAGCCTCGTCGTCCGCACCGAGTGAAAGCAGTGTGAGCGGGACGCCGATGTGGTTGTTCAAATTGCCTGCCGTCTTTGATGTGCGGAATTTTTTTCCGAGGACGGCGGATGCAAAATCCTTGGTCGAGGTCTTGCCGTTGCTCCCCGTGATTCCGAGAACGCGCAGACTCAGACTTGCGCGATAATTCGCAGCGAGATTTTGCAAAGCCTTGAGCGTGTCCAGCACTTCGATGATTGCAAATTCCGGCGACAAACCAACAGGCGCAGTTTCCACGATTGCGCCCACTGCCCCGATTTTTGCGGCTTCCGCGACAAAGCGATGGCCGTCAAAATTCTCGCCACGAAGTGCGACAAAAAGATCGCCCCGCTTGAGTGCGCGAGAGTCCGTGCAAACGGTTGTCACCATCGCCGATGCATTGCCAGCAAGCATCTGCCCGCCTGCCCAAGCTGAAATCTGGCTCGCGGGAGTTGCCTTCATCGGTTGTTCTCCCATCCATTTTCAAAACGACGATCCACATCACCACGAGGGAACCGCTCAGGCACGACTTCACGGCGGTCCATCATCGCGCTGGCTGCAATTGCGGCGTCATCGAATGGCAGTGTGTGGTCGGCGAATTCCTGGTAAGTTTCGTGGCCCTTTCCTGCAATGAGGACGATGTCTCGCGGCTCTGCCATTGCGATTGCACGGAAGATTGCTTCGCGACGGTCGAGGATGATTTCAGGACTCAGGCGGCGGAATCCGGGCTTCATGTCCTCAATGATCGCGAGTGGGTCTTCTTTGCGCGGATTGTCGCTCGTCACGATTGCGATGTCCGCATTTGCATCCACTGCGGCAGCCATTTTCGGGCGTTTTGCACTGTCGCGATTTCCTCCGCAGCCAAAGACCACAATCAATCGCGCTGGCTCCAGCTCGCGAAGCGTGCGCATCACGTTGATGAGCGCATCATCCGAGTGCGCGTAATCAACAAAAACGCGGAATGGTTTTTTGCCGCGAACCGCTTGCAAGCGACCGGGAACAGGCGGCGCATCAGCAAGCGCCTTCACTGCGTTGCGAACAGGAACGCCCATCGCCGATGCGCAGGCAATCGCCGCGATGCTGTTATAGACATTGAATCCGCCGATGAACGGCATCTTCACGAGATAGCTCTTTCCAAGCGCATCTAGCCGGTACTGAGTGCCCTCGAATCCCATATTGATGTCGCTCGCTCGGAACTGCGATTGAGCACCCAGACCATAGGTGATGAATTCCACTTCGCGTCCGACGCGGTCCACAATCCGACTACCAAAGCGGTCATCGAGATTGATTACTGCGCGGGCTTTTTTCTTCGTTTGCTTTGCGAGTCCCTCAAAGAGCAGCGCCTTCGCATCGAAGTACGCATCCATCGTTTTGTGAAAATCGAGATGATCCTGACTGAGATTTGTGAACGCCGCGACATCGAACTCCACGCCACGAAGTCTGTCCTGAATCATCGCGTGGGAACTCGCCTCCATCGCGCAGGCTTTGCATCCAGCCGAGCGCATCTGCCAAAGCAACTCCTGCACGTCTGCGCTTTCGGGAGTCGTGCGCGTGGCGGGGATTTCGCGCTCGCCGACCACGTAGCGCACCGTGCCAAGCAAGCCGCAGCGCATCATTTCCGCGTCGCAGATGTGCTTAATTAAAAACGCCGTAGTTGTCTTGCCGTTGGTTCCGGTGACTGCGGCAACTTTGAGATGTTGCGATGGATTGCGGAAAAATGCCGCGGAAAGATCAGCGAGCGCGTGCCGCGTGTTCGCTACTTGGATGTGCGTTGCGCGAGTCGCGAGGCCGGTATTTTCGCTTACGACTGCGACTGCTCCGCGATCAATCGCGGCATCAATGAAGGTATTTCCGTCCACCTTCTCGCCGGACATGGCGACAAACAGCGAACTCTCTGCGACGTGTCGCGAGTCATAAGCAATCGCCGTGATGTCACGGTCCACCGGGCCTTGGATCGAAATTGGCGCGATTGCTTTGAGAAGGGTTTCCAGTTTCACAGCCTGCCCTCCTTCGCGAGTTGTTTGCGCAGCGACATATCATCTTCGAGCAATTCTGCATCGGGCTGCATGTTGAGATGCGCAGCGGCACGCTCCGCGATCTTGGCGAAGATCGGTGCGGCGACCTGCCCACCCGTATCCGCGCTGCCGTTGACCGTGGCGCTGTCGTCAATGATGACAATCATGCAAAAGCGCGGTGCTTCAACCGGCATGTATCCAACGAAGGAGACGATGTGATCCTCGTTGGAATACTTCTTCAATTTGTGATCAAAAATCTGCGCGGTGCCGGTTTTTCCAGCGACGCGGAAGCCGGGAACCCGTGCTTTAATCGCAGTTCCAAGTCGCGAGGTTACTTTTTCCAAAGCCGAGCTGACCGCTGCGGCAGTCTTTGGTACAACCACATCCTTGACGACCTGCGGCTTATATTCCGCAATGATGTTTCCTTCGTCGTCAGTGATGTCGCGCACGATTTGGGGCATCATCAGCTTTCCTCCATTCGCGATAGCGCTGGTCGCCGCAACAATCTGCAATGGGCTGGCCGCAACTTCGTGCCCCATTGGAATATGATACATGCTGGATGGCGTCCACGATGAGACCGGCGCAAGCATTCCGCGCGTTTCATTTGGAAGTGCAATACCCGTGCGGCTGCCGAATCCGAAATCACGCACAATCGTGTAGAACTTCTCCTGCCCCAAGCCGAGGGCCAGTTTTACCGCTCCAATGTTTGAGGATTTTGCGATGATATCGGCGACTGAAAGAAAGCCGTAGTTGTGGTGGTCCTTCAGAACTCCGCCTTTGTATGGCAGCCTGCCATTTTCGCAAAAAATCAACTGATCGATGGTGACCTTACCGCAATTCAAAGCGCCCGCTGCGGTCATAGTTTTGAAAGTCGAACCCAGTTCATACGCGCCGGACACCGCAAAATTCAGCTTCTCATCAGGCTTTGCGAGTTTTGGAAAGTTGGGGTTGTAGACCGGACGGTTTGCCATCGCCATGATTTCGCCCGTCATGGGATCCATCATCAGCACACACGCGCGCTTGGGCTTGAGCTTCAGGCAAGCTGCGTCCATCTCCTCCTCGACGATTTGCTGCAAACCGAGATCGACGGTGAGACGCACATGCGCTCCGTGTTTTGGCGCACGCGACGCGCCGCCCATTGCGACGAGTTCACGGCCATTGGCGTCCTTTTGGAAAAAGCGCTGCCCATCGAGGCCGGTAAGCCACTGGTTCATCGAGTTTTCGACTCCCTCGACTCCGCCAAATCGTCCTTCGGGAAGCTCATTGCCCTTTCCGTCATACTTCGGGATGTAGCCGTAAAATCCCACGACATGAGCAAGCAGCGTCCCGACCGGATAAATGCGATCACACTCTTGCTTGAACGTGATGCCCTGGATGTTTGCGTCCGCAAGCGTGCGTGCGTTTTCTATGGCGGTGGCTTTTTCGAGCTTCTGCTTATTGCTCCCTGCGATTTTTTTAAGCAGCTCGATCTTCGATTTGATGAGCGCCATTTCGAGTTCCTGCGCGTCGTGCTCGGCGATCTTTTGTTTGATCACGATGTAGCGATTGAACTTCCCGGTTTTGCTATCCGGCTCAAATCGCGCACGGATTTCCTCGAACTTCAGTCCGAGTGAATTCGCGAGCACTCCAGTCACTCGGTCGCGCTCATCGTATTTTACTTTTACCGCGCCTTTTCTGTCTGGCGCTTCGAGTTCGTAGAGCAGCGATGCGTCCACGATGACGGTCTTGAGCGGCTCGTTGCGGGCGAGCACTTCGCCATTCACATCGCGAATTTCGCCGCGACGCGCAAAGACGGTCGCCTTGCCGCTGTATGCCTTCTCCGCTTTTTCCGCACGGGATGAACTGTCATCAACCGCGAGCTGCACGAGGCGCGTGGAAAGGCCCGTAAAGAGCATCCCAAAGCATCCGCATACAAAAATTGCCCGCGATTGAAGCGACATCACCGAGTCCCTCCATCTTCATCGTCGGCGCGTTCGATGGCCACGCTGTTGGGGCGACCAGAGATCAGTGTGGCGACGCCTTCTTTCCACTCCACGCGGCGATCTTCGCGCCCGGAAAAAATCACGTCTTTTGCGTCAGAAATCTCGCGCAATTTGATGATGCCCGCCGTGTGTTTCTTCTTCAGCTCTGGCCGTGCGGTGAGCATGTCCACCTTTGACTGCAAATCATCATTGCTATCGCGCAAACGCGAAAGACGCACCTCCAGTTCCTTCACATTCTTTCCGCCATGGAAGACCTGATATTTCATCAACAGGAATTTGGCGAAGAAGCACACGATACAGGCGGCAAAGCTGACTCCGATGACGATGGCGATGATCGGGAGCGACTGCTTGGCTGGTTTATAGCGGTTCGACATGGTGTTTAATTCTTTGGGAGCCGTTCTGCTACGCGAAGTTTTGCGGAGCGACTCCTTGGGTTTGCACGCTGCTCAGGCTCCCCGGCCACAATGGGGCGGTTTGTGATGAGACGAAATTGATGAAGCGGATTTGGGCGCGGCGCAGGCCACTCCGGGCGGTCGAGGAACTCCACTGCGCGGTCTTTGAAATAGTGCTTTGCGCGGCGGTCCTCGCCGGAGTGGAAAGTGATTACACCAATCCGCGCGCCCGGTGCCGCAACTCGGGTGAATGCTTCAAGGCCAGCTTCGAGCACTTCATACTCGCGATTCACGGCGATTCGTAGTGCCTGAAAAATGCGCGTCGCCGGATGAATGCGGCTCTTTTTCGGGATGACGCTGGCGACCATCTCAGCGAGTTGCAGCGTGTGGCTGAATGGCGTCGCCGCGCGCTCACGCACGATCCGCGCCGCCACACGGCGCGATGCCGGCTCGTCGCCAAAATCACGAAAAATCCGCGCAAGCTCGTCTTCCTCCGCTGTATTCACGAGCGTTGCTGCGGTGACCGGATTGCGCGGCGACATCCGCATATCCAGCGCACCATCGCGCTGAAACGAAAACCCTCTCGCCGCCGTGTCGAGCTGATGGGAGCTTACTCCGAGGTCCGCGAGAATCCCATCCACGCGCTCCAGACCGAGCGAGCGGAGAACGCTCTCGATTTCATGAAAACTCGCCTGCACCGCCGTGAACATGTCGCCAAATGACGCAAGCCGTGCGCTGGCATGAGCGAGCGCATCCGGGTCTTGATCGATGCCGATAACACGCGCACCGCTTTGCAAAAACGCCTCGCTGTGTCCGCCGCCACCGAGTGTGCAATCCACAAAAATCTTCCCCGGCGCGGGCGCGAGATGCTCGATTACTTCGCGGAGCAAAACCGGAAGATGGTAGCCGTGCGAATGGTTTTCAGCGGGCATAAGCAGTTCTTCGATTTCTTGGATTTCCGAAAGTGAATGTGCGATTTCAAAGATCATCCGCTTTAGTCCACGGTTGCGTTTTCAAAGTCCGCCAGCACGGCGGCGTGCTCGGCCTCGCGGTCGTTCTTTCCGCCATTGAAACGGGCCTCGCTCCAGATTTTGAAATCGATCATTCCGCCGACAAGAACGGCGTTCTTTTTTGTCTCGATGCCAATCTGCTTCGCCCAATCGGAAGGCAGCGTGAGCCGCCCCGCGCTATCAATTTTCACCGGCATGGATTTGCTCGCCCAAGCATCCATCGCCTGCGCGCGCTTGTTGCCGGGAAGCGTATTCGCCCAGCGAATAAAACGCTCGCGCTCAGTCTTCGGGAGCACGAGCAGATGATCCTCTTTTCGCTGAATAAAAAACTCCGCCCGCTCGGTGAAACGCCAGTCCGCCGGAATCGTGACGCGCCACTGCGCATCGACCGCGTTGCGGTATTCGAGCGTAAAAACAGGCGTCTCGGTTGGTGTATTAGTGGACATGGGCGGCAATCGGACTTTTGGAGGAGTCCAACTATCTGCCACTAACTGCTACTAAATCCGACTAAACGTCAAGCTTTACGCAAGGGCTTTTTCGTGAAAATCGAAGTTTTTTTGAGTCATGAGGAATTGCAGTGAAACTAAGTCCAAAAACAGCCAGCAACAATGTGCGTAAAATAATCCAAAAAATTCCCTCCTCGTTGAGTGTTATGACTGCGGCTTGAGCAGTTCA
Source organism: Verrucomicrobiaceae bacterium (assembly GCA_031372675.1). Classification (GTDB taxonomy): domain Bacteria; phylum Verrucomicrobiota; class Verrucomicrobiia; order Chthoniobacterales; family Chthoniobacteraceae; genus SXWH01. The sequence continues at coordinate 9,911 of JANMLS010000194.1, forward strand.
TCTTTTTAAGCCGCATTGCTCAAGGGAATCATCGAACATCACACTCTTTGAGTGCCATTCCTGCCTGTTTCATCTTCACCCTTAACTGAAAAGAGCGTTAAGTAAATCGGACAAGTAACAGGATAGAAACACAGGCCAGAACGAGGCCGCATATTTCCGTGAAATTCAACTTTTCCTGAAAAAAGATAACGCCGATCAATGCCAGCATGACAATCAAAGACACGGAGTAAATTGCGCCGACGGTCGAGAGCTTCATCGAGCGGAGAATGAATACCCAGAGAAATGCCGAGATCGTGTAGCCAGCCAGTCCAATCCAGAATGCGATGGTTGAAAACGGCCTGATGCAAAGGCTGGCGCGTTTTAGTAACCAGTCACATGCGGCGCAAAGTGCCGCAGTGAGCACAATAACCAGTATGGAAACGAGCCGGTCGATCATGAAACACGCATCGACTCAGGGCGGTCGCAGCTCTCTGGATTGCCTTGAGCAAAAAACTGCGAATGAGAGTCACTTTCCGCATGAAGCTGGGAAAGCCACGGCCTATAATCCCATGTGATTTCCTCTCCAACGTGTATGTCGCGCACGGCGATTGATGAGTCACCATCATCGTCTAAATCGACGTTGGGATTGTCGGAATGATTTGTGAAGCGATCATCATCAATCGAGAGGACATAAATCCCGCTGCGTGGATCAAAGTATGAATAATAGGTGATTTGCGCCCGAGCGTGCAGTGGAAGCTGTTGCAATTCTTCTTCTGTGAATTTCAAATCGAATCCTAGTTTGAACTCCCATATTCGGGTGCCTTTTGGGATGAATTCATGGGCAATAAGCCCAAGTCCGTGAATCTTGCTTGGGCCTTTTCTGGCATTAACGAGCAGCATAAAAAGAGAGTTTCTGTGACACCTAAAAGAGTGCCCTATGGGGCAACAATGCTCTCGTGTGTATTTTACTGTCAAGTTCCCAATGGGGAACACATCAAAGCGTCGTTTTCGTAATGCCAGCGGGCCGGGCATCCAAAAAGCCCGGCTTGCGCAAGGGCTTACACAGGCTCGGTTTGCTGTGAAACTTCAACTTGCGGGCTTCGACATAGATCGGTTCGGCGTGGCAAAAATCGAATCATGTGTGCGCTCAGTGTTTGATTTTGAACTTGCCCTGATTAGCAAGGTTCTTGGCGTCGATGTTTCGGATCTATTGCCTTCTACAGCGGAACTAAAACGCACATTCCCCCATCTTCGTAAGGGCACTACGAGCACAGAGGCACCAAAGCTTTGAAGCAATGAAAAGGACGGGCAAACGCTCAGGAATGATGCGCGTATTCTTTTGCACAGCACATTTTCCAGCGACGCGACTTTGACAGCGCGGGTTCTGCACGGCATTTGTGCGGGATGAGCGAATCTTGCGAATCTGAAAATTGCTGCCAGCACGAACATGAAACCGCCGCGAATGGGGTGGCGAATCCGCGCGTCCTTGATGCGCTGGGCGTGGACCCAGAGACGGGCGATGTCGTGCTTGTGATGTTTGAGCCGCGCCCATGGAATGGCGGCGACGAGCAGCTTTTTCAGCTCCAGGAAAAGCTCAATTCCTACATGTCTTTTGCGCTGGATGGCGAGATGACGGAGCAGCTCCCGCAGACGGTTGGCAAGAAAGTGCGCGTCACTCTTGCTTGTGCGGAAGAACCTCCGCAGGTGGTGACGGAACTGCTGCTCAAAGTCCGCGAGCAAATCTCGCTGCAAGGCGTGAACCTCACCGTCGAAGGGCTGAATCCGCCGAAAGAAGGCGGCTGCGGAACCGGCTGCGGCTGCCACTAAAACCACTTCTCCGACTTCTCAAACATGGCGATTAAACTTCACATCAACGGCTCGCGCGGGCGCATGGGCCAGGCGCTCATTGCCTGTTCGCAGGAATTTGCGGACACCACCATCGGCGCGGCCACGGACTCGGGCGACGACTTTGCGGCGGGGCTTGCGAAGTCGGATGCCTGCATTGATTTCAGCCACCACAGTGCGCTGGAGAGCGTGCTTGCCGCGTGCATCGCGGGCGGAAAAACGCTCGTCATCGGCACCACTGGAATCTCCGACGCGGGCGTGGCAAAAATCCGTGAAGCCTCCGCGAAAATCCCCATCGTGTATTCCGGCAACTACTCCACCGGCGTGAACACGCTGCTCTGGCTCACGCGCCGTGCAGCGGAAATTCTTGGGCCGGATTTCGATTTAGAAATCACCGAAACGCATCACCGAATGAAAAAGGATTCGCCCAGCGGAACCGCTAAAATGCTGGCCGAGACGCTCGCGGAGGTTCGCGGGCTGCAATATAACAGCGATGTGCGCCACGGGCGTTTTGGCGATGTGGGAGCGCGGACGCAGTCTGAAATCGGGATGCACGCGATTCGCGGTGGCGATGTCGTGGGCGACCACACCGTTCTTTTTGCCGCACTCGGCGAGCGCGTGGAGCTGACGCACAAAGCAAGCAGCCGCGATATTTTCGCACGCGGTGCAATCCGCGCGGCGATCTGGGCGCACGGGAAACCGGCGGGTCTTTACGACATGCGCGACGTGCTCGGCCTCAAGTAACGATGCGCGCGGGAATCGCCCTCGGCTCAAATCTCGGAGACCGTCTCGCCAATCTCCGCGCGGGACGCGATGCGGTGCTGGCGCTGCCCGGTGCTTCGCAGCCGGCGCTTTGCTCGCGCATTTATGAAACGGAGCCGGTCGGCGCGGGAAGCGGTGGCAATTCGTTTCTGAATGCGGTCGTCGAAATCGAATACGACGGTCTTGCCTCAGCGTTGCTCGACGGACTGCAATCCATCGAATCAGCGATGGGCCGTCCCTCCAAACGCCCTCGCAATGCGCCTCGCACGCTCGACCTCGATATTCTCTACGTCGGCAATCTCGTGCTCGCGAATTACGAAATCGTCATCCCGCATCCGCGCCTTCACGTCCGGCGATTCGTGCTTCAGCCGCTCCACGACATACGGCCCGACTTGCGACTACCGGGGCACGAGGGCAACGTGACTGAGTTGCTCGCAGCATTGCAGGACGCGGCGAGTGTCACCGAGTTTGCAGCAGAATGGTGACTGAAATCTCGACACCGCCCGAAACCCGCTCCTAACTTCTCTCTCATGCCACGCCGGTTTCTCATCCTCTTTCTCGCAACTACTGCGGCCATAGCGCAAGAGCCGCAGCCCTCGCTCACTAAAGAGCAGATGGCCAGCGCGACGATGGATCACATTCTTTCCTACCCGATGCCCGGCGAGCTTTTCGCTGCACTTGGAAAGTCCGCGAAGCCCGATTGGACCTCATTTTTCCGTGAACCGATTCCCACGAACTTCACCAGCCGCCAGCAAATCGCGATGAATCTCGGCGGGCTGATCGCCGATGGATACCTCGCCGTCGAGGCCACGGATGGCCAGCAGGTGAAGAATATCGCCCGCGATGTCCGCACGCTCGCCAACGCGCTCGGCGTCGGCCAGAACTTGCTCAATCGCGGCAACAGCATCAGCGAATTTGCGGCGAACAACCAGTGGGACACACTCAAGGAGGAGCTTGAGGCTGCGCAAAACGAAGTCATCGCAGCCATGAATGCACACGACGACACGGACCTCATCACATTTGTCCTGCTGGGCGGCTGGGCACGGGGCACGGAAGTCATCACTGCGGCGATTGAAAAAAACTACTCCGCAGCGACTGCAAAAATCATCCGGCAACCGGGCATCGCTCGCTCTTTCATCAATAAACTCGCTGCCTTGCCGGAAAAAACGCGCGACAATCCGCTGGTGAAAAAAGTGCGTCTCACGTTGTTTGAAATCCACAAAGCCGTGGGCATCCCCGGCGACAGTGCGCCCACGCTCGAAGACGTGCAAAAAATCCACGCGCTCGCCAAAACGCTCGTCGGCGACATTGCAAAAAAAGAACTATGAAAATCCTCGCTGCAATTTTGCTCGCGACCGCGCTCGGCTGTGGCGCTGCCACCGAGGATGAACTCGTCGCCACACGCGCCGACGTGCTGGAACTGGCCGGAGCGTGGAGCAACGATGGCTTCAAAATCCGCGACGGGCATTGGTCCGGCGAGCTGACTGCGGGCGAGCCGAAGCTCGTGCAGGTGAATCTTTTCGCGGGCAATCACTACTGGTTTTCCGCTGCTGCAAATGCGCAGGCAAAGGGCTTGAGCATTGCCGTTTTTACCGAGAGCGGAAATCCCGTGCTCGTCGAAATCCATGCCGATGGACCTCGCACTGCTGTGCGTTTCTCCCCGCTCGTGAGCGGGCCTTACTTCGTCCGTGTCTCCGCTACCGAAGGCAAGCGCGCTGCGTTCTGCCTCATCTACTCCTACAAATAAATGCCTTCCGAAGCTCCACCGAAAAACCGCTCCGAAACCGCGAAGAAAAAACCCGGCGGCGCTGTGCAGCAATTCTCCATTTTTCTCCGCAACCGCGTCGGCGCATTCCTCGATGTGGTGCGGCTGCTCGGCGAACACCACGTCAACGTGCTGGCCACCAGCATCGAATCCAGCTCCGACACGGCCATCGTGCGTATCGTCGTGAGCGACCCGGAAAGTGTGGAAGGCATTTTCCATCTCCACGCCATCCCGCACGCGGTGTCGGAATTGATCGTCGTTGAAATGAAGGAAGCCGCGCAACTCGGCCAAATCCTCGGCGCACTCCTCGCGGCGGAGGTAAATATCTACGGTTCCTACGCGCTGCTCACGCGGCCAAACGATCTTGCCGCGCTTGCACTGCACGTCGAGGACTACGATTGCGGAATCTCCGTGCTAAAGGCAGAGGGCTTTACGGTGCTGATGCAGGACGACCTGTCGCGCTGATTGCTCTCAGCGCATCGTGAACGCCATCACATAGGCACGCACGGCGCGTTCCTGTGCATCATTGAGCCGCGCTTCCACTGCCATGCGCGGCAAAATTTCTGACCACTCGGCGCGGGAATAGCGCGGGATTCGCTCACCGGCATGACACTCCACGCAGCGCGTCGTGTAGATAATCCGCCCGTGTTCCAACTCGCCGATTTCCACACCCGATGCTGCGGAAATAGCGGGAGTCACTGCGGGAGCGGGCGTTTCCAGCGAGCCGCAACCTGCAAGCAGCGCTGCTGCAAAAACGAAAAGAAACAAGCCCGCTTTCATCCGCAGAAATGCTACTTCGCGCCGAAGCCGAATAGGACGACGGGGATGGTGCGGACTAGGATTTTTGCATCCAGCAAGAGCGACCAGTTATCAATATACTCAAGGTCGAGAGCGACCCACTTTTCAAAGCTCGTGATGTTGCTGCGCCCGCTGATCTGCCACAGGCAGGTGATGCCGGGCTTCATCGCGAGGCGCCGGCGCTGCGCGGGCGACTCGAATTTTTCCACCTCATAGACAGGCAGCGGGCGCGGCCCGACGAGGCTCATGTCGCCGCGCAGCACATTCCAAAGTTGCGGAAGCTCATCGAGCGAAGTCTTGCGGAGAAATTTCCCGATTTTGGTCACGCGCGGATCGCGGTCCACTTTGAAGACTGGTCCTTCCATTTGGTTCATCCGCTGCAATTCGTCGCGCTGCATTTCGGCATCCGTGACCATCGTGCGGAATTTGAAAATGGTGAACGGCATCCCGTTTTTCCCTCCGCGTGGTTGGCGGAAAACCACCGACCCCGGCGAGGTGATCTTGATCGCAATCGCGATCATCAAAAACGGCACCGCTAGGATAATGAGCGCCAACAACGCGAGCACACGGTCGGCCAGATGCTTGATCATCAGTGCCCAAGAGACGCTCGGTGCCGCGCGGAAAACGAGCATCGGGCGCGAGCCAAAGGCATCGAAATCCGGTCGTGCGATGCTGGTGCGGATAAAGTCCGCGCACAACCACGCCTCCACGCCCTCGGTTTCGCAGGCACCGATGTATTCGTTGAGCCGCCCGATTTCGCTATGCCCGCCGACGAAGAGCACACGCCCGACTGAGTGCTCGTGCAGCGCGTGGACCAGCACAGTGACAGGTTCTTTCTCGATACCAATCTCCTGCACGACTTCGATTTCCATCACCTGCTCCGGCGTAAAAGCATTACGAAAGGCGTGGTTGTCGGCAGCGGTTCCCACCAAAATCACGCGCTCGCGCTGGATGCCCTTGCGCACTTTCCGGTGATAGCGAACCACCGTGACCTGCTCGCGAATGAGCAGCCCCACCGCCGCGAATAATGCGAACAGCGGCATCACCGCGCGGCTGGCGACATCCAGCCGGAAAAAATACGAACATCCCGCGATGATAGCGGCGAGGACGAGAGAAGACTGCCCGAGTTGCCCGAGGCTGCGTCCGATGCTCTTGCGCGACGGGTGCTCATAAAAACCGTAGCTTTCCATCGCGATGGGGCCAAACGGGACAAGGACCACGAGCAGCCACTGGAAGTTTTTGAACTCAAGAATCGGGCCGTCGAAAAAACCAAATTCCGGCCCCAAAAAGCGAACCGTGTGCGCAGCCCAAAATGCGAACGCGAGAATGAGTGCGTCCACGATTTCGAGAAATTGGAGATTAAGTTCCTGTCGGCGGCCAATCATGTTCGGTGGGATAAATTCAGTCCCCGAATGTAATAGATGCGGATGAGAACTCGGCGAGAGTTTTTATGTGAAACTGAGTACGAAACATGCGTCTCTCAGCTTAACGGGCAACTATATTGCCCGGCACTTTATGAATTCCGGCCCTACTATTCAGCTTTTACGAACCCTCTTCGTGGTCTTCACGGGCTACCTCGGCAACCAGATCGGGCAGCATATTTGGAATGCTCCAAAATCCGGCACTGCGGGTGGCCTTGCTCTTGGTCTTACGATCATCCTCGCAGAACGGGTGCTAAAAGGCATGTCCCTGCGCATGTTTTCCTCGGCAACTTTCGGGCTGCTCATCGGATTCATCGCGTCGCAGCTTTTGTTGGCTTCGGGGCTGCTCCGGCAGACGCCGGAGTATGAGCAATGGCTCATCAGCCTCGCCGTCTATTCCACGTTTAGCTACATGGGCATGATGATCGCGATGCGTGGCAACCGCGATGAATTTGCACTCATCATTCCGTTCATCCGCTTCCGTGCGCAGGACCAGACGGACCCGCCGATTCTTGTGGATACCAACATTATTATTGAAGGCCGTCTCGCCGAACTTGCGGATACTGGCTTTGTCGGAAGGGCGTTAATCGTTCCCCGTTTCGTGCTCGAAGAGTTGCAGTTGATCGCCGATTCGCAGGACCCCACAAAGCGCGAGAAAGGCAGGCTGGCGTTGGATCGGCTTCACGCAATGCAGCGCGATCCCACATTCACAATTACTATCCACGAGACGGAACTCGATCCGTTTTCCGCAGTGGATTCACGCCTCATTCAGCTCGCGAGGATGACGGGTGCGCGCATTCTTTCTAATGACAGCAATCTCTGCGCGATTGGGCGTCTGCAAGGTGTGCGGATGCTCAATTTGAACGACCTCGCCCGTGCGATTCGGATGCAGCTCACTGCGGGCGATGAAATGGAGCTTTCCCTCACGAAAGAAGGCCGCGATGCGCATCAAGCCGTGGGCTACATGCGGGACGGAACGATGATCGTCGTGAACCACGCCCGCCCGCACATTGGGAAAACGGTGCGCGTGACCATCAGCAGCGTGCTCCAGACATCAGCCGGGCGGCTGTTCTTTGCGGAGCTACAAAAAGCGGCGTAGTTTGGGAGCCGAATGATCCCGCTTATCAAAGCGGCGACGGCGGGAGGTAGTCCGGCTGCGGCGACGCGCCCGTGCCGGAATCCGCTTCCGTCTCACGGCTGAAACGCAGTACTGCGCGGCGCGTCCTTTTTCCATCCGGCGATGTGACGGCGATGGGAATCTCAAACTCGCCATCCGGCAAACGGGTGTGGATGCGGAAAGTGCCGTCGTGCCGCAGCGTAGCGGGCTTGCTGTTTATCGTCAGCAAGTTTGCGGGCGAGGTGCCGCCGTAGAAAATAATCTCGGCATTTACATGCAAGTCCAGCGTCTCGCCGGGCGCGGCGTGCCAGCTTGATGCTTGCGCGCCGGGACTGGTGGGCGCGGGATCATCGAGGGATGCGAGCAATGCGGCGGGGAATGGTTTTTTCGCCGGAGCCGCGAGCATTTTTGCCCGCACACGCGCAGCCCTGCCTTCGGGTCGCCCACCGGCTTTCACATCTTCTGCGAGCAATGCCACAAAGATGCGTTCCTGCTCCTTCGTCCAGCGCGTCGGTTTTGGAAAGCGGGCCAATGATTTTTCCGCCTGCGAGCCGTGCGTGGTTTTGCTGCTTTTCTGCAACGGAAGATTTGCAGGAATTGTGGCAAAGCGGATGTCCACATCGTCCGGCGCACTGCCTTCCGGCGGAGTGTATGCGACGCCGGATTTCCCGATGAAACACCACACGCCGCCCTTTGAGTAAAAGCCGAGTTCAGCCGAATAAACGGAGTCCGCATGGGCCACTCCGGTATGCAAATTTGCGTCTTCGGAATGAAGATGGATTTCGCGCTCGATCTCGCCATCGGCGTTTAGGATTCGCAGGAAAAAATAGGGATTCCCATCGCCACCAACAGCCTCCGGGTGCTGCGAGGGCACAAATTCCCAATACGCAAACAGCGTGTGCGGGTCCTTGGCCACGAGCCAGATTCGGCCCTCGCCGAAATCCAGTGGGCGCGGGCCGATTTCCCCCGCAAACTCCTTTGTCAGCGATTCATGGCGGGGCGCGATGGTTTCTCGAGTGGGTCTTACCGGATTCGGCGGTTCGCTCATGCGGTCAGTGAAGATGAGGAAACTTGAAACCGCAACAACGAACCTTATGACAAAGCTGTGAGAACCATTGAAAATAGGGCTTCTCCGGCCAATACTCAACTGCGTGCAGGCAAGCGACCCTGTTATTTTCAAAGATTAAAGTTGTCAGTCTATGGCATGGGCAACTACACACGCGGCTTGCACGCAACCAGCACAGAAAGGGGTGACTACTAATACCATGCGCACAATCGCTATCATCGCACTCGCAGCCGTAACACTCGGCTTCGCAGCTTGCTCCAGCTCGCAGTCGGCTCCGGCCCCTGCAGCACCAGCCGCCAAAGGCTACTCGAAGTAAGCAGATTTCCCAATTAAGGGATTTTTTTAAGGGCCAGATCGCCAAAAGCGGTCTGGCTTCTTTTTTTGCCCGGCCATGCCCGTAAAAGCACAGCAGCCTCAAAAAAAAATTTCGCCCGTTGCCATTCGTCGCCGCAGGGAATAAATCATCGCGCATGTTGCAAGCCCGCGCAGGCCGGAAAACTCCGTCTGAAGCCAATGAACCCAAGGAACGCTACCTCCGCGTATATCGCTGGATGCTGCTTGGCCGCATCCTTGAGGAAAAACTGGCGAGCCTTTACCGGGGCGGGAAAATCACCGGCGGTGTCTTCCTTGGTCGCGGGCAGGAAGCTCTCAGCGCGGCGATTGGCTCTGCTCTGCAAAAAGGGGATATTTTTGCGCCGCTGATCCGCGACATGGCTGGGCGGCTTGCGTTTGGCGAGGAAGTCATCAGTGCCGCCCGCACGTATCTCGGCTCGCGACTTGGGCCGATGCGTGGGCGCGATGGCAACATCCATCGCGGCGAGCCGGCGAAGGGATACTACGCCATGATTTCCCACCTCGGTGCGATGGTGGCATCCGTGACAGGCGGACTTTTTGCACGCAGGCTCAAAGGCGAGACTGGTGTAGTCGGCGCGACATGTGTGGGCGATGGCGCGACTTCTACGGGGAGCTTCCACGAAGGGCTGAATATGGCTGCCGTGGAGAAGCTCCCGCTCGTCATGATCATCGCCAATAACCAGTACGCCTATTCCACCTCGAACTCGCGTCAGTATGCCTGCCAAGACCTCGTCCAGCGTGCGGCGGGGTATGGCATTCCGGGATATAAAATTGACGGCACCGACCCGACTGCGTGCATCGAAATCGTCCACGAAGCCGTCGCACGAGCACGCGCTGGCGAAGGACCACAGATGATTGTGGCAGACCTGCTCCGCCTTGTCGGGCACGGCGAACACGATGATTTCCAATACATGAGCCACTCGCTGAAAGTCTCACCCATTGGTCGCGATTGCCTCGATGTCGCCCGCGAGCAACTCACCGCTTCCGGCTGGGCCACCGTCGAAGAACTCAGCGAGCAGCGGGAAAAAACCGCCGCCGAAGTGGAAGACGCCTGCGCCCAAGCACTCCGCGAACCGCTGCCCGACCCGAACCAAGAAGACTGGTGCGCACTCCACACGCGCCGTCTCGCGGAAGGCGTGGAAATTTAATCACCCGTGTTTCAAAAACAACCAACCACGCGCTCCAGCGCCGCAATTACTTACCTCGAAGCGATTCGCGCTGCGCAGCACAAGCTGCTCAAAGACGATCCCCGCGTGTTTATCTACGGACAGGACATCGCGGATTTTGGCGGCGCATTCAAAGCGACGAAGGGCTTGGCAAAAGAGTTCCCCGGTCGCGTGCTCGATTCGCCGATTTCCGAAGACGCGCAAATCGGCATGGCGATTGGCGCTGCGATTGAGGGGATGCGGCCAATCATCGAGATGCAGTTTGCCGATTTTTCGACGTGTGGCTTCACGCAAATCGTCCAGCACGCAGCCACGCACAAATGGCGCACGGGCCTCCCCTGCCCCATCGTCGTGCGACTGCCGAGCGGCGGAACTGCTGGCGCCGGGCCTTTTCACTCGCAGAGTATGGAGGCACTTTACGCGCACTATCCAGGGCTGATCGTGATGACTCCCGCGACCGTGGAAGACGCATACACCATGCTGCTCGAAGCCGTGGAAATTGATGACCCCGTGATCTTCTGCGAGCACAAGTATCTCTACTACCATCTCAAAGCGGACGGACTGCCGGAGACTGCGATGCCCACGGGCAAAGCGCGCGTCGCCCGCCCCGGTCGCGATGCCACTATCGCCACTTACAGCGCGATGGTCCACGAAGCGCTCGCCTGCGCCGCCGAGCTTGCCAGCGAGGGTTGGGAAATCGAAGTGATCGATCTTCGCAGCGTGAAGCCGCTCGATACCGACACCATCCTCGCCAGCGTCTCGCGCACCGGGCGGCTACTCGCAGTGGGCGAGGCATTCCCGTGGGGCGGCGTCACTGCGGAAGTCGTCGCTCGCGTTGCCACGGAGGGATTTGATCTCCTCGACGCACCGCCGATGCGCCTGAATGCAAAGGACACGCCGGTGCCTTATCACCCGAACCTTTGGGGCACACACCGCCCCACCGCGACTTCCATCATGGCCGCGACGAGGAAACTTCTCGGCGCATAAAACCACCCGCTTTTCACATCATGCCACGCATCCCAATCATCATGCCGCAACTCGGCGAGAGCATCGCCGAGGCGACCATCGTGCATCTGCCTTACAAAGTCGGCGACCAAGTCGAAGCCGACCAAGATGTGATGGAAGTGGAAACACAAAAAGCCACGATGGGCGTCACCTCGCCCTGCCGTGGGACCATCGCGGAAATCTGCGTGGAGCCGCAGCAAAGCTACCCCGTCGGCGCAGTGCTCGGATATTTGGAAATCAGCGAAGCCGACGCCACGCGCCTCGGCGTGGGCCTGCTCCCGACTCCCGATGTCGCCACAAAACCCGCCGGAACAAAGACCGAACCAGCGCAGGTGATGCCCACCGTTCACGGCCTGCCAGTCCCCGTAAATGCTGGCGGGATGACTTACATCTCCCCGCGAATGAAAGCCCGCATGGCCGAACTCGGCCTCCACGCAGCGGACCTATCCGGCATCGCGGGCAGCGGTGCCGCAGGGCGCGTGACCATCGAGGATTTGGAGGATTTTCTTTACCGCCTCGATGAGCACAAACAGAGCAAGGCATCCTCCATGCGCGTCGCCGTCGCCGATGCGATGCGCCGCTCGTGGACTCGCCCGCTCGCGACCGTGGGCCGCCCGCTCCAGCTCGACGCGATGCTTGCTCATCGCAAAAAACAAAAATTAAAATCCGGCCCCGCGCTTTACGTACTCCGCGCACTCGCAATCGCGCTCGGCGAAAACAGTGCGCCTGCGGGCCGTCTTGTCGGCGGGAAAATCGTCCATCCAAAGTCCATTGATGTTGGCTTTGCCGTGGAAGCGGATGACGGCGTGCTCGTCCCCGTGCTGCGCAATGCAGACGCCATCCCGCTCGCGCAACTTCTCCCGAAATACGATGAACTCGTGGAACTCGCCCGCCAGCGCCGACTGCCCGCCAGCGCACAAGGCGGCAGCATCGCCACGATTACCAACTTCGGCACATTCGGGCTGACTTGGGCCACGCCGATTCCGCTCCCCGAACAGACGCTCGTTCTCGGCCTCGGTGCCGGACGCCCGACACCGCAATGGGACGCGGAGAAAAAGCAATTTGTCCCCGTGACGGAATCCGACCTCACACTCAGCTTCGATCACCGCGTGCTCGATGGCGGTGCCGCCGGTCGCCTCCTCGCCCGCATCGTGGACCTCCTGCAAAAACCGGAGTCGCTTTGATGAATCGCGACCGACTCCAAATTGCCGCGCTCATTGCCGCCGCGATGATCATCGGCGGTGGCGCGACTTTTTTCATGCTGGGTTCAAAGTCATCAGTCGTCACCACGTCTGTGCAAACAAGCCAGCAGCCGACCTCGACCATCGCGCAATTTACCACATCGCACGACGAGGAACTTGAAGCCGCGCTCGCCGACGCCCGCGCCAAACGCGCCGCCGGAACTCTCAAGCCGCTGGCCACCACGCCCGATGAATTTGCCCGCGCACTCGGCGAACTCAATTTCCGCCTGCACGATTTTTCCACTCGTCACAGTGAGCCGCCCGCAGCCGACGACGCGGCATTTCCGGCATACTCGGACGAGCTGAAATTGCTCACCGCCACGCTCGCAAATCTTCTCAGCGACGAAGCGCTCATGGAGAAAATCACCGACGAAAATCCAAAGCTGCTCGCGCATCATCAAGCCCGCCTCGTCGCCGGTGCGCTGGCGCTGGATGAGCTGACGACCGCAAAAGTGGAAAGCATCATTCTCACCTCCTACGAGAAATCACTCCCCGCAGAATCCGAAGGCCGCGAACTCACCGACGCCGAGGCAGCGGAGCTTGAGAAAAAGTTCATCGCACTGACGGATGAAATCGAACAAGCAATCCGCCCGCTGCTGACGCCAGAGCAAATTGCGCGACTCGACTCCATGGGCCGCGACCAAGTGCTGTTCGGGCTGGAGCAGGAGTAAGCCCGTCTCTCGGAATTAGAGAGACAACGCGAAAGCGAAAGGCCGTGTGCGGGGGAGCGCGGGCATCTTGCCCGCAGTGCCAGGCATCCTGCCGGGCACATGCAGCGGAAAGCAGCTTCCTCGTTCAGCGGTGCTTCCCCGTGGATTCCGGCAAGATGCCGGAACCTGCGGGCAGGATGCCCGCGCTCCCTTGCGCTTCGCGCTCGCTCTACGCTATCTCGGTGCCGGTCTTTTTATTTTGAGGACTTGGTATAAAGCGCGATTCGCTTTCGCGACTCGCGGCCAGTTGCGGCGCAACTGGACTACTTTGCGCGGCTACTCCGCTTTGCTCAGGCGTGGGTCGTCTTTCTCCACGCCGTTGTTCCAGTATGCCTGCGCTTCTGCTGCGGTCGGGGTTTTTAGCGGGCGGATGATTCGCATTCCGAGGAACTGCGCGTCGGTGTGGTACCAGATGCTTTTTGGGAGCTGCGGGTCTTGGCGCTTCCACTCCAGCTTGCTGGCGCGGCGGACTGCGCTGCGGAACTTGTTTGGCGTCTCATCGTCCCACGAGCCGCCGCGAACGGAGTGCGGATACGGCGCGGTCGCTTTGTTCAATGGATTCGCCGCAGGCATCTTTGCGTAAAAAGCGGGGTCGTATTGATCGAGCGTCCACTCAGCGACGTTGCCGAGAATGTCGTAAAGCCCCCACGGGTTTGGCTTCTTCTTACCGACTTTCTGGTATTTGAAGTCCGCATTTTTGCCCCACCACTCGTGCTCGCCGAGTTTCGCGGCGTCGTCGCCCCAGTAATAAGCGGTCGTCGTCCCGGCGCGGGCGGCAAATTCCCACTCAGCCTCGGTGGGCAGGCGGTAAAAGTGGCCGGTCTTCGCACTGAGCCACTGGCAGTATTTGTTTGCGGCGTGCTGCGTCATCGAGATTGCTGGGAAACCATCCGTGCCCATGCCGAAGCTCATTTCCACGTAAGGCTGTGTGGGATGGGAGACGGAGTCGGTGAGCGCATTTAGATCGGCTGCGAGTTTCTTTTCCTCACGCGCTTTTTTCTCCTCTTCTGGATACATAAAAAGCTGGAACTCGTTCCACGTCACCTCGTGTTTGCCCATCCAGAACGGCTCCACGGCGACTTCCTTTTGCGGGCCTTCGTCTGCGCCGCGTCCTGCTTCGTTGTCGGGCGATCCCATTTTGAATTTGCCGCCTTTGATCGGCACCATGTCAAATTTCACTTCCGTCCCGGCAATCGTCGCGGCGTAAGGCTGCATCTCTGCCTCAGTTTTCTCCTTGGAGTTTTCCACGATGCGCTTGTGGACGGCGGCGGCCACGGCGGCGAGGTCCTCCTTGCTACTGAGTTCTTGTTTGCGGGCGATGAGCTTCACGTCCTCCGGCCACTTCGCTCCTTCATCAATCCACTTTTTCAGCGTCTCGCTTTCTTCCTTGGTTAAACGGCGGCTGCTTTTCTTTTGAATCTCGGCGAGCGGCGGCATGAGTTTATCGTCGTCGTCTTCGAGGATGGTGGTTTTGTAGAGCTTCGACTTCGCGCCTTCGCCGGGGATGATTCCTTTGTCCTTCAGCGCGTCTTCGCGGGTTTCCATGAGGTATTCCGTCTCGCCTTTCTCTACTGCGGTGGTGCCGGGTTTGTGGCAGCGGACGCAGTTTAGCTCCAGAATCGGCTGCACGTCTTTTACGAAATCAACTGCCGCAATCGCGGAGGTGGTGCTGATGAGTGCGCTTGCGATGGACGCGGTGAGGATGGAATGGTGTTTCATAGTGGTAAATTGGCGGCGCGTTATTTCGGCGCGGCGGCGTTTTTCGTCAAGCCCTGTGACTACCGCTGCGCTGCGGATTTATTGGGCGGAATGAAAATGCAGCCTGCGGGCTACTTTTCGCTCATTTCCAAACTAACGATTCCCGTTTATCCGAGTCTCCCGTCACACCATGAAACTCCTCATCTCCTGCCTGCTCGCCCTCGTCGTCTTTGCCCGCGCGGAGGCTCCGAAGTTTGAACTCCGCGATGGCGACCGCGTCCTGCTGCTCGGCGATGCGCTGCTGGAGCGCGAGAATACGCTCGGCTTTCTCGAAGCCCGGATGCACGCCGCGTTCCCGGATGTGAAGTTCACCGTCCGCAATCTCTCCTGGGCGGGCGACACGCCGAAGGGCTGGTCGCGCGCATCGTTCGACGCCCCGGCGAAAGGCTACGAGCGGCTCAAAGAGCAGATCGCTTTGGTAAAGCCCACCGTCGTCTTCCTCGGCTACGGCATGGCCGCGAGCTTGCAGGAACTCACGGATACGAGCGGCGACATCATGCTCAACCGCGACCCCGCCCGCTACGGCGAGGAGCCGATGAGCGCGGCGCGGTTCAAAAAAGAACTCGGCGAGCTGATGACGGACATCGAGGCCATCGCTGCTGCTTCAACCGCAGAGAACACAAAGAGCACAAAGACTGGAGAGGAATCCTCTGCGCCCTCTGTGGTTAAAACAAAACCGCGCTTTGTCCTCCTCTCACCCATCCCCCACGAAGACCTGCGCCGGACCCGCCCCGGTATGGTGGACCCGGCGAAGCACAACAATCTCCTCCTCGGATACATGAAAGCCGTCGGCGAATTGGCCAATGAGCGCAAGGCACTCCACATCGATCTCTTCACCCATCTCCGCTCCGACAACGTACACATCCAGAGTCAAACAACGCAGTGGGTCATGAAGTTCACCCACAACGGCATCCACCTCGACCCGAAAGGTCACGATGCTTTCGCCGATTTCGTTTGTGGAAACCTCAAAGAGATTCCCAAAAGCGAGCAGACTGAGCCTAGCGACTCCCTCACCGCCGCCATCCTCCGCAAAAACGACCTCTTTTTCCACCGCACGCGCCCGGCCAACAGCACGTATCTCTTCGGCTTCCGCAAGCAGGAGCAGGGGAGGAATGCCGTGGAGATTCCGCAGTTTGACCCGCTGGTGGATGCCGTGGATGCAGAGATTGATGCGCTGAAGCGGCAGGCGAAAAAGGGCGCGTCGGCGGCTCCGGGCGGCTCCCCAAAAATGCCCCGCACGTCGTTCCCAGCAGATTCCGGCTCCCCAAAAAGCCCCAGCACGACGTCCTCGGCCGTTTCTGGCTCCCCAAAAGATCCCGGCACGACGTTCCCGGCAGTTTCTGGCTCCCCAAAAGAGCCTAGCACGACGTCCTCGGCAGTTTCCGGCTCCCCAAAAGAGCCTAGCACGACGTTCTCGGCAATTTCCGGCTCCCCAAAACAGCCCAGCAACACTTCCTCGGCAATTTCTGGAAGCCAAAAAACCCCTCCAACCACGTCCAATCCTCCGCAGCCCTTGCCTTTACCCATATTTTCCGTGCAGGAAGGATACGAGATTTCTCTATGGGCCGATACGAACCTCGTCGGCAAGCCTGTGGGGATGAATTGGGACGCCGCCGGGCGTCTCTGGGTCGCCTGCTCGCCCGTCTATCCCCAAATCGCCCCCGGCGACCACCCGGAGGACAAAGTAGTCGTCATCGAAGACACCGACCGCGACGGCAAGGCGGATAAATCCACCACGTTTGCCACAAACCTACTGATCGCGGCGGGGGTGGCGCCGGATTTGGCAGAGGGACAAAGGGACAAAAGGGACAAAAAGGACAGCACCCCTTCAGTCCCTCTTGTCCCTCTTGTCCCTTCCCCCAACGCCGCCTACGTCGGCAGCTCCACCGAGCTAGTCCACGTCACCGACACCGACGGCGACGGCACCGCCGACCAGCGGCGCGTGGTCCTCAGCGGATTCGGCACCGAGGACACGCACCACACCATCCACACCCTGAAATGGGGGCCGGACGGACGGCTTTATTTTAACCAATCCATCTACATCCACAGCCACCTGGAGACGCCATACGGCATGGTGCGGCTCAATAGCGGCGGCATCTTCGCCTACGACCCGCGCACCGAGCGCACCGAAGTCATCGCAAAAGGCTGGTGCAACCCGTGGGGCCATGTCTGGGACGAGTGGGGCCAGCAATTTGTCACCGACGGCGCAGGCAGCCAGGGCATCTCGTGGCTCGTGCCCGGCGCGATGTATTTCACCTACGAAAACGGACGCAAAATCATGCCCAGCATCACCCCCGGCGGGAACCCGAAGTTCTGCGGGCTGGAGCTGGTGCGCTCCCCGCTTTTCCCCGCCGACTGGCAGGGCCACGCCCTCACCTGCGACTTCCGCGCGCATAGGATTGTGCGGTTTGAGATCAGCGATCTCTCGGAGCCTCCGAGGGACCAAAGGGACCAAAGGGACCTAAGGGACAAATCCCTTCCGTCCCCCGCGTCCCTTCCGTCCCTAAAAAGCGGCTACGAAGCCCGCCCCATGCCCGACCTCGTCCGCAGCACCGACGCCAGCTTCCGCCCCATAGACATCAAGCACGGCCCCGACGGCGCCCTGTATGTAGCCGATTGGACAAACCCCGTAATCAACCACGGCGAAGTAGATTTCCGAGACCCCCGCCGCGACAAAGTCAACGGCCGCATCTGGCGCATCGCGCCGAAGGGCAGCACGCCGATTAAGTGGGAGAGTTTGGTGGGGAAGAATGGCGAGGAGTTGAAAAAGGAGCTTTTCAGTAAAAACGCATGGTCTCTTTCCCAAGCCCGCCAGATCAATCAGGAAGCCAGAGTGCTCAAGCCCAACGCCGAAGACGAACGCGAGAGTTTGGAATACGCCTTCGCGTCGGGAAATCGCGGAGCTTACTCGCTCCTCGCGAAATCAAAATCCCATCAGATGCGTGCGATGGCGGCGCGTAATTTGGGGAATTTTAGCGAGCTTATTGCTGAAGTTCGCAAAATTTGCGAAGACTTCGGCAAGTCCGCACAAGAAAGAGACGATAGACGCAAGGCAGCAGAAAAGGAACTCGAAGCACTATTGCCCCAAATTGTAGCTGAGAAAAAAAAGAATCGCACCGTGGAGAAATTGCAAAAGCGCGAAACGGAACTCAAAGCCGAAATCAAGCGATTGCAACCAGCTTGGTGCAATTCCGGAATTCCAACATTCGAAGAGTTTCAAGCAGATGCTAAAAAGCCAGCGTTAGATTTCACCCGCGACCCCAACCCCCGCGTCCGCCTCGAAGCCATGCGCGCTCTTTCTCGATTCCAATCTAAAGACAGTGCCGAGTTTGTCCTCGAAGCCGCAGTGAACGTCCCCAAAGACGATCCGCATTACGCCTACGCCGCATGGCTAAGCGTCAACGACCTCGCGCCGCAGGTGATCGAGTGGCTGGAAACAGAACCCAAGGCTGCCCCGAACCCAAACTTATCGTTTGTCACTCCCAAGCCCGCGACAAAGCCTGCTGATCGCGATGCGATGATCTCTTTCGCTGCCCAGTCCCTCCCCGCAGCCAAAACCGGCCCGCTGCTTTCCAAGGTCATCGCCAAGAATGGCGTTAGCAAAGATGGCCCGTGGATCGAACTCATCGGCCAGGTCGGCGGCGCTGCGGAATGCGAGAAGCTCGTCCCTTTAATGCAGGAACCTCGCGCTGTCGCCGCGCTCGTCGCCGCTGCTCGCCGTGGAGTGAAGCCCGCTGCCGCTACGATTTCTCCAGCGGCGATCATCAATGGCTCCGGCGATGTCCTGCGCCTTGCCGGTCTGTGGAAGCTCGACCGAATAGACGCGATTGCCGCCGTGATCACGCCCGGACAAAAAGCCGACCGGCTCGACGCCGCGTTTGAAGCCCTCGCCACCCTACGCACTCCCGCCGCCGCAACCGTGCTGGAAACCCTGCTCGCCGCAGGAGAATTCCGCAGCCGCGCCCTCACCGCGCTCGCCGCGTTCAAGCCCGACGCCGCGCTCGCCGCGCTTTCCTCCGTGGCGAAGGAAGGCGACGAAGCCGCGCAACTCGCGCTCTTTCGCGCACTTTTCCAAAGCGAGCAATTCAAAGCGAAGTTCGCCAAAGCCGTCCCCGCCGATCTCCCGAAACCCGCCGCCAACGCCGCCCTCCGCGCCGCCCGCGAGCTGGGCCGCAAAGGACAACCGCTCGTCACCGCGCTCGCTTCATTCGCCGATGCGCCCGCTCCCGCCACAAATGCGCAAGACATCGCCGCGCTCGTCGCCGACATCAAAAAGAGCGGCAGCCCCGTCGAGGGCGAAGTCATTTACCGCCGTGCCGCGCTCGCCTGCACCGCCTGCCACGCCATCGGCGGCGCAGGTGGAAAAGTCGGGCCGGACATGACGACCATCGGCGCAAGCGCCCCGCTGGATTACCTCGTCGAAAGCCTGCTCGTGCCGAATGCAAAAGTGAAGGAAGGCTACCACGCCATCGCGCTTTCGCTCAAAGGCGGACGCGCAGCCAGCGGCGTCTTCCTCCGCGAAACGCCCGATGCCATCATCCTCCGCGACGCCGCCGGAGCAGAAAGCAGCGTGCCCAAAGCCGACATCACCGCCCGCGAAAACATCGGCAGCATCATGCCCGCCGGACTTTTGAACACCCTCACCGGACGCGAAAAAGCACACGTCTTTGCCTTCCTCTCGCAACTCGGAAAGCCCGGCCCTTTCGACGCAACCAAGTCCAACATCGCCCGCGTCTGGTGGCTCCACCCCGGCAAAGACGAGCAAGCCGTCCTCACCGGAAAAGCCCCGACTCCCGGCGCAAAAACGCTCACCTACGTGGACGGACGTCTTCCCAAAGCCGCACTCACCGAGGCTCTCCAAATGGTGCCCGACAGCGGCGAAAGCGTGCTCGCCGTGGCGAAGTTTTCCGCCGGAGGAAAGACGCGCCTCAATTTACAAGGCGCAACCAAAGCATGGCTCGACGGTGCCCCGCTCGCCATCGCCAGCAACCCATCGCCCGAAGTGGAACTCCCCGCCGGCGACCACACGCTCGTCATCAAACTCGAATCCAAACAACTCCCCGAAGTCCTCCGCGCCGAGTGCAGCGAGGGCCGGTTCGCGACGGAGTAGGCGTGGAATTCCCTAAGCCACAATATCCCCCGCTGCGACGCGGCCTTTGAAGAACTCGATGGTCTTCACGATGCCTTCGGAGAACGGCACTTTCGGCTCCCAGCCGAGTAGCGTGCGGGCGCGGGTGATGTCGGGTTTGCGCACCTTCGGGTCGTCTTGCGGGAGCGGCTTGTAGTCGAGCTTCGAGGTGGAGCCGGTGTATTTGATGACCTCTTCTGCAAACTGCTTGATCGTCATTTCATGCGGGTTGCCCACGTTCACCGGCTCGTGGAAATCGGACTGCGAAAGGCGGTAGATGCCATCAATCAAATCCGCGCAGTAGCAGAACGAGCGCGTCTGCGAGCCGTCGCCAAAAATGCTGATCGGCTTGCCCGTGAGCGCCTGCCCGACAAAGGCGGGGACCACGCGGCCATCGCGCAGCCGCATCCTTGGGCCGTAGGTGTTGAAGATGCGGACGATCTTCGTGTCCACGCCGTGAGCGCGGTGGTAGGCCATCGTCATCGCTTCGGCAAAACGCTTTGCCTCGTCGTAGCAACCACGCGGGCCGACGGGGTTCACATTGCCCCAGTAGCTTTCCTTTTGCGGATGCTCCAGCGGGTCGCCGTAGCATTCGCTGGTGCTGGCGATGAGGTAGCGCGCTTTTTTATCCTTCGCGAGTCCGAGGGTGTTGTGCGTGCCGAGCGAGCCGACTTTCAGCGTCTGGATGGGATACTCCAAATAATCAATCGGCGAGGCGGGCGATGCGAAGTGGAAGACGTAGTCCACATCGTCGGGCAGGAAGATGAAATTGGAGACATCGTGCTTGATAAAGCGGTAGCGCTCGTTGCCTGCGAGATGCTCGATGTTGGCGGTGTTGCCGGTGATGAAATTATCGATCCCGATGACGCGATGGCCTTCCGCGAGCAGGCGGTCGGTGAGATGCGAGCCGAGGAAACCTGCGGCTCCGGTGACGACGGAAATGGGACTGGTGGACTGGCGTTTGAACATGATGGTGCCGCGAACATTGCACAGAACGCGGCTGCGTGGCACCAGCTTTCTACTGGCAACGCGGAGAGTGCGGGCGCAGGCTTTGCGGCATGTTCAAAATACTCGTCGCACTTTTTCTCACTGGCGTTTTTTCCGCGCACGCCGGGACACGTCCTCCTGCGCAGCCGAAGGATGGGCCGGGCGGCGCGGACTACGCGCATGGCTCGCTGACCGAGAGCGAGCACGGCGCGGGCGGGAAAAGATTCTGGCTCTTCCAGCCTGCCGAGCCTGCGCCGAAGTCCGCGCCCGTCGTCCTTTTTCTGCATGGATACAGCGCGATGACGCCGGAGTCGTATCGCGCGTGGATCACGCACATCGTTCGTCGCGGGGCCATCGTCATTTATCCGCAGTATCAAAAAGACCTGTTCACGCCGCCGCCCGAATACACGCCGAACACCGTCGCCGCCGTTCGCCGTGCGCTGGAAGTTCTTGCCGAGCCGGGTCGGGTCGCGCCGGAGACTGCGAAGTTTTTCGCCGTGGGACATTCGGCAGGCGGCGTCGGCGCGGTGGCTTTCGCGGCGTGTGCGGAAAAAGAAAAGCTGCCCGTGCCGCTCGCGGTGATGACGGTCCACGCGGGGCAAGGGCCGGAGAACGGCTGGCAAGTCATCCCGCTTGCCGACCTCGCCACCATCCCGGTGCGCACAAAACTGGCGGTCGTCGTGGGCGACAAAGATCGCTTCGTCGGCACCCGCACATCGCAACGGATTTGGGACACGACGGCACATCTCCCCGACCGCCGATTTATCACCCTCCAAGCCGACTCGCACGGCTGGCCGGGCATTTCTCCCAGCCATCTCGCCCCGCTTGCGCAAAGCCGTTTCACCACCGGCGCGCTTGATTGGTTCGGATACTGGCGGCTGTTCGACGAGCTATCCGAAGCCGCCACCGCGAGGAAGCCCTTCACCCCATCCCCCGCGATGGGAAAATGGAGCGACGGCAAGCCGATGAAGCCGCTCATCATCAAAGCCGGACGCTAGGGCCAGCACCGAGAAATCTCTTGCCGGTATGATCCCGCTATCTACCTTCACCGCACCATTGCATGAAGTTTGCCACGTTCATATTAGCTTTGGCTGGCCTTTCGGGGCTGGCGTTGGCGCAGAGTCCTTATTCGAGTAGCGCGGACTTTGCGAAGTTTGCCTCGCACCTTCGCGAGCAGTCGCTTTTGAAGCTGGAGCCGCAAGTCATCATCCCGACTCAGCAGGGCAAGACGCGGTATCCTTGGAAGACGAATATCGTCACGACCGTCTTCTGGGTGGGCGAATTGGCGGCGCAAAATAACCCGGTGCATAATCTGAGCAGCAGTTGGGACCTGAATTGGAAGAGCAGCTTCGGCGGATACGACGACCCGAACAACCGCGTGGGGCTGCCCAGTGGTGGCTCGATTCCAAAGGCGTTTGTGCCGAGGGAAAATCCCTTTTACTACGCCCTGCCCTACAACGACAGGGAGCGCACGGGCTTTAAGCCGGAGGCGTCGAAGGTGATCCCGTGGTTTAATAAAGAGGTCGCCGAGCGCGGCAACGTCTCCGTGTGCCGCAATCGCTGGATCGCGATTCGCAAGAACCTGCCCGGCGGCAAGCAGCGGATTTGCTACGCGCAATGGTCGGATTGCGGGCCGTTTCGCACGGACCACTGGCAGTATGTTTTCGGGAATGACCGCCCCATTTGGAATCTCAACAAAGGCGCGGGCCTCGATGTCTCCCCAGCCGTGAAGGACTATCTCGGCATCTCCACGACGGATGTGGTGGACTGGTGCTTTGTGGAGTGGACCGATATTCCACCGGGGCCGTGGGGCGAGATCGGGGCGAACAATCATCTAGTGCAGGCGCGCTTGCGGAATCCAAACCGCGTAGTCGTCCAAAATGAACCATCGCGCCCAAAGCGCGTAGTCATCGCGGAGGATGAGCCGGTGGTGGATGTAAAGTAACGCCCGCTCGCCATGCCACGCCATCTCCTCGCCGCCGCCCTCGCCGCCCTCACCCTCGCACTCGCCCCGCAACTTCTCGCCGAAGAAGACCTCGGCGAAATGTGGGGCACAGCCGCAGAAGAAGCCAAGTATTACCCCATCGTAAATATCCCCATCCCGCCCACCGTGCCGATGCGCCCCGGCGGGCTGGAGAGCTTGCCGGATGGACGCCTCGCAGTCGGCACACGGCGCGGCGACATCTATTTTGTAAAAGGCGCATTCGACACCCCGCCTGCGCC
>JANMLS010000220.1:0-13943 GCA_031372675.1 Verrucomicrobiaceae bacterium
GAAGGACTACTACGCGCTGCACGGTATCTTCAACTCCAGCACCGAGCCTGTGCAAAAGCCGCTCATCGCACCGCCCAACTCCGCAAAATTTGCTGACTACGAAGCGAAGCGCGTCGTGATCGAAAAAGAGAATCGTGAAATCTACTACCGCGAAATCGAGCACTGGCTGGGCCTTTTTGTCGGCAAGCCCGCGCTTTATCTGAAAGCCGCAGTGCTCCGCCGGGATCGCTCCGAGCCAGCGCAGCTTGAGCGGCAGGAATTGATCGCAAACGAGAAGCTCGATGGCGTGCTGGCGAATTTTTACGAGCGCGTGATCAATGAAAACCACCGCGTCTTTGGTCCACTGGATGAATTCAGGACTGTGAAGCCCGGCGAGTGGAGCGTGAAGGGGCCGCTTGCGCTCAAAGAAGTGCGTCTCAGCGGGCGATACAGCCCGACGATCACCAAGGCGCTCGAAGCCGCGAAGCCTGCATCCATGCAGGAAGTGTATGCGGTTTACCAAACCATCCTCGCGCAATACGCGGCGAAAATGCCCGCTTACATCAAGGCGTTCAAAAGCGCGAAGGGTGACAAGATTGAAGGGTTCACGCCCGACGAAATCGAGATCATCAACGGCCCCTTCAAGCTCACCACCGCGCCCACTGCCACGATGGATTGGATTCGCGAAGCCACGACGGGATGGCCTGTGCAGATGACTGCACGCGCCAAGTTTGTCTTCCCGAAAATGAACGAACTCGAACTCACTCACCCCGGCGCTCCGAAGCGCGCGATGGTGATGATTGATAAGGAAAAATCTGCTGATTCTAAAGTGCTCCTTCGCGGACAAGCAGGCACGCCGGGCGACACGGTGGAGCGCCGGTTTCTCGACATCCTCTCGCCGGGGCAGAAGGCAAAACCTTTTCCACGCGGAAGCAGCGGACGCCTCGAACTCGCAAAAGCCATCGCCTCAAAAGACAACCCGCTCACTGCGCGAGTGCTCGTGAATCGCGTGTGGCTGCACCACTTCGGCGAAGGCTTTGTGCGCACGCCCGATGACATCGGCGTGATGAGCGAAGCGCCGTCGCATCCTGAGTTGCTCGATTTTCTCGTGAGCTGGTTTGTGGATGAAAAAGCGGGCAACTGGAGTCTCAAGCGTCTGCACAAATTCGTCATGCTCTCCAATGTTTACCAGATCAGCAGCGAGGCAAACAGCGAGCGGGCGAAAAAGGAATACTCCGTCGTGGACCCGGAGAATCGGCTGCTCTGGCGGGCCAATGTGCGGCGGCTGGAGTTTGAGGCCATCCGCGATTCCATGCTCGTTTTCGCGGGTCGCCTCGATCCGAAATTCGGCGGCCAGCCGGTGAATATCACCGATGAGCCTTACATCTACCGCCGCTCGGTTTATGGATACATTGATCGCGGCAACGTCTCGGAGTTGATGAGCCACTTTGATTTCAGCGACCCCGACATGCCGAACTCGAAGCGCAACACGACTGTCGTCCCGCAGCAGGCGCTTTTCCTGATGAACAGCCCGATGGCAATTGATGTGGCCCGCCGCGTCGTCGCTCGTCCGGAGGTGAAAAATGCGGGCATTGATCTCCGCAGGATCATCGCCATCTACCGCGTGCTATTCCAGCGCCAGCCAAGGCCCGCTGAGATTCAGCTCGGCCTCGCCTTCATCCAAAGCGAGGCGAAAAAACAAAGCGAAGTGGACGCCATCGCGCCGGAGCTTGCAAAGAAAGCGGCGGGCATCACCAAGCGAATCGAAGACCGCCGCAAGCTCGATAACGACGGCCTGATGACCATCATCAACGACGGCGGAATCATCGAGCGCAAGCCGCTCTCGCCGTGGGAAGCCTACACGCACGCGCTGCTTTTCTCGAACGAAGCGTCCTACGTGAACTGAAAGGCCGCCCGAAAGCCTTGCCAGCACCGCGACTTTTCGGGAAAGGTAGCCGCACATGATCCAGCACATCCACGAAATCCACAAAGCCTGCCGCGCTGCGGGTCGTCCGGCGATCTCGTTTGAGTTCTTCCCGCCAAAAACCGAGGAGGGCGACCGCACGCTGCTGGAGAAAACCATCCCCGCGCTGATGGAGCTGAAGCCCGACTACTGCTCGGTGACTTACGGCGCAGGCGGCACCACGCGGGAGAAGACGATCCAAATCGTCGAGCGCATCCAGACGCAATACGACCTCACGACGATGATGCACCTCACCTGCGTCTCGTCCACAAGGCAGGAGCTTTCCGATGTGGTCGCCGATGCAAAAGCGCGCGGCGTAAAAAACATCCTCGCCCTGCGCGGCGACCCGCCAGCGGGCACGGGCGAATGGATCGCGACGGATGGCGGCTTCACGTATTCCTCGGAGCTTGTCGCGTTTCTCCGCGAGACGGGCGGCTTCACCATCGGCACCGCCGGTTTTCCCGAAGGCCACATCGCGCAGCCCGGCGGCAAGCTGGTGGACTGGGAGTTTCTCGCGAAGAAAGTGCAGGACGGTGCGGACTTCATCGTGACGCAGCTCTTTTTCGACAATGAAGATTTTTACGCATTCCACGAGCACCTCGTGAAGAAGCTCGGCGTGAACGTAGCCGTCATCCCCGGCGTGCTGCCTGTGCTCTCGGCGAAGCAGACGAAGAAATTCGTAGAACTGTGCGGTGCAAGGCTGCCGGTGGATTTCGTGAACAAGCTCGACTCCCTCGCCGATGATGAATCGGTGATCGAATACGGAATCGAATACGCCACGAAGCAATGCGAAGCGCTGCTGAAATACGGCGTGCCCGGCATCCATTTCTACACGCTCAACAAGGTGCGCTCGACGGCGGCAATCGTCCGCAATCTCGGTCTAGCAAAGTAGCGCGCATCTGCATGGTATAAAACCTGCATTTTCGCGGCTCCGATATGCCTTTATACGACGAAACTGGGAAGATCATCCAGAAGCCAGCCAGCGTAAGCTCGCCACAGCCTCCACCGCCACCCACAGCGCCCGCGCCGACGCTCGCAAGCCAGCCAGCAGCCAGCCCGCCGCCCGACGCGCCGGTGCAATTTGTGGTCACGGAAGCTGTGGTGGTGCAGACGGCGGGAATCGGAGCGACTGGCCCCGTTTTTTCTGTGCCAGCGATTCCGATTGATGATCTGCTGCGCAAAATGTTGAGCGTGGGCGAGGGCGTGAGCGATTTGTTTTTCATCGTGGGACGGCCTCCGCAAGTGGAGAATTTCGGGAAGCTCGCGCCGGTAATGGGCACGCAGTTTGACAGCGGTTTTCAAGCAAAGCAGACCGAGGGACTCGCACGCTCGCTCGTGAATGACTCGCCGCGCCTCACGGAGGATTTGCGCAACACTGGCTCTTGCGACTGCTCGTATTCCGTCGAGGGGCTTGCGCGGTTTCGCGTGAATATCTTCAAGCAGAAAGGCTCGTTCGCGATGGTGCTGCGAAGGCTGAATACCAAAATCCCCAGCATGGCGGACTTGAAGCTGCCGCCTGTATTCAAGCGGATCATTCAGGAAAAAACGGGGCTGGTTTTCGTTACCGGCGCGACGGGATCGGGCAAGACCACCACGCTTGCGGCGATGCTGAATGAGATGAACGAGACGATGAGCGCACACATCGTCACGCTGGAAGACCCTGTGGAATTTCTCCATCCGCACAAGCTGGCCTCATTTTGCCAGCGCGAGATGGGGAAGGATTTCTCGTCATTTTCGATGGGGCTGCGGGCCGCGCTGCGTCAGGCTCCGAAGGTCATTCTTGTGGGCGAAATCCGCGACCGCGAGACGATGGAAATCGCGCTCACTGCGGCGGAGACGGGGCACGTTGTTTATTCCACGCTGCACACGATCAGCGCGGGGCAGTCCATCAACCGCGTGCTCGGCATGTTTAGCAAAGACGAGGAGCAGCAAGTGCGCGAGCGGCTCTCGGAGACACTGCGCTGGGTTTGCAGCCAGCGCCTCGCGCCAAAGATCGGCGGCGGGCGCGTGATGATACCCGAAATCATGGGTAGCAATCTCCGCTCGCGAGAAACCGTGCAGCTCGGCGAAAACGACAACCGCAATTACAATGAGATCATCGCGCAAGCGCGGCAGGAAGGCTGGTGTACTTTTGAGCAGACGCTCGGCGAGGCATTCGAGCGCGGCGAGATCACCGAGGAGACTGCGATGCTTTATTCGGTGAGCAAAAACCGCATGAGGCAGTCCATTGATTTAATTTTGAAACGCACCGGTCGCGACAACTCCTCGCCGCACAGCTTCAAGCTGGCCGCGCACGAAGAGGAAGTGCCCGCGCCTGCGGCGGTAAATGCTCCCGCTCCTGCCGAGACACCGAGGCCGCCAACTCCCGCACCGCCGCCAGCCGCGCTCGGATCGCTCAAGTTGAAGACGTAGGTGACACAGCCCGCTCCGCTGTGGCACAAGCTGCGGCGTGTTTGCTACTTCGCTGATCAATTTCGACCCATTCGTATTCCAAATCGGCGGCTACGGCCCGCGCTGGTATGGGCTTTCCTACGTGCTCTCGGCCATGCTGGTGTATTGGCTCTACAAGCGACTCGCCGAGCGCGGCTACACCGACATCCCACCCGCGAAGGTCGCCGATTTCATCACATGGACGGGGCTTTTCGGCGTGCTCCTCGGCGGGCGCATCGGGTGGATTTGGTGGTACGGACGCTATCAGCAGCACGACGATCCGATGTGGATGTTTCGCGTGGATCAAGGCGGGATGGCCAGCCACGGCGGCATCTACGGCATCGTGATCGTCACGTTCATTTTATCGCGGCTCTGGAAAGTCTCGTGGACCAGCATCGGCGACACGCTCTGCGTCACAGCACCCATAGGGCTTTGCATCGTCCGCCTTGCGAACTTCTGGAACGGCGAGCTTTACGGCCACATCACCAGCAAACTGTGGGGAGTGAAATTCGCCACCGAGCTTCGCGAAAGCGCAGACTATATCGAGCAGGCTGGCGGCAACCCCGCGCTCATCGGCGAGGCCGACCGCATCATCACCGCAGCGCGAAACGACCCCGCGCTCGCCCAGCGCATCTCGGATATTCTTCCCGCCCGCCATCCCTCCCAGCTTTACCAAGCGATGCTCGAAGGCGCACTGCTGTTCATCATTCTCTACGTCTTGCGCACAAAATTCCGAATGCCACGCGGCGTGCTCACTGGACTGTTTTTCATCCTCTACGCAGCCCTCCGCATCATCGGCGAAATTTGGCGCGTCCCCGATCCCGCATGGAAAAGCGGCAGCCTCTCCGCCGGGCAGACGCTCTCGCTATACTTCTTCGGAATCGGCATCGCCTTCCTCATCGTCGGCTTCCGAGCGAAGAAATACGAGAAGGCAGATGAGAAGTAGCCCGCGAGTCCCGACTCGTCGGGAGCGGGCTGCTTTTCCGGGCTACTTTTCCCTTGCCGTCGCAGCCGGTCTTAACGTAGTTACACCCGCACGAACAAAGCGGCGCGAGCTGCTTGAAATCAAAAACGGAAGGGTGGCAGAGTGGTCTAACGCACTCGACTCGAAATCGAACGAACTGTAAAAGGTTCCGTGGGTTCAAATCCCACCCCTTCCGCCATTTGAATTTTGAAATCCGTGGCGATACAGAGAGGAAATTGGAACGCCTCGCTTTGTGGCGTTGTTGAAAACGGTTTTGAAACGGTTTGGTGCATTGGATTTTGACACGGATTGTTACACGCGAAGCGTCGCATTTTGTACCTGGGAAATGCCGGGAGATTTGCGCTGCGCGTAAGAAGTGTTCACGCCGGGTGCGGCGTGAGCTACGGCTGGCTATCGCGGCGTTCGGGCTAAAAGAACACCGCTTTTACAGAGTTAGAGGTTTCCCCCGTATCTTTTTGAGCGATTTTTTTGTGAGGGAAATCGTTTTTCGCGGCGGCACTTCTTTCTTGCAGAAATCTCGCAAATTTTTTGGCGGCTCCGTAGGTTCTCGCAATTCATGCCTACGCCACGCGAAAAATTTCAAGCTCTGCTCAAAAAGCTGTTTCAGTTCGATTGTGCCGAGTTGGATTTCGGGATTTACCGGATCATGAATCAAAAGCGGGCGGTCGTGGAGCGATTCATTGAAAAGGATTTGTTGGCTGGGGTGGCGATGGAGCTTTCTTCCGGCGCTCTCGCGCAGGAGACGGGGCTTGCACAGCAGCTCGTGGAGGTTTCGGAACAGATCGTGGAAAACTTCGGGGAAGAAGCTTTGGACGCGGAGGGGAAGCTCGATGCGCAGTATGCGAAGACGCCAAAGGGCAAGCACTACAATGAGCTTCGGGAACGGGCGGGCAAAGCGAAGTCTCGCCCGGAATTAGAGGCGAACATTTTCAATCACCTTTACGCATTTTTCAGTCGTTACTACGACGATGGGGATTTCATGTCTCTGCGGCGATACTCCAAGCGCGACAAATACGCGATCCCCTACAACGGCGAGGAAGTGCATCTTCATTGGGCAAACGCCGATCAATACTACGTCAAGACGGGGGAGAACTTCACGGATTACAGCTACAAGCACGGCGGCTGGGCGGTGAACTTCAAGCTCCGCAATGCGGACGTGGAGCAAAACAACGTGAAAGGGGCAAAACGGTTTTTTGTCCCGCGTGTGGCGGATGTGGCGATGGATGCGACGGCTCGCACGCTTACTGTCCCGTTTGAATACCGTCCGCTCTCGGCGGCTGAGGTGGCGCGGTTTCCCGGCAACGGTTTGCAGGAAAAGGTTCTCGCGGAGGCGTCTCCCGGCATCGTGGAGGCGGTGAAGGGGGAAACGGGTGCTCTCGCTGCGCTGGCGCATGAAAAGCGGAAGGATGCGGACGGTGATCCCGTAAGTCTGCTCGACCATCATCTCCGCACTTACGCACGGAAAAACACCTCGGATTTCTTCATTCATAAAGACCTGCGCGGGTTTTTGAGCCGTGAGTTGGATTTTTACCTCAAGAATGAAGTGCTGAACCTCGATGAATTGGAGTCGGGCGGGCTGGCTCGTGCGGATAGCTGGTTTCAGACGCTCCAAGCGATCAAGGGCATCGGGCGCAAAATCATTACCTTTGTTGCTCAGATCGAAGATTTCCAAAAACGGCTTTTCGAGAAAAAGAAGTTTGTGACGGAAGCGCATTACTGCGTGACGCTGGATCGGGTGCCGGAGTCGCTTTACCCGGAAATCGTCAAAAACAAGGCGCAGTTCGCGGAGTGGAAGCGGCTTTTCCACATTCAGGAGATCGCGCGGGATACGACTCAGCCTGGATTCTCGGAACCGCTGAAAAAAGAGTTTCTCAAGGCGCATCAAAGCCTTGTGGTGGATACTGCTTTCTTTCCGGCAGATTTCGAGGCGAGGTTGCTAGAGTCGAAGGAGTTTCTCGGAAAGGGCGCTTCGCTTGATGAGGCTCTCGATGGGGTTTTGGCAAAAGGGGATAATTTACAGGTTCTCAATCTCATCAAGCTGCGCTTCCGCGCTGGGGTTAAGTGCATCTACATTGACCCTCCTTATAATACCGGAAGCGATGGTTTCCCATATAAAGACAGCTACCAGCACTCATCTTGGCTCGCGATGATGCAAGATCGATTGAGTGTAGCACTAGAGTTTCTTCCGCCAGATGGACTTATTTACGTTTCAATTGGCGAGGAAGAAGTGACTGCGCTTCAGTCGCTTCTCGACCGAATGATTGGTGGGGGCAATCGTGTCGGGACGATTGTTTGGAAAGCGCGAGTCAAGCCTGTAAACATTGGCGACGCGAAATACCGTCCGCAGAATGAGACTGAGTATGTGATTGCCTACGAGCGCGAGGACGATAAAGCTCGATTTCAACCTCTGATAACGGGTGGAGTAAGAACATATCCGCACATTTTCAAGGGACGGAATTATCGTATTACAACGATTCTGAAATCCAACCGTGGGGCGAATTATCGTTCAACGATGACCGGCGAGCTTGAGGGATATACACCACCCGAAGGACAAAGATGGCAAGCTGGGGACGACCAGATTCGATGGCTGTGGGACAATGACTATATTGAATTTAATGACGGCGTTCCGTCACGACGTTATTTTGAAGACGAGGAGGGTGCCGAGCACGATCCTTTTTACTGTTTCATGGATCAAGAATGGACTGGAACATCAGAGGTTGGAAAATCTGAGCTGAATCACCTGCTTGGCAATACGCACGGCTTTGACACCGTTAAGCCCAAACGGCTTATTTCGACGCTCCTCATGGCGAGCGCCCCTGCGAAAAGTTGGATTTTAGACTTTTTTGGTGGCTCAGGAACCACCGGACACGCTGCAATACAACTGTTTCGAGAAACGAATGAAAGGCGTAACTTTATCCTCGCAGAATCAGGGGAATACTTTGATCAACTGTTAAAGCCGCGAATCTTAAAAGCTGCATATTCAAAAGATTGGAGAGACGGGAAACCCGTCTCTCGTGAGGGCTCCAGCCACGCTTTCAAATACCTGCGGCTCGAATCCTACGAAGACGCGCTCGATAACATCACGTTTCAAGCGGAGGAGAGTCAGACGGTGATGCAGCTAGAGGATTACGTTCTCAGCTATATGCTCGATTTTGAAACTAAGGAGAGCGAGACGCTGCTGAATGTGGCAAAGCTGGATGCGCCGTTTGATTACAAGCTACGGCTGCACGGGAAGGACGCGCCGCAAGCCGTGGATTTGCCAGAGACGTTTAATTACCTCCTCGGGCTCCATGTGGAGACGCGCCGGGTGGTGGAAAATAAGGGCGTGCGCTACGTGATCTATCGTGGGCGGGCTGGCGGGCGGCAAACGGTCGTGCTCTGGCGGACAACAAAGGGCTGGGGCGATAAGGAATTTGAGGCGGATCGCGTTTTCATCGCCAAGGAAAAGCTGGTAGAGGGTGCGGAGGATGTGCTCGTGAATACGGACAGCTTCATCGAAGGGGCGAGGTCGCTCGATCCGGTCTTCAAATCGCTCATGTTTGCCACCGCGTAACGCCATGCCAGTAAGCGATTACATCAAGCTAGAGCAAAGGCTCGTCCTGGCTGCGTGGATGTGCGAGCAATTCGGCTACGCCACAAATCGCGGGATGCTGGAAAATTTGCGCGAGGTAGAAGAAGGCTACGACAGCGCGGGGCACTCGTTTTTAGCGCAAGCAATCCTCGCTCGTGGCTCGCGGTGCATCGTCTCCAAGGAGGATTTGGAACGCTACGACAGCAACGTCCGCACGCATCTCGTGGGCTTTAATAAATACCGCAAAGAGCCGCTGGCGCTGCGTTATTTCCAGCATCTTTCTTTGCTGATTTCGG
This sequence comes from Verrucomicrobiaceae bacterium, assembly GCA_031372675.1. Lineage (GTDB taxonomy): Bacteria > Verrucomicrobiota > Verrucomicrobiia > Chthoniobacterales > Chthoniobacteraceae > SXWH01. The sequence continues at coordinate 9,225 of JANMLS010000220.1, forward strand.
AGCGGTTTCTCGACCTGCTTTTCAATCACGAAAAGACACTGAGAAAGGAGCTGCGGGACTTTGTGGACACCCGCAATACGCGGCGGACGGCGATGGAGCCGCACGATCCGCATTTCTCAAAAGAGGATTTAACGAAGCTGGCTTTTTGGATGGCTACGGGGAGCGGCAAGACGATCCTCATGCACTTTCACTATCGGCAATATCTGCACTATTGCACGAAGCCGTTGGATAACATTTTGCTGGTGACGCCGGATGAGGGTCTATCCGCGCAGCATCTCGAAAACATGGAGGCGGCGGGCATCCCGTGTGCGCGGTTCTCGCTGGAAGATAGCGGGCTGGAAACGGTGAAGAAAAACACCGTGCGCGTGATCGAAATCACAAAGCTGGTGGAGGAAAAGAAGGGCTCTGGGGTGAGTGTCCCGGTGGAGGCATTTGAGGGGAATAATCTGATCTTTGTAGATGAGGGGCACAAGGGCGCGAGTAGCGAGGCGGGCAAGTGGGTGGGCTTCCGCAACAAGCTCGCGGAAACGGGCTTTACCTTCGAATATAGCGCGACTTTTGGGCAGGCGATGACGACGGCTCGGGATGACGTGATGACGAAGGAATACGGCAAGGCGATTCTCTTTGATTACTCCTACAAGTATTTTTACGGGGATGGCTTCGGGAAGGATTTTGAGGTGCTGAATATGCGCCAAGAAACCACACCGGAACAAACGAAGATGCTCCTCCTCGGGAACCTGCTGGCGTATCACGAACAAAAGCGGGCTTTTCAAACGAAGTCGTCGGCAATGCTGCGCTATAACCTCGCCGATCCGCTGTGGGTCTTTGTCGGCAGCACGGTGAACAAATCGAAGAACGACAAGCAGGCAAAGGATTCGGACGTTCTGACAGTGATTCAATTTCTCGCCCTCGTGCTCCGCAATGAACGGGGCTGGGTGCCGAAAGCTATCGCGCGCATTTTTGCCGGCACAAGCGGGATTGAAGACGATGGCGGGCACGATGTTTTTGCCGCGCGTTTTCAAACGCTGAAAAAATGGAATGAGGACGGGGATGCGATTTATAGCGATCTGCTAGAGCGAGTCTTTCACACGGGCAGTAGTGGGCGACTTCACGTCGGCGATATTAAGGGCAAGGCGGGGGAGCTGGGGCTCAAGGTGAGCGGTGCGGAAGGTTACTTTGGGCTCGTCTATATCGGCGACACGGGGAGCTTCAAAACGCTGATCGAGGCGGAATGTCCCGAGGTGGAAGTGGAGGAAGACCAGCTTGCGGAAGGGCTGTTTGAGAACATCAAAAAGCCGGGCTCGCGGATCAACATTTTGGTCGGTGCGAAAAAATTCATGCAAGGCTGGGATAGCTGGCGGGTGACGAACATGGGCTTGCTGAATATCGGGCGGAGTGAGGGCTCGGAGATTATCCAGCTCTTCGGGCGCGGGGTGCGGCTCAAGGGCTACAATCGGAGTCTGAAACGTAGCTCGATGCTGCCTGCGCCAGAGCGCAAGGGGCATCCTGTGGGCATCGAATTACTGGAACGGCTGAACATCTTCGCCATTCGTGCAAACTACATGGTGCAATTCCGGGAATATCTGGAACGCGAGGGCATCGAGCCGCAAGGGGAAGTGGAGTTGCTGCTTCCGATTCAGCCAAACAAGGAGTTTTTGAAAAAGGGGCTCGTAGCTCCGCGCCTGCCTGCGGAAAGCCGCTTTGCAATCAATGAGCGCATCCTCCTCGCTCCCGATGAGGCGGCAAAGGTCGTGTTGGATTTCTCGGTAAAAGTGGAGCGGATCGGGAGTATCGGGGGCACGTTCCAAACGTCCAGCTACGCGGGGGGAAGTGAGCGATGGCTCCCGGTGGAGCAATTCGCGCTGCTGGATTGGGAACGGCTATACTTGGAAATGCTCGATTTCAAAGAAGAGCGCGGGTTTCACAATTTGCTGATTCGCCCGGAGCATCCGCGCCAGATTCTCAGTGCATCCGCTCCGAAACTTTACGGGCTGATTTGTGATGATGCGCTACTCAAGCCGAAACGGGTGGAGCAAGTCGCGCAATTACAGGGGGTGATTTCCGGCGTATTGAAAAAATACGTGGAGAGGTTTTACCGCAAAAAGCAGCAAAAGTGGGACTCTGGGAAAATGGAATACAAGCTCCTCACCAAGGAGGACGACAATTTCCAAAACTACACGGTGCGTGTGCCTCGGAGTGATCCCACACTCATTGCGGCGGTGAAGGATATTATTGATGAGGGCAAACGGATTTACAATGACCTCTGCGGCGATCTGCCCGGCATCTACCTCGACCGCCACCTGTATCAACCGCTCCTGATTCAGCATCGGAGCAAAGTGAAATGTGCGCCTCCTGCACTGAATGAAAGCGAGCGGCATTTTGTGGAAGACCTTAAAAACTACTGCGAGACAAAGCCAGAGACATTGAAAGGAAAAGAGCTGTTCCTTCTCCGCAATCTGAGTCGGGGCAAGGGCATCGGCTTTTTTGAGGATAGCGGCTTTTATCCTGACTTCATCCTATGGGTGACAGAGGGCAAAAAGCAGCGACTGGTTTTCATCGAGCCGCATGGGATGCTGAATGAGGATCACCCGGCGATTAACCCAAAGGTGAATCTCCACATCCGGCTAAAAGCTCAAGCGGCGGACATTTTGAAACGCTCCAAAGTCAAAGACCTTACTCTCGATTCGTTCGTCGTCTCTGCCACGCCGTATGATGACCTTCGCAGGCGTTTTTGCGACGAAAGCGGGATGTGGACGAAACAGAAATTCGCAGAAGCGCATATCCTCTTTTTTGACGCCGAAACGCCGGGTAACTACTTGGAACGCATCCTTGCCGAGTGACCGAAAACAACTTTCTCCATGTCCTCTATCGCTTCCGCCACGCATTCATGGTTTCAGTTAATATACTGCGGGGATCGCCTGGGATTCTGTAGCCTTGGAATCCAATCGGACCCTTGTATCCGATGGTGTTGAGCGTTTTTAGAAAGGCTGCGGTGTCGTAGGTGCCGCGACCGAGTGGTTGAATTAGTCGGTCCCATCCCATTGACTTTGTATCTCCCGTGTCGGCGCCGTTGATGGTGACAAACATTAAACGCGGCAGCGCAGCGCGAAGGACGGGTTCTGGATTTCGCTCCGAGCCTTCCATTTTCAGCCAGTGGCAAAGATTAAAGGTCACGCCTACATCCGCACGGTCCAGTTTATCAGCGACTCGGATCGCGTCGTCCACTCGTTCGAGCCACGAGTTCACATGCGGGTAAATCGTGATTTTCACTCCTCTCGGCGATGAATAGTCGGCGATTTCGCGAATGGCTCTGATCACCACCTCATCGCCATCTCCTGAGGAATTAACAACTTTGCCGCTCACAGACTCGACCTTTGAAATCGCAATCCACAAAGCCGCATCATGGCCCTGCATCGCATCAATTTTTTGTTTCAGCGCATCATCCAGTGTTGTGTGAGCGTGTGAAAAAGAGAGCGTGATGTAGCCATTGTAGTAGCGGAGACCTGCGTTCTTCAGTGCGGCTGCCATTTTAGCGTCGCCGGGCGCACCTCCGAGGCCGTCGTATCCGAGTTCCTTGAGCATCGGCACGACCTTTTCCGGCTCGCCGCGTGCGACGGTATCCATCGCGAAAAACGGATTTATTTCCGCAGAGGATGCTGCCGAGACGAGCAGCATAAACAACAGCAATGCGGCTCTGCTCATTTCGCCTTCTTTTCCTCCAGCATCTTCCGCAAATCATCGTAGCGACCGGGTACTGTGGTGCCGGGTTGTGGCGTGGCTGATGGGCGGATTGAGGGGAGAATGAAGCCGCTTGGCGTTGTGGTGTCGGCCTTACCGGTTGCGGCGGAGAAGGTGTCTATCGGCGCGAGCACGGTGGCATTTGCGACAGCGAGTTTGCGGCGTGCGTTGATGAAGTGCGTCCCGCTCCAATAGACGCTGTCGTCTTTTGGGAAGGACTGCCGGGCCATGCCGACGCGGATGTCTTTGCGCATTTCAAAATGCAGATGCGCGGGGTAAAGCCCGCCGCCGGTGCCGATGGTGCCGACTTGCTGGCCGCGCTTCACATGCTGGCCGTAGCGGACTTGGATTTGGTCGAGGTGGCCGTAGAGCGAGTCCACGTATTTTGTCTGCGCGCCTTCCTGATAAGCGTGGCGGATAATCACGACGTTGCCCCAGCCGTGGTAGTAATTTTTTGCAAAGAGAACCAGCCCGTGAGCAGTGGAATAGACGGGTGCGCCGAGGTCGGTATCGCCGCCGCCGCGACCGTTCCAATCTTCGCCCAAGTGTCCGTTTGCCGTGTAGCCGCGCGCTTTGTAGTAGCCTTCGGCGTCGGGTTTTCCCACGGGAAAATCGAAGCCATCCGCCATAAAAACAGCAGTCTTCCGCTCGGCGCGTGAAGCCGCGCAAAGCAGGAAGAGAGAGATGGTGATGGCGAGGAGTGAACGCACCGGGCGGCGATTTAGAGACGGTGTGATGGAAAAGGGGAACATCAAATTTCTGCTTACAAAGTTGCTATTGCTTGCGGGCTTCGCGGATTCTTTGGGGCACAAGTTATGAATATCCACCAACTGCGCAGCGAGTTCATCAGCCGTCGGCATTTTCTGAAAGATTGCGGCGTGGGGCTGGGAAAAATCGCGCTGGCCAGTCTGCTTGCGGACCAAGTCGGTGCTGCTGCGCCGTCGCTCAATCCGCTCGCGCCGCGACAGCCGCATTTTCCGG
>JANMLS010000234.1:0-27731 GCA_031372675.1 Verrucomicrobiaceae bacterium
TTCCGCCTGCTGCAAATTCATACTCGCGCAGCATGGCGCGGGCGTCCTGCTCGGCCTCGCCGGGTTCGGAGAAAAACACGATGGCCTGCATCGGCTTCGGCAGATTTGCCAGCAGGCTCCGCGTCATTTCGCTGAGTTCCGTCTGCTGATTCCGCGCCCAGTTCCAGCGTTTGTAGTATTTGTTGCTGACGTAATTGAGCATCACCAACATCGCGAGCAAAACGCCGAGTTGAATGATGATGTTGATGCCGATTTCCAGACGCCCGACGCGCAGTTTTGGCGCGGCATCTTTCGGCTCGATTTGGGTTTCCGGTGTTTCCATGGTCGGTGTCGGTAAAGGTTACGATTTCAGTTTCCGGCTGTGGAAAATGTGGTGCGTGAGGATGAGGAAAAATGCCGTCACCGAGAGATACCAGACGATACGCCGCGTATCCACGATGCCTTGAGAGAAGTCCCGCATGTGCATCAGCGGGCTGATGAACTCCGCCGCTGCTCGCACGCGCGGGTCGGTCACATTCAGAAGCTCCTCCAGCATCATCGGCACCCACAGGTAGATGATCTTCACCGAGATGCTCAAGACCGCCGCGTTCACCTGATCCTTCACGAGCGAACTGGCGAAATTCCCAATCGCGATAAACAGCATCGAGATGAGCAGCAGCATGAGATACGCGCTGTAAAAAGCGCCCGGCCCTTTCGCTGCGGGATGCCCGTCGCTGACCACCGAGAAGATGATGAAAAACACGAGCGTCGGCGCCAGCGCGATAGCGTAAAAAATCACCGTCCCAAAAAACTTTGCCAGCACGATCTGCCATTCATTCACCGGCGCAGTAGTCAGCATTTCAATCGTCCCCATTCGGAACTCCTCGGAGAATGTCCGCATCGTGATCAGCGAGGTCGTGATCGCGAAGATGAAGAAGAACAGCCCGTTTCCAAAAGTGACTTCCAACACCGTCACATCGGAGGGCGATTTGTTGATAAAGGAAATCACCGCTTGGAACGTGTATCCGAGCAGTGCGAGCAGCAGCGCCATCACGACGTAGGCCACCGGTGTGTAGAAGATGCTGCGGACTTCGCGCATCATTTGGACAAAAAAGGTTCTCATCTTTAGTTCGGAAAAATTGGCTTAGAGTTCGGAGGTGGTCAGCTCGGCGAAGACATCCTCCAGCGTCGCGCGTTTCTGGTGGATTTCGCGGACCTCCCATTTGCGGTCCATCGCGAGGCGCATGATTTCTGCGCCGGGTTCGGAGTTTGCGTCGAGGCGCAGCGTGAACGTCGTCCAGTCGCCCTCCTGCGTGGTGGTAACATCCTTCACCGTGGGGATTGCCTTGAGCGCATCCACCGCGTCTGCGCCTGCTTTTGCTTCGAGGACGAGTTCGCCGACGGCGCGATGGTTTTTGCGCAAATTCTCCGCCGTGTCCGTCGCGCGGATTTGACCGCGATGGATGACGACTACTCGCGAGCACATCATCTCCACTTCGGGCAGAATGTGCGTGGAAATCAGCACGGTGCGCTTCTCGGCGAGATTCTTGATCAACTCGCGCACCGTTCGGATTTGGTTCGGATCGAGGCCGATGGTCGGCTCATCGAGAATCAGCAAATCCGGATCATGCACGAGCGCATCGGCGAGGCCCACGCGCTGCCGGTAGCCTTTGGAAAGCGAGCCGATGAGCTGCTTCTCGCGGTCGCTGATCTGGCAGAGGTCCAGCACATCGCCCACGCGCTCGCAGACCTTTGATCCGGGCACGCCCTTGAGCGCGGCGCGGTAGCGGAGATATTCGCCCACTTTCATCTCGGGATACAGCGGCGTATTTTCCGGCAGGTAACCGAGGCGGCGGCGTGCCTCGATGCTCTCATCAAAAACATCGTAGCCCGCGATGCTCGCGCGTCCCGTCGTGGGCGGGAGGAAGCCGGTGAGGATTTTCATCGTCGTGGATTTCCCCGCACCGTTTGGGCCGAGGAAGCCGACAATTTCGCCTTTTTGTACTTCAAAGCTGATGCCCTTCACTGCGGTGAAGGAGCCGTATTTTTTGGTGAGTTGCTGGACCCGGATCATTTGTGAAAGTTCAATTTTGGTTCCCGCACCCAAAAACCGGAAGTCCTCGCGCCACACAGGATGGGCGCTGGTTCGAACGACCGGATTCGAGTGCTGGATGCTGCTATTTATCCCGCCAGTGTTTCCGGCGAGGGCGCGGAGAATTATCGCTCGCCCGTTTTTTGGCAAGCGGCGGTTTGCGCACTACAGCAAACCGCTGCGAGATGCCGGGTTTGTGGCGACAGCGTTTTGGGGAGCAAAATCCATTAGACAGACTCGACTTTGAAATGAGAGATTGAGTTGAGCAGCAAGCGCCAAGACTACGGAAAACGGACAATGATTTTCGTAGCTCCAAACAAACGACTTAGAAAAGTCCCCGTAGTTCAACGGATAGAACAGTGGTTTCCTAAACCGCTGATGTGGGTTCGATTCCCGCCGGGGACACTTTGGTTTTCGCTGGAGCAGCGAGTCGCGAGAGAGCGCGTGGCCGCGCAGCTAGTCACGGCGTGACTGGGCTACTTACCGGAATCGCGCGATGAGTGCTACGGCGTTGAGCACGGTGAGGATGATGAAGGGCTTCGGAGTTCGCGGGGTGACGGATGAAACTACGTCTTTTTCGCGCATGGCGAAAAGGATGAGCCAGGGCCAGAGGAACCATGCGGCCCATGTCCACGGATGAATGTTGGAGGGGTTGCGCGGCGAATCAGCAAACCAATCCCACCAGCCGCGCGTGTGGCGCACGGATGGCTCAAGGTTTGCGAGTGTGATGAATACCAGCAACGCAGCGAGCGCCGAGACTGCTGCGTGGCTCATCCGTGGGCGCACCCACAGCACGGCTTCCCTCGCGGCGATGATGAGCGTGGCCCACAGCAGCGGCCAACCGACGGGGACGCCGAGGAATTTGCCGCCAAACCCCGAGCCGAAGGCCATCCCGCCAAACGGAATTTGCGTGGTCACATTCAGCCAGCCGAGCAGAAATGCGCTGCCCGCTGTGAAGCCGAGCCATGCCCGCGCGGAGGCGAGGCCGTTGGTGGTGGTGATGACGAGGTGCAGATTCACGACGGCGAAGGCGAGCCAGATGATGTCGGCATTGTGCGCGAGCAGCAGCAGGGCGCTGAGAAATTCGGCGTTGGGCGGCGGCGGGGCATCCGGCTCCAGTTTGAAACCGAGCGTCACCGCGTCAATGGGCGCAAGCCATACGACGGCAAACCACAGACTTACAGCGATAAAAAGTCCCCACAAAATCGCGACGAGCGGTTCCAGCGAGCGAGATATGAGCGTGCGAGCCATGCGCGTTGCAATGCAGCATTCCTGCGCACGCGGCAAGCGGTTGTTTTTTTGATCGCTCGACACGTTCGCCACTCTGCATCTACGCATGAAAGCCATGAGCGAAGATTCGGAAACACCGCCACCGCCACCAGAAACGGAAGCCACTCAATCAGCACCACAGCCCGCTGCTTTCAAAGAGGACGACGTGCAGGCCATCGAGTATTTCAAGAAAGCGTACGAGACTCTGCGCTATCAAATCGGCAAGGTCATCGTGGGGCAGGATGCCGTGATTGATGAGCTGCTCATCGCTATTTTCACGCGCTCGCACGCGCTGCTCGTCGGCGTGCCCGGCCTTGCGAAGACGCTGCTCATTTCCACGCTGGCGCAGGCGCTGAATCTTCAGTTTAAGCGCATCCAGTTCACGCCGGACCTCATGCCCAGCGACATCACGGGCACCGAAGTGATTTATCAAAATCCCGACACCGGGATGCGCGAGTTCAAGTTCCTGCCGGGGCCGATTTTTGCAAACGTGATCCTCGCGGATGAAATCAACCGCACCCCTCCGAAGACGCAGGCCGCGATGCTGGAGGCGATGCAAGAGCGGAAGATCACCGTCGGCGGTGAGAACCACCCTTTGCCAAATCCCTTCTTCGTCCTAGCCACGCAAAACCCCGTGGAGCAGGAAGGCACGTATCCGCTCCCCGAAGCGCAGCTCGACCGCTTTATGTTCATGATTTACGTGGACTACCCGAGTGCCGACGAGGAGCTGGAAATCATGCGGCGCGGCACCGGCGGAAAAACCGCACAGCCCCGGCAAGTCCTCGGCCTCGATCACATCATGTATTTGCAAGGCACCGTGCGGCGGATGCCCGTCGCCGAACACGTCCTCCGCTACGCACAAAGCATCGCCGCAGCGACCCGCACAAAAAGCCCTCAGGCACTCGACTTTTGCAAAAAGTGGTTGAGCTGGGGAGCCGGGCCGCGTGCCTCGCTTAACCTCATCCTCGCCGCTAAAGCGCACGCCATTTTACGCGGCCACATCTACGTGAGCTGTGACGACGTGGCCGCCGTCGCGCCCAGCATCCTGCGCCACCGCATCATCCCGAATTTCACGGCGCAATCCGAAGGCATTTCGAGCGACGACATCACCCGCATGATTCTCGAAAAAATCCCGAAATCCGTCTGATTACCCAAGCGGCGCACACACTCGCAGCCGCGCTCGCACTTGGAACTCCACCGGCACATCGCCTAGCAGCTCGCCATCCAGCTCCACCGGCACCGGCTCATCCGAAGTCACTCGCAGCTTCGATGCTTGGAAATACTCCACGTCATCCAAGTCCGTGTGGTGGCCGATGAGCACGCCGCCGACATATCGCGCAATATCGAGGTAGCCGAGGTTTTTGAAAATGAGCACATCCAGCCTGCCGTCGTCCGGCCTTGCGTTGGGAAAAAGCACCACTTTAGCGCCGTAAAAACGTCCGTTTCCGATCAGCACAAAACTCCCTTCCCGCACCGTCTCCTCCGTTTCCACTCGCAGCAATGGCGGCGTGCGCGATGCGATCTGCGCGGCGCTGATGATGTAACTCAGCGGCCCCAGCCGCTTCTTCGATTCCCAGCTCGTCTCCTTCACCACCTGCGCATCCAGCCCCACTCCCGCGAGCTGGATAAAATGCGCGCCATTTGCCTCCGGCAGATCGATTTCCCGCACCAGCCCACGTTCGATCACCGCCCACGCTGCATCCAGCTCCGGCGCGATGCCGAGTTCTTTTGAGAAAACATTCATCGTCCCGATTGGCATTACTCCCAGCGCCGTGCGCGTGCCCACCAATCCATTTGCCACCTCGCTCACCGTCCCATCGCCGCCGCAAGCCACCACGACCTCGGCGCCCGCTTGCGCAGCTTCCGCCGCCATCCGGCGAGCGTCGCCTTGCCCCGTCGTGAAGCGGAAATCTGCCCCCGCAGCCAGGCGCTGGATTTCATCGAGGCTGCGCTGTGCCCGCTCGCTGTGGGCGCTTGGATTCATAATCACGGTGATCACCCGCGCACCCATACACAAAAAATGCCGCCCGCCCGTACGAAAATATAATACCGCCCGCAGCGCGGGAGAAAACGTGACGCCCTTCGCGAAAGCAGCTACGCACCTCGCCACATGCGTTTCCGATCCCGCAAACTCCGCCTCGTTACTGCGCTGCTGGCCTTTCTACTCGTGCTTTGGGGCGGCTGGCACTCGTGGGAGCGGTGGATTTCCCCGTGGCTCTTCCCGCCCGATCCGCGCGTCGTCACGCCAATCATCGTCATCCCAAACCTCACCGCAGAATCCCTCTTCTTCAGCAACGAAGCCCGCCCGTGGCTTACGAAACTGCGCCCCGACATCCTCCACACCGACGACGCAAATCCCGAAAGCAACCGCGCCCGCGCCATGCAGCAGGCGAACGTAAATCCAAAACTCTTCCGCCAACTCGACCGCCAAGTGCGCTTCGACACCATCCTCCTCCTCGGCGACCCCAGCGGCTACCAGCGCCTCCTCGACCACCTCATCGAACCCGAACCCGACAAGCGCGATTTCCAGCTCATCTACCTCGACCACTGGTGCTACCTCTTCAAGCGCGGCAACGTCTCAAGCTGGACCCCGGCCAGTGCCGACTTCCTCCGCACCATGCTCCGCGATCTTCGCGCCAAAGACCGCGCTGCATTCCTCTCCAAAACCGCCGCCAAAATGCTCGCCATCCGCGAATACAGCACCGCCCGCACATGGCTCGAAGAAGCCCTCTCGCTCGATGGCGATTCACTCGATGCCCTCGCCGGCATGGCCCACTTCCAAATCTCCCTCGGCAAATGGAAAGAAGCTGAAAAATTTACCGACCGCGCCTTGGAGAAAAATACAGACTTCATCCCCGCCCTCGCCGCCCGCTTCCTCGTCCAACGCGCCACCAAACATTTCTACGACGCCTACCAAACCTCCAAACGCCTGAATACCCTCATCCCCGAAACCCCCATCCGCCTTTGGCAACACGCCGAGATCGCCCGCGAAGCCCGCCTGCGAAAAGAACAAGTCACCGCCCTGGAGCGGCTCATCACATTAGCCAAAGAAGAAGACCGACCCACCGGCACCTACGAATTCTACCTCGGCGACGCCCACATTTACCTCTCCACCGAAGACGCCACCCACGTCCCCAAAGCCGCCGAACACCTCCGCCGCGCCCTAGCAGACCCCGCGCTCTCCCCCGAACACCGCAAATTCGCCGAAGAGCGAATGGCCACCATCCGCGAACGCACCGGGCTGAAGTAAAGCGGGAGGCAAATGCGCTTGCGAAAGTAGTCAGCGGCTTCAGCCGTCAAACCTCTGTGCTTCGGGCCGGGTTGTTTTGTCGGTGATCACTCATAGGCAAACAGCTCGTCCACGCAAGAGTCGCGGCTCGACGGCTGAAGCCGCTGACTACTTTCGCAAGAGGCTCTACACGCACGCCCTGATAGCTACGACTTGCTTCGGCGCGGGCGAGAATTCTTCCCATCGCGGCGGGGAAATGCGTAGGGTCGGTGGCTTATGATTCTTGAAAAATTTACCATCGGGGTGGGCGACCGTTTTGCTCATCAGGCTAAGGCGCAGTTGCAGGCTTGTGTACTGGTTTCTAAGGACGGGGCGGATGTGGTCCCCGTGTGGAATAAATCGAATCGCGAGCATTCGTTCATCGGCAGCGAACCAGCATCGGTGCTGGCTGCGGCGAAGGCGGCGGTGGAGTCGCTGGGCTGGCAGCGCGGGTGGCATGTGGATGCGGATCATATCCGGCTGGAGACGGTGGAGCGGTTTCTGGATGCGTCGGACTTTTTCACGATTGATGTGGCGGACAGCATCGCGCAGCCGCCAGCAGCGGGGAATGTGGATGCGTTTCTTGCGCGGCATCCTGAGCTAGTAGGGACGGTGACGGTGCCGGGGATCGCCGCTCCTTTTTCCACGACGCGCGAGGACATCGCGCGGGTGGTGACGAAGTATCTGCGTGCGGTGCAGGATGCGGGGAAAATCTACCGTCACATCGCGGCGAAGAAAGGCGGCGAGGACAAGTTTATCGCCGAAGTTTCGATGGATGAAACGGACTCCCCGCAGACGCCGCCGGAGTTGCTCGTGATCCTCGTGGCGCTGGCGGATGAGGGCGTGCGAGCGCAGACGATTGCGCCGAAGTTCACGGGGCGTTTTAACAAGGGCGTGGATTACGTGGGCGACCTCGCGCAGTTTGAAAAGGAGTTCAACGACGACCTCGCGGTGATTGCGCACGCGGTGTTGCAATACGGACTTCCGGCGAACTTAAAACTCAGCGTCCACAGCGGTTCGGACAAGTATTCGCTTTATCCCATCATCCGCCGCGCACTGGCTCGGACGGGCGCGGGCGTGCATTTAAAAACTGCGGGCACGACGTGGCTGGAGGAAGTCATCGGGCTTTCGGAATCAGGCGGCGACGGGCTTGCGCTGATGAAGGAAATCTACGCCTACGCGCTGAAGCATGTGGATGAACTTTGTACACCGTACGCCTCGGTGATTGATATTGATCGCTCGCAGCTCCCGACGGCGGAAGTCGTGAACGGGTGGTCGGGCACGCAACTCGCGAACGCGGTGCGGCACATTCCGGGGCACCCGGAGTTTAATGCGAACATCCGGCAGTTGCTCCACGTCTCCTTCAAGCTCGCGGCCAAGGCTGGTGCGCGTTACACGGACTTGCTGAAAGCCAACGAAGCAATCGTGGCGAAGAACGTGATCGCGAATCTTTACGAGCGTCATCTGCGCCCGCTGTTTGTGGGATGATCTGGAAAACGCGGACTCTTACGTTCGATTTCTCCCGGCGCGGAGCGGTGATGGGCATTCTGAATGTCACGCCCGATTCCTTCAGCGACGGCGGACATTGGGTAAATGTGGAAGCCGCAGTCGCGCACGCCGAGCGGATGATTGCGGAGGGTGCGCAGATTCTCGATGTCGGCGGTGAAAGCACGCGGCCCGGCGCAGTGCCGGTGTCGGAAGCGGAGGAGCTGCGGCGTGTGATTCCTGTCATCGAGCGGCTCGCGGTGCTGACGGGAGAGTTTGTGATTTCCGTGGATACGATGAAGCCCGCTGTCGCCCGCGAAGCATGTCGGGCTGGGGCGGGGATTATCAACGATGTGTGCGGCCTGCGCGATGAGCGGATGATCGAAGTCGCAGCGGAGACGGGCGCAGGCGTGGTGGTGATGCACATGCAGGGAACGCCCGATTCCATGCAGGCTGCACCGCTTTACGAAAATGTTTCATGCGAAGTGCGTGATTTCTTTTGCAACACGATCTCTCGCGCACTAAGAGGCGGCGTGCCCGCAACGCGAATAACTCTCGATCCCGGAATCGGATTTGGGAAGACGGTGGAGCACAATTTGGAGCTTCTCCGCCGTCTGCCGGGCAGCATCGTCCCTGCATCCCACGCCGACAGGCCCGTGCTGCTGGGCGTCTCGCGCAAGAGTTTTATCGGCAAAGTGCTCGGCTCGCCGCGCATCGAAGATCGCGAGTGGCCCACGGTCGCACTGACTTCTTTCGCACGCGAAAAAGGCGTGCGCATTTTCCGCGTGCATGACGTGAAACCCAATGTGGAGGCGCTTCGGATGACCGAGGCGATTCTCGGATGTTGAGCCTCGCTACATTTACGGAAGTCCTCCGCACTTACTGGAAGGACACGCTGGAAATCCTCATCCTCAGCGTGGGCATCTACTACGCCTATCTCGGCATTCGTGGCACTCGCGGTGCGCGCGTGCTCACCGGCCTCGTCACGCTCGTGCTGGGGCTTTCCCTGCTCTCGCAGATTTTCGGGTTGGAGGTCATCGGGTGGCTGATTCGCAGCCTCTCCGCCGTCCTCATTATCGCGCTCGTTGTCATCTTTCAGCCGGAGTTGCGCCGTCTGCTTGCGGAGCTTGGCAGCCACAAACTCTTCAAGACTTCGCAGCAAAATAGCGAGGCTGTGGAAGTGCTCGCATCCACGCTGGTGGAGCTTTCCAGCAGGCATCTCGGTGCGCTCATCACGGTGGAGCGGGGGAGCGACATCAGTGCGCATATCGAGAGCGGTGTGGAGATGGATTCGGTGATCTCGAAGGAAATTCTCGTCACCATTTTTCACCCAAAAACTCCGCTGCACGATGGCGGCGTCGTCATCCGCAACGACCGTATCGCTTCCGCAGCGTGTATTTTCCCCGTGAGCCAGCGGCAGGATATTGATCGCAATCTCGGCCTCCGCCACCGCGCAGCCATCGGCCTCAGCGAAGAAGGCGACGCGCTGATCCTGCTCGTGAGCGAGGAGACAGGCCGCATCTCGCTTTGTGTGCGCGGAAAACTGGAGCGCGACTTCACGCCGGAGACACTGCGCAAGCGACTCGCGGAACTGCTGATTGCAGAAAAAGAGACCGCCACTGCGCCTCTGCCGACGGTTTAGTCCGAATGGTGCGATTGGATTCAGCTAAACACGGGAGACGTAAAGGAGCGGCGAATTCATTCGCCGACACCCAAACGCGAAGCGCAAATCACTCAGCGTGGTGCGACGAAATATCGTGCGCTGCGCGGTGGCGAAGGTCGGCGAATAAATTCACCGCTCCTTTACGCTTTCCGCCTTCAATCGCGGCGTTTGGTTTGCGTGCTTGCGTCGGGTGGTGAGGTAGTTTTCTGTGCCGCTATGTTTAAGCAGCTAATAACCAACAATCTCCCGGCGAAGGTGGCTTCGGTGCTGCTCGCAGTTCTTTTGTGGGCGGTGATCAAGCAGAGCCAGCTTGCCGCGCCGACTTCCGCGCAGCAGAAGCCAGCCGAGCAAAATGTGAGTTTTGGAGCACGAGCGTATGGCAAATAATCAGCGCAAAATGTTTGGCACGGATGGCATCCGTGGAGTGGCAAATTTGGAACCCGTCACCGCCGAAACCGCGCTCAAGCTCGGTCGCGCTGCCGCACATGTTTTCACCGAAGCAGGCGGGCAGACGCGCCGCACGGATCGCAGGCCGGTGATCGTGATCGGAAAGGATACGCGGCTTTCCGGCTACATGCTGGAAAACGCGCTGGCGGCAGGAATCATGTCGCTGGGTGTGGATGTGTTTTTGCTCGGACCGCTGCCGACGCCGGGAGTCGCTTACATCACGCGTTCGCTGCGGGCGGATGCGGGGATCGTGTTGAGTGCATCGCACAATCCATACGAGGATAATGGCATCAAATTTTTCCGTCACGACGGCTATAAGCTCGACGACGCAATCGAGCAGCGCATCGAGCATCTGGTGCTATCGGGAGAGATCGAATCCATCCGCCCGGTGGAGGATAAAATCGGGCAGGCCAAGCGCATTGATGACGCGCTGGGGCGCTACGTGGAGCAGGCAAAATCGAGCTTTCCAAAACATCTCACGCTCGAAGGAATGCGCATCGCAGTGGATGCGGCGAATGGCGCGGCATACAAAAGCACGCCGTGGATTCTCAGCGAACTGGGCGCGACGATCACGGTGGAGGGCAATCATCCCAACGGGCGCAACATCAACGCCGAATGCGGCAGCACGCACCCCGAAGCTGTTTCGCGCATGGTGAAAGCGAGCGGCGCGCAAGTGGGAATCAGCCACGACGGCGATGCAGACCGTGTGATTTTGTGCGACGAAAACGGCGATGTGGTGGACGGCGACGAAATCCTCGCCATCGCCGCGCTCGACGCCATCCGGCGCGGAGAGCTTGCGAAGAACACGCTCGTCGCCACGGTGATGAGCAATTTCGGCCTCGATGAAACGCTGCGCGATAACCACGGGCGCGTGTTGCGAACGAAAGTCGGCGACCGCTACGTCATCGAAGCCATGCTCGCGCAGGGCCTGAACATCGGCGGCGAGCAAAGCGGACACATGATCTTCCGCGACTATTCGACGACCGGCGACGGCATCGTGAGCGCACTGCAAATCCTGCGCATCATGGCAGAAACCGGACAGCCTTTGAGCGAGCTGAAGCAGTGCCTTAAAAAATACCCGCAAGCCCAGCGCAACATGGTCGTCCGAGAAAAACCCGCGCTAGAAACCATGCCCGACGTGCTCAAACTCATCGAGCAAACCGAGCGCGAACTCGGCGGAGCAGGCCGCGTTTTACTGCGCTACAGCGGCACGGAGCCAAAAATCCGCCTACTCATCGAAGGCCGCGACGGAGATCAAATCAACCGCCAAGCAGACCGCATCTCAGAACTCGTGCTCTCACGCATCGGCGTGTAGCACTCAGCGGCCTGGCGCGAGTTCAAAGAGGAAGCCTTTGAGATACTCGGTTTCGGGCATCGTGGTGATGATGGGGTGGTCGGGGGCTTGCGAGAAGCATTCGAGCTGGCGGAGCGTCTTCCTTGCATCGACGGCGGCTTCATTGATCACGCCAATGAGGTGCTCGCGGGTGACGTGGTGCGAGCAGCAGAACGTGGCGAGCAGCCCATCGGGTGCGAGTAGTTTCATCGCGCGAAGGTGGATTTCCTTGTAGCCGCGCAAGGCGTCTTCAAGTTTGCCACGGCTCTTTGTGAAGGACGGTGGATCGAGAATGATGAGATCGTATTTTGCGGAGGAATCGTTGGTGGCGTTGTTGTCGGCCAATTTCAGGAAATCGAAGGCGTTCTTTTCGATGACATCTACGGTGAGTCCGTTGCGGGTTGCGTTGCCACGGATTTGGTTGCAGGCATCGGCGGAGATTTCGACAGCGGCGGAGCTTCTCGCACCTGCTTTTGCGCAGGCAAGGGCGAAGGCACCTTGGTTTGCAAAGCAGTCGAGGACGCGCCGCCCTTTCGCATAGCGGGCGACGGTGGGGTAGCTGGCGATTTGGTCGAGGTAAAATCCGGTCTTTTGTCCGGTGAGGAGGTCCACTTCAAACTCCAGTCCATTCGCCGAGATGAGGAAAGGCTGCGGCGCATTTCCGCGAAGGACGGAGGTGCGAATCTCCAGCCCTTCGGCGATGCGAATGGGGGCATCGTTGCGCTCAATGATACCGGCGGGTTTTAGCAATTCGTCGAGGACGCTGGCGATTTCATCGCGGCGAAGATCCATCGCGAGGGTGAGCGTCTGCATGACGAGGTAGTCGCCGTAGCGATCCACGATGAGGCCGGGAAGTCCGTCGCTTTCGCTCCACACAAGACGCCCGAGCTTCGGGTCACAGCCGCGTCGCTGGCGGTACTCGATGGACTGCGTGATTCGGCGCTGGAAGAAATCGCGGTCGAGGTCCTGTTTTTGCCGGGAGAAGCGGCGTGCGATGATCTGGGATTTGGAATTGAAGATGGCGGAACCGAGCAGACGATCCTTGCCGTCTTTGATCACGATAACTTCGCCGTCCTTCGGCTCGCCCCAGGATTTGAGGACCTCGCTGGAATAAACCCAGTCGTGTCCGTGATAAATGCGCGAGCGTGGTTTGACGATGATTCCGGCCATGATGTGAGTAGTAAGATTTCAGAAATCCGAAACCTCAACCATTTGCTGCCCGGACTTACACCTTATCCGGTGCCTGTGAAACGGGGGGGTCTGCAAGCTTTGAAGTGCTGGACCTCTTTCTTTTCTTTGTGAAATCGGGATCATCGCAACCGCAATGTTTGCAGCGCCAAGGTAAAATACGCCGCCCGACGACCACAGCAAGCCAGCTAATTCCCCACACTCCAAGAGTCACAATGGTGAGGACCGCGTGAACTAAATGGTTGGTTTCAACGCGGACAAAGCACTGCTTGTGTTTGCAGTGAGGGCAGTGCGCCCAGATGCGGTCGTCATTTGTTTTCGACGACTGTTCAGGTTTGGTTGTGTGGGTGGAGACTTCCAAGGGAACAAAAGCCTGCCACTAGCATGAGGGAGAAGCTACAAAAAAATCAGACCGTGCTTTGCGTCGTCTTGCCTCATCCGTTTTCGAGATTTTTGATGCCGATTGCAGGAGCCTTTTCTTACTCAGAAGTGGTCCGCTTTTTAGCTTCCGGTTTTGAGGCATCGTTTCCTTCCGACGCCTTGAGCTGAATCGTCCAGTCTGTTTGCCCCGGTGAAATGGTATTGCGAGGACGTAATTCGTCGCGACGCAGCGGTACTAAAATGGGAGCCTGATCGTCTAGTTGCAGCCATACACCTTGTTCGCGGATGGCGCGAATTTGCACATTGAGGCGTTGTTCCTCTAGCTTTACGGGTAAAAATTCGCCCTCCTCGAATGAGCGGCCATTGATTGTCGCGAGCGATGGTTTACCCAAGAGGATGCTGCTGACGAAAAACGGCTCAGTGGTGAGTTTAACTTTGGGGCCGGTTGGCGCTTTTTGCACCTGAACAGGCTGGATGGGTTGCCCTTCTTGTGGTCGCTGCCATCCGATAGGCCAAAACGGAACCCTCGAATCTACCGAGAAGGTAAAAGTGGAGCGATTTTTTAGTGGATAGGGAGTTAATCCAGGCTCCGTCTGAGCGAGGGCAGGGGAGATTGAAAAAATAGCGGAAGCTAGGATGACGTGAAAGGCGTTCATTGCTTTTTGATGATGTTTTGAACGGAGAGCAGTATGCGTTGAGAGTCCAGTTGCTCCCTGTTGGCTTTGATCTCAAATCCAGTAAACTCAAAGAGTGGCTCTGAATTTTCTATTTTGGAAAGAGTGAGTGCAAAGCGCAAAAAATCCGCGCTCGGAATATCAATTGACCAAGTGAGCCTGCGATAGCCAGTCAGTTCTTTTTCAGTGGTTTCGGTAGCGAATTTTGCGACTGCTTTTTCCACGCCATTGGCTCTGAAAAAATCCGAAACTTTCGGCGGAAACCATGCGACTGGCGATCCGTCGGGGATCATGGAGTCCACTTGTGCGATCAAATTAGTGGCCTGCGGAGTTTTTTCCTCGGAACTCTTGGTGCGCGCGATTTGCGCGCGCATTTCGCGTAGTTTCGGCTCATTTGCAGTCATTTCTTCCGTTAATCTGGAGCGTTCCAGTGCGAGTGGAGATAGCAGGAATTCATTGGCTGCGTAGATCACACCAACCAAAAGCATCGCTCCAAGAATAATTTTTTGTTGCTGGTCCTTGTTGAGTTTCATGGGGATTTTTATCTTTGTGCAGTGATGTCTGGCGCAGAGGGCGCTGGCGCGACTGGCGCGGGTGCGGGGGCTGTAGGTATTGTCTCGATGGTGAAGCTGATGCTGATAGAAAAAAGAACCGTCGAAGCCTCCTTCCCGTCAATTACTACGCGCTCAATGCTGTCATCCAAAGATTTGAATACAGCAGAGAGTTCCTTGAAATTGCGCCCGAGAGTTTCATTGAGTTTGAGTCGTAAATCTTCCGCGACTTTTCGCGGCTGGTTGCCAGCGGCCACACCTTCAATGTTCACGTTCACGCGGCGTGGGATTTCGCCGAAATTTGATTCCCCTGTCATTTTCGTGATCTGCACGGCGGGAGGGATGACTGCCGAAATTTTGTCCAGCACAGGTGCCCAATAAAATCGCTCATCAATCCGTTTGCTTAACGAACTGGCGAGCGTGAGGACGTTGTTGAATTTCTGTTCATTATCCTTAGCTGCTATCGCAAGAGGTTTTAGTCTCCCCAGCTCTACTTGTTGAGTGGAGTGCTCATCCCGAATCTTGTTGGTCTCATTCAGACTCATGAAGTACCAGCCGACTAGGCAGACTCCGATAAAGCCTAGGCACATGAGCGAGATTTTGAGGGGGTCGTATTGCTCTACTATCCGCGCACGCTGGATTTCGTGATAGAGATTGATTCTGATAGCCATAAAATTGATTTACTCGGAAAGGGCTTGGGTAGCGGCTCCGCAGGCGACGCTCAAATCGAGCGAGTCTTCTGCAAAGCGCGTTTTTCTTGCAGCGGGGACATTGATTTCGCATCGCTCGGCAGCGGACCAGGCCACGCACGGCATTCGGAGTTCTTCGCCGAGAACACGGAGCAAAGCTTTGCATTTTGCCACTCCTCCAGAAACCCAAATCTGCCTGATCGTATCTTCGCGGCGGCCTTCAAAAAATCCGATGGAATTCATGATTTCGCGCGTGATCGTGGTCATCGCCATGCGTGCATTTTCAATCATCAACTCATCGTCATCTTCGAGTGCGTTCAGAACGGTTTGGCGATGCTCCCCGCTCAGGGTTTGCAGATTCTCAATCAACGCTTTCCCACCAAAATCAATGTTCCGAATTAACACTAATTCCTTCATCGAACCCAGCATCATCGTCGAAGCCTGATGACCAATATCGAGGAGAAAAAATGACGAGGTATTGAATGCCTCCGGCTGCGCAAACTCAAAGGCATTGAACATCGCAACTGGCGCGAGTTGCAGGGTAGCGACTGGCGGTGCCCCGCCCTCGTGGATGGCCAGCCCGATATTATTCACCTGAACACGAGGCAGGCCCGCGACAAGGTAGGTTTTTTGGCCGTCCTCGATTTTTCCCGATGAAGCACTCGTTGGGATCAAATCGCAGTCTAGGATGAAATTTTTCGTGTCCTGATTGAGAAGCATCATCCCGTTTAGTTTCAGCGCATCGCGGAGAACTTCCGTCGGAGTCGAAGGTTGCTCAATTAAGCGCAGCAATGCTTCGGGATGAGAAACTGCCACCGCGCAGGCTTTCGCGTTTCCGCCCATTTGCTTGAGCATAGACTTGATGCCCTTGCCGATTTCTGACGGCGTAGGCTCCACCGTTTCATCCATCACATGACTGGCGAAATGGGTGACCACAAAGCGGTTCCCTCCCTTTTTTTGAATCACGACTGATTTGAGAGAATACCGCCCAATATCGAGTCCCATTACCGATGTGAATTTCTTTCCCATTTGCAAATCTACAATAGCAACGGGCGTGCCGTGGTTTTGAAATTACTGGGAAACTTTTTCGATGCCCAATTCCGGTGCCGGATTCCGGCCACCGGCTCTTTGCTCCCGAAGATCATCCAGCAGATACATGAGGACTGCAAGCGCACCGCCCAGAATGAGCAGCATCAGTAAAATGCTGACTACCCGGATTGTATTGCGAGTATTTTGCGCACCTCGTTTGGAGCGCATCGTCTGCATACCGATGTCCAGGATTTTCAGAAGTTGTTCAGGTGTCGGTTCGGATATCTTGTTTTCTTTTCCGTTCATGGCTTTGAATGGAGTTTGATGATTGTTACCACACCGCACGAAAGAGCTTATATTGGGCCGTTTTTCCTGTTTCTTGCGCTTCTGCTGCTGTCGGAAATGCTTGGAAAACTCGGCGCATTCTCCAGCCACTGGGTCATCGCGGATTCCAAATACTGGATTTTCCCCGCACAGATCGGAGTCTGCGCTTGGGCATTATGGCACTGGAGAAAGCGCATCGATCTTTCCGCTCCAAAAGGAATCGGGTTTGCGACTTTGATCGGGCTTCTTTCATTGGTTGTGTGGGTGGCGCCGCAGCAATGGCTGGGCTTCCCGCCAAGGACTGCTGGCTTTGATCCCGCGTATTTCGGCGCGGATGGCACTGCGTATTGGGGCAACGTCGTACTTCGTTTGATTCGCATGGTGGTCATCGTGCCTTTGGTGGAGGAGATTTTCTGGCGCGGCTATCTCCTGCGCTTTTTTGTGAACGAGGATTTCCAAAAAGTTCCCTTCGGCACGTTCACTTGGAAATCATTCAGCATCGTCTCGGTTGCATTCTGCTTTGAGCATCAAATGGCCGACTGGCCTGCCGCGCTCATCACCAGTGTGTTGTTTAACTTGGTCGCCATTCGCACGCGGAGCCTTTCCGCGTGTGTTTTTGCCCACGCAGTTACCAATCTTGGGCTTGGGATTTACATCCTATGCACTGGTCAGAACGGATTCTGGTGAGGGCTGGCTGGTAAACTGCTTTTACACAGTCATGCACAATTCATTTTCTCAAAAAGTTCTCCTAGTGCTTTTTTGCGCCTGCTGCACGGCAGGTTTGATGCAGTTTTACAGGCACTTGGTTTGGAAGGCGAATCAGGAGATCAACGGGGACGACGCTGTGAAAAAAATGTACTCCAAGCCGAAGCGCTGAAGTCTTGTGCGGATGTGGCGGAGATATACCTCCGAAGACTCAGATGAAAGTCATGGATGAGCGCAACTTTTTGCAAAGCGCAGTGTTTTTATAGGGTTCATCGTTTCACTTTCACTTTTTTCAACTTATGCCCACACCAATCAAAAGCAGTTCCAATTATGTTCTATACATCCTCGGAGGCGTCGGGGCGCTCGCGGTCGGCTTTGCATTTGGCCGCACGACGAAATGGCTCGAAGACCCTATCACTCCACCAAAAACGGTAATCACTTCGAGCAGCATCACGGACCAGAGCGGAGTCAATGTAGGCGCTGATTCTCGCGTGGGCGGTGTGTTTTCCGTGGAGCAGTCCGGCGGCAGTGGTGCGGGACTTACGGTGGGTGAAATTACTGGCGGTCAGCCCCTCGAAGACTGGCTGAAACGTGTGATGGCACAGGAGGACGAGCTGTTTAGGATGCAGAATTTTATGAAGCTGCTCGAAGTTCTGAATTCGCCGGCGGACATCGAGGCGGCGCTGAAAGTCGTCATTTCAGGCGGTGAACGGGGTCGCGGCGGATTTGGCGGTGCCCGCTTTATGGAAATTTCGATGCTGATGTCGAAGTATGTGCAGCTCGATCCGAAAGGCGCGATGACCTATTCGACGAATCTGAAGGGTGGTGAGAAATTTATGGCGACCAGCTCTGCGCTGCGCACATGGACACGACTTTCGCCCGATGCCGCACTCGCTTGGGCATCCACGGAAGGCGCAAATATCAAAATGGATTTCGGTCGTGGTGGAGATTGGGGCGGGGATGAGCCGACTGGAAACATTGCGCTGATGGGCGTGGTGAGCCAGCTCGCAAAGAACGATCTCGATAAAGCACTCGCGACTGGCGCATCCATGGAGATTGGGCGTTTTGGTGATCGTATGGTGGAGACACTTGCCAGTGAGCTATTCTCACAACGCGGCGCGGACGCAGCGAAAGCCTACGCCGACTCGCTCCCTGCCGGTGCTTTCCGCGATCAATTTGTGCGGCAAACTGCGGAGCAGCTTGCCAAAAAAGACCCTTCCAGCACCGCACAGTGGATTTCTTCGATGGAAAGCGGAGACTCAAAACGTCGCGCCCTTGGTCGTGTCGTAGAAACTTGGGCAGGCAGCGACCTTACTGCTGCGAGTTCATTCATTTCCAGCCAGCCAGTCAGCCCGGATATGGATTCTGCGCGTGGCGAAGTAATCACTCGCATCGCTAAGAATGATCCAAAGCAAGCATGGGGAATGATCGCCACAATCACAGACGCAGAACGCCAGGCGCGCACTGCGAGTGTAGTCGGTCCTGCGCTGGTGAAAGCAGACCCGCAAAATGGCCCCGCAATCATCGCTGCATCGGCTTTTTCGGATGAAGTCAAAAAGCAAGCCGTGGCTCCACAGCGCGAGGGAGGTCCGGGTGGCGGACGCTTTGGCGGCGGGAGGTAGGAGAAAATGACGAACCCGGAGGCGTGTTTGCTATTGGCTATTTGAAATTGGCCAATCGCAGATAGCCGATAACCAATTCGTCATTTCTAAATCGCCAGTCCAAGCTGGTTCTCCTGCGTAAGCGCCCACGCCACCTCAGAATTCGCCGCTCCTTTACGCATCCCGTGATTTGCTGGCTGTTCTCGGGTTAAAACGTCAGCGTCAGCGTCATGAGGGCGTTCCAGAGCACGTCGTCGGCTTCGCCTTCGCGGTTTTGGGGGCCGAAGCCGGGGATTTGATCGGTGTTGCGGCGGTAGATGTCTTTGTAGCCTGCATCGGGGATGAGGAAGCCGATGCCTGCGCCGACGATGACGTTTTCTGTCAGCAGTGGGCGGTATTTTAGACCAAGGCTGAGGTCCCAGCCGAGGCGGTCGCTGACTTTATTGGTGTGGAGAGCGCGTTCGATGGGGGCGGTCTGGTCGAACCAAATGTAATTGGCGTTGAGGAAGGCGCGGAGTTTCGGGGTGAGCTCGGCGTCGAGTCCTGCGCCGATGATTTTGATGCCGGGGTTCACGAAGTTTGACTGCCCCTCGGCTTTTCCGCTGCGGAGGTTTGGGATGAGGCTGTCGGGGTTCTTCAAATTCACGGCGGTGCCGGCGAGGTTCAGCCCTTGGTGGACGTAGTAGCTGAACGGGCCGCCAACGAAAAAGGGGTTGTCCACAATGCTATCGAAACCGGTGCCGCGATCATCGGTGGGATCGCCGTCGCCGCTTGCCCAGAAGCCGCTGAGTTTATAGCGAATCCAGTCTTGGTCGTAGCTGAGTTCCGCTGCGGCCATCTGTGCATTCACTTCGATGCGCCGCCCGGCGAGGCCGTTGAATTCATCTTCGCCGAGCACCCAGTAGAATGCGTGGTTGATGTTCCAGCGCCCGATGTGGCCGTCGCCCGCCCAGCCGAGGTAGATGGTGCGGATGTCGTGCTCGCGTGCGGCTCCGAAGTCGCCGAGCGGGGCAGGGCGAACGAGGAAATCGTTCTTATCAAAGTGCCGCTGGCCGTCGTCGAAATTGAGATGGAGCGAGAGCTGGCCCGTGTAGCCTTTCCAGAAAAGGTCCTGCCGGTAGAGGCTGGCGATGATGACTTGCTGCTCGCGGGAATCGAACATGTTCAAGCCGCTGTAAGTGTCCTTCTCGCGGAGGTTGAAATAGGCGAGGTTGTATTGCCAGAGGTTGTTGTCCCAGTTCCCAAAAAGTCGCACGCCGAGGTTCGTATCGCTGAAAATAAAGCCGCGAAAATCGGAGACAAATGGCTGGATGCCGACGCGCGTAACCCAGAAGTCGTAGTTGTCCGAAAGGTCGCCGAGGTGATACTCGAAGAACAATTCCTGCACGCCGAAGAAGTCTTTGTGGCGATAGGTGTTTCTCGTCCGCGCGGTGTCTTTCTGGTGGTCCTTCGCCTCGGGAAATTTCATCCCACGCGGCGGCTCGTTGGTTTCTGGGTCCACGGGGACGAGTTTATCCGAAGCACCGAGCGGGCGGAGTTGCGGGGCGATGTAATTAAACGCATCGCCGGGGCTGGCGACGGCTGTGAGCGGGCGGATGCCGCGTCCGGTGTTCAGCCCAAAGCCATCGCGGAACGCGGGGATTGCGCCGATCTTCGTGGGCTTGGGTTCTTTTCCGCTGGCTTGATTCACGCCGCGCGGATCGGGATCAAGGAGGTTTTGCTCGCGCACCCAAATCCAGTTGTCGTTTTTCACGACCTGCATTCGGAACAGCCACTCCACGGGCTTGAACGTCGTCTCGCCCTTGAACAGCTCTATTGTGAGCGAGCGGTCCGAGGAGATGAAACGCTGCTCGCCGCGCCCG
The DNA here is from genome assembly GCA_031372675.1 of Verrucomicrobiaceae bacterium. Classification (GTDB taxonomy): domain Bacteria; phylum Verrucomicrobiota; class Verrucomicrobiia; order Chthoniobacterales; family Chthoniobacteraceae; genus SXWH01. The sequence goes on from JANMLS010000234.1 coordinate 20,541, forward strand.
AAAAACTCCGAGCTATTCGGCGCAGCCGTGCTTTGGCCTGACGGCACGGGGAGTCTGCGGTATTCAAAAATGTTGAACGTCTTCGCGGTGATGTTTGCGAAAATTTCCTGACCGAAAATCGGCGCGTCGCCCTTGAGTTTCGATTGCTCATACGGGTGCCAGAGTTTCAGCGTCTCGCGTCCGTCGCCGTAGGGGACTTCGTGGCGCGGGTCCATGTAGCGCTGCCATTTAGGGAAGGGGATTGCCCAGCGATTCACCATCGCTTCCGAGCGCGGCAAAACTCCCAGGCCTTCCTGCCCCATCGGGTATTCGCGGTAGTGAAAAATGTTCGTCTGCTGCGAGAGCGAGCGCACTCCGCGACGCGGGAGGCCGATGTTTGCAGGGTTGTCCTCGTGATCTATGCGCGGGACAAAAAGGAAATCATCGCCAAAAAGCGAAGGTCGGTCGGTGAGTTCCGGCGGTTTTGCAAACGGCGTTTCGGACTGCGGAAGGCCGATGTCAAACGGAGTGCCGCCGATGTTCTTCGGCTCCGGTGGCGGAGCGTCCGGCATCTTAGGCAGCGGGCGCAACTGCGGCTTCACACGCACCGCCGGAGTCGCGACACCGCCGGGATCGGGATTAAATTGCAGCGGCGATTTCAGAGCGGTCTTTTGCCCTTCCGTGTGAGTCGTTGTGGGGCGGCCCAGCGAGTCGCTCGCAGAATACAAGCGCCCCCCTCCCGATGGGAGAACGCTCAGCACCGCAATCAGCGTGGATGCCGAGCGAGTTAATGTAATGGCGGGCCGTGATGACATTGCGCGTTGTATATTCACTTTGCCACGCACGGAGCAAGCGCGGAGGCACTACTGCCGCACGGCTTGTGCGAGCGGGCGCACAAAATCCGCGACCTTGCTCACGAGGTCCGCGTCGCTGCCGTATTGCGCGATACGCTTCACAATCGCGCTGCCGACGATCACCGCATCGGCCACGGAAGCGATGGTCTTTACCTGTTCGGGGCTCCCCACTCCGAAGCCGACCGCGATAGGAAGCGAAGTCGTCGCTTTAATCGCCGCGACTTGCTGCGCCATGTCTGCGGCGACATCCGTGCGCTCGCCGGTCACTCCGGTGCGGCTGACGTAGTAGATAAAACCGCTCGCGTCTTTTGTAAGCAACGCGATACGCGCTGGCGGCGTCGTCGGCGCGATGAGGCGGATGCGCTTGAGCGGGCCGTGCATCCGAAGTTCCGGCGAGCCTTCGTCCTCGTCGGGCGGGAGATCGAGGAAAAGAATGCCGTCCGCTCCGGCGCTCTCGGCATCGGCGAGGAAGGCGTCGAAACCGTGGCGATAGACGGGATTCATATACGTGTAGAGCACGATGGGAATCTGGCTCTTCACGCGAATCTCGCGGATGCAATCGAGCACGCCATTCAGCGTCGCTCCCGCAGCGAGCGCGCGCGTGGAAGCCAATTGATTCACCACGCCATCCGCCAGCGGATCGCTAAAAGGGATGCCGATTTCGATGAGGTCCACACCCGCTTCCTCCAGCGCGATCACGAGGTCGCGCGTGGCAGCGAGCGTCGGGTCGCCGCCGCAAATGTAAGCGATAAAACCGGCGCGTTTTTCAGCGCGAAGTCGGGCAAAGGTCTGGTCAATACGATTCGTGGACATGAAGCGCGGAGAGTGGATGCAAAAAGCCCGCCGCTGCAAGCACGAGTAGTGGATCAATTTGGTGGTTCAAATTGCGCCACGACCCACAACCCCGGAGGCGCTCCAGCTCTGCGCACGGATGCGGCGTAGTCGGCGGGAGAGTCGGCGATGGGAAAACCGGATTCGTTTTGGCATGGCCGGGCCTCCGCTGCGGGAAAATCGGCAGCGTTTTCCCCCGAAGCAGTCTCCCTCCCTTAAAAACAGTCGGAAATACCGCAGCGGGAGCTTCCCGACCATAAATCCCAATCCGCCCCAACCCGCCCGAGCCTCATCAGAGGTAAATCCTATTAGAAATCGCCGCCCCAAGCTTCCCAACTGGAATATCGACTGCGCAATCTGCCTCTGCCGTGCTTTTCACGGACTATGCACTCCGCAATCTACCTCCGCCGTGCTTTTCACGGACTATGCACTCCGCAATCTACCTCCGCCGCACTTTTCGCGGACTATGCACTCCGCAATCTACCTCCGCCGCACTTTTCACGGACTATGCACTCCGCAATCTGCTCCCGAGTTTCCCGACTGGAATCCCCGTTTACAAATCGGCGATAGGGACCCTACGACTGGTGGAGTTGGCTCCCAAACGCCGCCGCAGAGGGCCAAAGGCCCGGAAATGTAATAGCCCAGGGTGAAGCCCTGGGTTCATCGCGCAAATAAAATGAAGCCCAGTAAGGGCGGAACAAAAACCGACGCTCGCATTTTATGTCGCCCTTGCAGGGATCCATTCATTTTCACCGATACCCCGGGGCTTCACCCCAGGCTATTCCATTGACGGGCTTCCAGCCCTCAATCGCGGCGTTCGGGATGCTAACAAACATCCTTGTTGCCTTACACTCACATGCGCTTAAAAAGCCACGCCATGAATTCAAAAGGCCGTCGGAAAGTAACAAATCTGTCGGCGATAAAGCTGTTGGGAAGGGAGCAGCTTTATCGATAATCTCCCTGCTGTGCATAAATAACTCTATGAGAAAACTGATTACTCTTGTGGCATTTGTTGTGGGTATTGCTGCGGCTACCGCACGTGGCCAAGTGGCGACACTGAAAGAATGGATTGGCAAGACACAAGCGGAAGTAACAAAGACCTACAAAGGCAAGCCATTCCACGAGGATAAGTATCCCGCCACCAAGGCTCCCGGTGAGCTGCGGAACAAGGTGTCCAAGGCATACCCGGCCAATGATCCAGCAAGCGCCAAGGTCGAGATCCACGAAGTTTGGTGGTCCGAAGGGGATTTTAGGACTACTTTCCTTTTTCACTTGAAGGGCGGGAAGTGGGTCGTTCTTGATGCGATCCGTTGGCACAAGGACACGGTATTCTGAACAGACATTGACGACCGCACCACAACCAAGGGCGAATAAAACAGATGACTCCCGTGCTTCGAAGTCAAATCTTTGAGCAGTTCGTTTGGGACAACGAGCTTCCTGAGTGGCCGACTCTTAACGGCGTCTATCGAGGTCGCCCTGAAAAGGAGATTGAGGTGTCGTTAGTCGGCGATTCGGAGATGACTCTCGATTGGGCAGACTTTCTTCATGCATGCGAGACGACTTGGCATCTTCTGATGGCTCATGAGACCCGAATACTCAGAGATGCTGCAGCAGAAATCCTTCGGAAGCACCGAGCATATTTCGGCGACCGATTGGGGCGGACGTCAGAGGACCTTCTGTCTGAACTGTCCTTACGACTGGTTTGCTTTTACGCCGACGGAAGTGTGCATTTGTGGTATTCGGGAACAGCGACGTTTAACCACCTTGATGTCGATATTGGACTTGATTCTGACCTGAGAGTTACTGAGGTAAGATTCGACGGCTGAGGACGACAGCAGTGAATCTAATCAGGGATAATGAACCACGCTCAAAGTAAGCGCTTCAGATCGCAGTGAAGCCGTGCGAGCGAAGCGAGCCAGGGAGCGGCGACATTACTGTCGCTGTCCAAAACATAGCGCAAAGCGCCCAGTCTCTCTGCGCACCACGCTCAATCAGCTTCCGCTTCGCGTTTGGTTTTTATGCAGCGACAGGAATGTCGCCGCTCCCAGTCGCAAGCGACACCGCAGCGCGAACTGCCAACTGCCAACTGCCAACTGCGCTCTGGAAAATTACGGGGCCGAAGATGGTCATTGCCGCGTGCCTCGCTTTGCGGGCAAATGCTGGGGATGAATCAGTTTTTCGCAGAGCTTGGGCAGAAGGTTTTGGCGCGTTGGAAGAAGGTGGACTTTTCGCTGGCGGCGTTTCCTGCGATTGCCTGCAAAGCGCTTGCGGAGAAGCCACCGGCGAAACACGTCTCGCTACCGGCGCTCATCAGCGAGTTTCTGCTGGATGACGCGCAGCCGTATCAAACGCAGTCGGGATTTGGTCAGCCGGAGATTGTCGTTTTTGACGACCCGCATTTCTACATCCAGCTCCTCTTCTGGCTCGATGGGACGACGGACATCCACCAGCACATGTTCTCCGGCGCATTTCACGTCATGGCGGGGTCGAGCATTCACTCCACGTTCGCGTTTGAAAACGCAGAATCCATCACGCCGAATCTGCGCATCGGAAATGTCCGCATGTTGGATACGCAATTACTGGAGGCCGGCAGCACCGAGCCGATCATCTCCGGCCCGGCGCAGATTCACTCGCTGTTCCACCTCGACACGCCGTCCGTCACTGTCGTCGTCCGCACGCACTCCGATCCCGGCAGCGCTCCGCAATTCACGTATTTGCCGCCGCATCTCGCGGTGGACCCGTTCCACGACGACGCGCTGACGACACGCCGAAAACAACTGCTCGACGTGCTGGAGCAAACCGGTGACGCGGGCTACGCGGAGCTTGTGGCGAAGATGATCCGGGAACTGGATTTCGGGCGGGGGATGTTCATTTTACAAAACTGTCTCGGCCACCTCCGTGCGCTCGGGAAATGGGAAAAGTGCCTGCAAATCTTCCGCAAAAAGCACGGTCCACGCGCGGATGCAGTCGCGCCGACATTCGACGAAATCGTGCGCCGCGATGCGATGGTCGGTCTTCGCAAATCGGCCACGGAGCCGGAGCACCGTTTCTTTCTCGCGCTGCTGCTCAACGTCCCAAGCCACACGGACATTTTGCGGATGGTCGGCGAGCGCTTCGCCGGACCGCCGCGAAAGACCGTCGCCCGCTGGATCGATGAAATGAGCAGCCTGCTCCAAATCGAGCGATGGATGCTCGATACGCCGGATGTCGCGGGCGACTATGATGCCGCCGTTTTGCGCAGCGCACTGCGGCCATTCATCGATCCCGGCTCGAACAAAGTCGTTTGCTAACGCGTCAAATTGAAGTGGTGCGTTGACCGCGCGACGGTGGTGGGGCTAAATGCGCACATGTCCGAGCCGACCGAATCCAGCCCGCAAGATACGCAAAAGAAACCGCTCCGCGATCTCGTGGATCGCACTGCCGACAGCGTGAAAAAACGTCCGGTGAACTCCATCGTGTGGTCCTTTTTCATCGGAATCATCCTCACCATTTTCCCCATCGGTCGCATTGTGGGTGCACTGGTGAGCCTTGTGTTTGCGCTGCTGCGGCCTGCGCTCATGCTGCTCGGCGTGGCGCGGCTCTTTGAGGAAGTGGAGCGTCGCCGCAAATGAACAGCGGAGACGCAGCGAAACAATGCACGGTAGTCGCCCGGCGCGGAGTGCGGCTGTGGCTGGCTTCATGCAGGCGAAGCCCGGCAGTCGCGCTGACATCGGCGGTGGCCGCAGGCTTTCTCGCGGGGCTGGTATTGCGAGTGTTTGAGCGCGGGAAGTAAGTCGCTCAAGCGGTAGCTTGATCTGCGGCGGAAAAAGCGGCGTCCGAGTTTGATAAAAACAAACTGCGCGACGTGGAACGAGCGATGCTCATTTTGGAATGGAACCCAACTTCTCACTATGAAAAGCACCCATTCATCGCACGAGAGACGCCCCACAAAACGCACGCCTTGGAGCGGCAAAAATATGAAGCTTATCCGCGCCGCGCTCAAAGTCTGGGAATTGAAAAAGCGCGCCCAAGGCGGCTGGTGAACTGTCGGTATTAGCGGCGGTTCATCCGCGTGTTTAGCCAAACGGCGAGCACGAGCACGCCGCCTCTCACCATGTGTTTTACCGCTGGGTCTGTTCCCATGAGCGACATTCCTTTTGCCAGCGTCGCCATGATGAGTGCGCCGAGGATGACGTTCATCACCGTGCCGCGTCCACCCTTGAGCGCGACGCCTCCGATGGCGCAAGCGGCGATGGCGTCCAGCTCCATAAGATTACCGATGTCTGTCGTCGTGGAGCCGGTGTAGGCGGTCTGCATGAAGCCGGTAATGGCCACGATTCCGCCCATGAGGATGAAGGCCCAAATCGTGACGCTCTGCACGCGGATGCCGGAAATGAGTGCCGCTTCTTCGTTGCCGCCGATGGCGTAAAGATGCCGCCCAAATCGCGTGTGGCGCGTCAGTGTATGCACGAGAAACGCCACTGCGCCGAAGACCACCGCTGGGATGGGAACGCCTTTGTGTTGGTTGGCGACGAGCACGCCGATGAAGATGAGTTGCGCGGCGATCATCCATTTTAGAAACGTAAGCTCGAAGTCGTCGCCTTCCATCGCGAGCCGTTTCCTCCGCGCCCATGCACGCAGGCGGACGATGAGCATGAGCGCGACGATTGCGGCTGCGACGAGGATGCCGAGTTTTGGTTCCACATAATCCGTCGCGAGTCTGCGCATCCAATCCTGCGGAATTGTGTAGCTGTCGCCGCCTGCAAGTAGCGTCCACGTTTTGCCCTGCGATGGACCGGAGACTGCGATGGTGCGGTTGCCGATGACATCCCAAAACAGTCCTTTGAAAAGAAGCATCCCGCCAAGCGTGACGATGAATGCCTGGATGCGCTGGCGCACGATGAGCATCCCCATCAACCCCCAGAAAATTGCCGCCACTACGAAAGCGAATGCCATCGCCACAGGGTCGGGCCACGGCGGCGGCGGGCACCATGCGGCGGCATCGTGGCCGAAAGTTGCGGCGATGAAATCGTGGAGTGCTTTGAGCGATTGCGTCACCCAGCCGGTGCCGTTGATCAGCACCGTCGCGAGTCCGCCAATCAGCCCCACGCCGCTGCCCGCAGCGAGATCGATGTGGCCGGGGAGGATGACGAGTAGCATTCCCACTGCGAGCGTCGCGGTGATGGAGACTTCCACGACGAGCTGGCTCAAAGTGCGTGCGGAGAGGAAGGGATTGCCTTCAAAAAATATCGCCTGCGCCGGGTCGCGCAGCGCGTAGGAAAAATAGGCGGCGATGAACAGCAGCGCAATCAGCAGGGATAAATCGCGGAGTGAGAAACGTGGGTTCATGGGCGTTATGGTTGGGGCAGGTAGAATGGTGGGGAAATGACATACGGCTGCGGCGATTCGCGGCGCGTGAGTTTCGCAGGCTCCGGCGCAGCTTCGAGCGTCGTACCCATTGCGGCAGCGAGCAATTTCTCCTGACTCGTTCCCGCTCCAAACTCTGCGGATATGCGGCCTTCGTGGAGCATAAGGATGCGGTCGCTCA
>JANMLS010000242.1:0-14276 GCA_031372675.1 Verrucomicrobiaceae bacterium
CCCCCCCCCCGGCCCCCCACTCCAAGGCGCTTTGCGCTCCGCAGACGAGTTTTCGGGAGTTCACTAAAGCCGTGGACTACTTTCGCAAGCGACTTCGCCATCTCTTTATTGGGCGGGCGCGGAAAGCAACTTGATGGGGCGCGGCTGTGACGCTAGTGTGACGGCAGATTCGCATCCGGCGGGCAGCGGCGACGCTGTCGGGCCGGGTGCTTTTTTCACCTCATCATGCTTTCTTTTTCTACCTGCTGGAACTCCGGGCGTCACACCGATGGCGCGGCTATGATTCAAGAAATCCTCGATCTGGGGTTTGAGAATGTGGAGCTGGGGCACGGGATACGGCTTTCGCTGGTGGATGGGATTTTGAAGATGCACGAGCAGGGGAAGATGAAGATCACTTCGCTGCATAATTTTTGCCCGCTGCCGGTGGAGATTACGCGGGCGTCGCCGGATTGTTATCAGATCAGTGCGGCGAGCCAGAGTGAGCGGGAGCGGGCGTTGCGGCACACGTTTCAGACGATTGATTTCGCGAAGCGGCTGGGGGCGAAGTTTGTGGTGATGCACCTCGGTAGCGTGCCGGTGGATGATTATACGGGGAAGCTGGTGAAGATGGCGGAGGTGGGGATGATGGCGTCGAACCAATTTGTGCGCACGAAGCTGGAGGCGGTGAAGGCGCGGGAGTCGCAGGCGGCGAATCCGTTTTTCCGGGCGAAGGAGAGTTTTAAGCGCATCGTGGCGTTTGCGGAGGAACGCGGAATCAAGCTCGGAGTGGAGAGCAGGCACAGCTACGAGGAGATTCCGAATGAGCCGGAGATGATGGATGTGCTGGGGAATTTCGCCGCGCCGACGGTGGGTTACTGGCACGATTTCGGGCATGTGCAGGTGAAGCACAATATGAGTTTCCTGGACCACGCGGCGTGGTTGCAGAAGGTGTCGCCACGGCTGATCGGCTGCCATTTACACGATACGAAATGGCCGGGCCGCGACCACATGGCGCCGTTTGATGGGAACATCGAATACGAGAAACTGCTGCCCTTTGTGCCGCCGGGGATGTTGTTCGTTTATGAAATGAGTCCGCGCCGGACGAGGGAGGAAATCGTGGCGAGCGCGGCGAAATGGAAGGAGCGATTCCCGCAATGGACGTAGCCCCGCGAAAGGAGCGCAGATGAGGAAGACGCTGCTGTGGATTTTGCAATTCGGCCTCACTGCCGGGCTGCTGTGGCTGGTGTTTCGCGATCCGTCGAAGCGGCAGGTGCTGAAGGACGCGGTGTTGCAGGCGGACTGGCGCTGGCTGGTCGCAGGCGTGGTGGCGTATGGGATTTTCGAGCTGCTCGCGGGAGTGCGCTGGCAGATTTTGCTGCGCGTGCAGGGCATCCGCATTTCGTGGACGCGGATGTACGGGCTGCTGATGGTGGGGCTATTCTTCAGCCTGTTCATCCCCGGCGGGACGGGTGGCGATTTGGTGAAAGGCTACTATTTACTAAAGGAAGCGCCGGTGGGCAGGAAGACCTCCGCTGCGCTGAGTGTGGTGATGGACCGACTGCTCGGCCTCGTCGGCGTAGCGGTCCTCACAGGCGGAATCACATGGCTGCGCTGGGACTGGCTCACGAGCGATCCGCTCACGGCAAAATACATCTACTCCGGCCTCGGTGTCCTCGGCGTCTGCATGGCGGGAATGCTCGTCGCCGGCGCAGTCTCCGCGCTGCGCCTTGCACACAAGCTGCCGGAGAAGCTCCCCGGCAGAGCCTTCCTCGCCTCGGCCAGCGGAGCATACGCGCTCTACGGTCGCGCATGGCTGCCCACGCTCGCGGCAGTGGTGATCTCCGTGCTCGCACACGCCGCGCATTACACGACCTTCTACTGCGCGAGTCGCTCCATCGAACACTCCGGCCCGCGCAAACCGGATGCCGTGCAGCTTTACTCCGCGCTGCCGGTAATCGAGACAGTCGCCGCGCTGCCCATCACGCCCGGCGGGCTGGGGACGCGCGAGAAGCTGTTCGACGACATGCTCACGCGGCTGTGCGATTTGGACGAAGGCATCGCGCCCAGCATCTCGATGATCGGGTATTTCTGCATCGCCTTCTGGGGCATCGTCGGCGGCTTTTTCTACATGTTCTACCGCCCCAGTAAAAGCGAGCGCGACGCCTCCTTTGCCGAGACGACCGCGCAGCTCGGTGCCAAGCTCCCCGGCTCATGACGCCGCGCCCATTCGTCACGGCAAACTTCGCAATCACCGCCGATGGCCGCATCAGCACGCGCAGCCGCACGCCCAGCGATTTCTCCAGCCCCGCCGACAAACGCCGCCTGCTCGAAATCCGCGCCGAGTGCGACGCCGTGCTCGTAGGCGCACGCACACTCGCCGCCGACACGATGACGCTCTCCATCCCCTCCCCCGACCTCCGCGCTGCGCGAAAAAAACGCGGCCTTCCCGAAATACCACTGCGCGTCATCGCCACAAACACCGGTCGCATCTCGCCGGTAAACCGAGTCTTCACCAGCGGCCTACCGCCCGCAGTCGTCTTCTCCACGCGCCGCATGTCCACCCACACCTGCACCGCGCTGGCAGGAGTCTGCGACCTCTTTCTCCACCTCGCCGATTCCGTAAATCTCCCCGCAATGCTCGCCACGCTGCGCGAAGAATACCGCGTGAAACGCCTCGTCTGCGAAGGCGGCGGCACGCTCTTCAAAGCACTCCTCGCCGCCGACCTCGTGGATGAACTCCACCTCACACTCTGCCCGCTCATCTTCGGCAGCGCAAAAGCCACCACGCTCACCGGCATCGCCGGCGACTGGCTCCCAAAAAGCACACACCTCCGCCTCGCCGAAATGCTCCCAGCTGGCGATGATTTCTTCACGCGGTGGCGTGTGGTGCGCAAAAACTGAACCGATGTATCCCTTGAATTGCTGCGGCGCAGAACCTATTTTCAAGCCATGAATTCGACTACGGAACCACTCAAGCGCATCACCATTCACCCTGATGTATGTCACGGGAAACCGACGATTCGCGGCCTGCGTTATCCGGTAGAGTCAATCCTTGAGTACCTCGCAAGCGGCGACACTTTCGATGAGGTGCTCGCAGAATTTCCCGACCTTGAGCGCGAAGACTTGCAGGAGTGCATCCGCTTTGCCGCACTGTCCTCAGCCGCCTAGTTCCTGCACGCTTGTGACACTCGATAGCAAAAGCGTGACGGTGGTGGTTTAATGCTTTTTTCTCCGCCCGCTATTTCCACGAACTCACCAACCCGACGCCGCGTCGTCATCACGGGTCTCGGTCCGATTGCCGCTTGCGGGGTCGGGCGTGAGGCTTTCTGGCGTAGTATTCGTGAGGCTCGCAGCGGCATCACGCGGCTTGTGGCGTTTCATGTGGAAGGCTGCCGGGCGCAGAGCATCGGCGAAGTGCCGGGCTGGGATCCCACGGTTTTCTTTCCACCGCATCGCCTGAAACGGCTGGATCGTTTTGCGCAGTTTGCCGTCGCGAGCACGCTGCTCGCGCTGGAAGATGCGAAGCTGCCGTGGAGCCGCGAGCAGCCGCAGGAGCGCACGGGCGTGAGCTTCGGCACCGCGCTCGGCGGAATCTCAAGCGCGGAGGATGAGCACGCACGCTTTCTCAAAAAAGGACCACGCGGCGTGAATCCCACGCTCGCGCTGCAAGTCTTCGGCGGCAGTGCGCACAGCAACATCGCAATCGAGTGCGGCTTTCGCGGCGTGGGCACGACGAACTCCAGCTCCTGCGCCAGCGGCGTCGTCGCGGTGGGCGAAGCGCTCCGCTACATCCGCGATGGCTGGGTGGACGTGATGATCGCAGGCGGTGCCGAGGCTCCGCTGTGCCCGCTCACTTTCAGCTCGTTTGATTTCATCAAGACCATGTCGCGCTGGGACGACGAGCCTATCGCGCACGCCTGCCGCCCTTTTGATCAACAGCGCGACGGATTCACGATGGGCGAAGGCGGATGCTCGCTCGTGCTGGAGGAACTCACGCACGCTCAAGCACGCGGTGCGCACATCTACGCGGAAGTCTGCGGCTACGCGCTGAACAACGACGCCTACCACATGACCTCGCCAAACCCCGACGGCGAAAGCATCACGCGCTGCATGATCGCCGCGCTCGCCGACGCTCGGATTGCGCCGGAGCAAATCGGCTACATCAACTGCCACGCGAGCAGCACGCAGCTCAACGACGCCAGCGAAGTCGCCTGCATCAAACGCGCATTCGACGCACACGCCACGCGGCTCGCCATCAGCGGCACAAAGCCTTTTACCGCGCATCCACTCGGCGCGACCGGCGCGATGGAGACGGTGATTTGCGCACTCGCTTTGCAGGAGCAATGGCTCCCGCCCACGCTCCATCATCAAATCCCCGACCCCGCGTGCGACCTCGACATCGTGCCAAATGCCGGACGCGCTGCCGCCTTTGACTACGCGATGAACAACGCCTTCGGTTTCGGCGGCATCAATTCCTCCATCGTCCTGCGTCGCTGGCAGAAGGATTGACGCTTCTTCGCTGCGCTACACGCCGAGCACTTCTCGCTGCCAAGGCATGAGCTTTGCGGTGGCTTCTTCGGGGCGGAATGCGAGTCCTTCCAGCGCGGCTTTTGCGGCGATGAGGGATGGGTCGAGGTTCAACTCCACGGCCTTGGAATCGCGGATGTTTTTCAGCTCCAGAAAACGTGCGTATTGCTGCTGCGATGGGCGGTTTCGCGGGACGCGGATGATCTTCGGCCAGTCCGCTTCGGGGCAAAGGATTCCCTTTTGCGCGGCTACGAAAAACCGCTGCGCACGCGGGCCACGGATGTGTTTGAACTCGACGCGATCACCAGCATGGATGCGCTCGGCGGCTTTGATGAGCATCTCGCTGTGGAGGATGTGGAAAGTCGGCTTGTCCACTCGCTTTGCCTCGTCTTCGCGCCAGTGCCAAAGCTCGCGGAAAATCGCCGCCGCACGCCCGCGCAGCAAGCCGCTGCCGGAGATGCGCCAGATTTGATCGGCGTCGTGCTCTTTATCCACTTCGGATGCGCGGATGGCGCGCTCGCAGCATTGGTCGAACCACGCTCTGCGTCCGAGTTGGTCGAGTTCTTTTTCGAGCATGTCGCGCAGTGCGCCGAGGTAACGGGTGTCGTTGACCGCGTATTCCATCATCTGCTGCGAGAGCGGGCGACGCGCCCAGTTTGCTTTTTGCGATGCTTTCGCGATGGGGACTTGGAAGCGATGCTCCATCAGCGCGGCGTAGCTAAATTCCTTCACGCCCGTGAGTCGCGCGGCGAGCATGGTGTCAAAAATCCTCGTCGGCGGCGGGCATCCCGCACGACGCAAAAGGCGCAGATCGTAATCCGCGCCGTGGAAGATCAGTTCGCGGCCCGCCCAGCTATTCCAGAGTGGTGAGAGGTCCATCGGCGCGAGCGGATCGATGAGAAAATCTTTTCCGGGGACGGTGATTTGGATGAGGCAGAGCTTTTCAAAATAGCAGTGCAGCGAGTCAGCCTCCGTATCCACGGCGATTCGCTCATGCGGCTCAAAGTGCGGCAGCACAGCGGCAAGCGCCTCGCTGGTGTCGGTGAGGGGGACAGATGGCGCGGTTGGTGCGCCGTTTTCGATTTCCGATTGGTTCAGCCTCGCAACCCTCCCATCAATAACTGCGCGTTGGATTGCGTGGCCTTCAGCGCGTGAAGAAGAACCTCCGTCGCCTCTAGCGCAGGGAGTGAGGCGAGCTGGCGCCGAAGCACCGTGATGCGATTAAACTCATCGGGGTGATAGAGCAACTCGTCGCGGCGCGTGGCGCTTTGCAGAAGATCAATCGCCGGAAACACGCGGCGGTCGCTGAGGAAACGGTCCAGCTTCACCTCCATGTTTCCGGTGCCTTTGTATTCTTCAAAAATAATGTCGTCCGCCTTGCTGTGCGTCTCCACGAGCGCGGTGGCGAGAATCGTGAGGCTCCCCGCTTCCTGGGTGTTGCGTGCGCTTCCAAAAAACTTCTTCGGCCTCACGAGTGCCTTTGTATCCAAGCCGCCCGTCATGATTCTGCCGCCGCCGGGCCGCGCATTGTTGTAGCCACGGGAAAGTCGGGTGATGGAATCGAGGAAAATGAGCACATGTTTCCCCTGCTCCACGAGCCGCTTTGCGCGGTCCGAGAGAATCTCGCAGACTTGGATATGCCGCGAGCTAGGCTCATCAAACGTGGAGGCATAAACCTCCGCGCCTTTTACGCTGCGCTGCAAATCCGTGACTTCTTCGGGCCGCTCATCCACGAGCAGAAGCATCACATGCAGGCCGGGATTGTTTGCGAGCGCGGCGATTGCCAGCTCTTTCAAAAGCACCGTCTTCCCCGCACGCGGAGGCGCAACGAGCAGCCCACGCTGCCCACGGCCAATCGGCGAAATAAGGTCCACCGCACGCGCCGTGACCGAGGTGCGCCCGACGCCTTCGAGCCGGATGCGGGCGTCCGGGAAACGCGGAGTGAGCGTCTCGAAATCACGCGGCGGCTCCCATTCCGCAAAGGGAATCCCCTCCACGGCGACGATCTCTTCCACCATGAAATACTTCTCTTTATGCTCCGCCGGGCGAAAGCGCACCTGCACCAAATGCCCGCCGCGCATCCGCCATTTCTTCGCAAGTTGAAACGGGAAAAACGAATCCTGCGGGCAAGGCCGGAAACTGTAGCGCGGAAACCGGATAAACCCGCAGCCATCGCTCGTGATAAACTCCGTGATTCCCTCCGCAAACAGCCGGTAGCCGAGCTTGTGGTAAGCGCGGAGCAGATCGCAAACGAGGTAGTGCCGCGTCTTTTCAGGATTCGGCCTCATGTTGATCTGCGCGAATCGGTCGTGCAGTTCCTGCACCGTCAGCGAATGAAGCTCATCCACCCACAAGTCGCGGGGAGCAAGCTCCGGAACCACTGCACGCGGGTCGCCGTTTTCGTTCAAATTTTCATCCTCGGAAATGTTTGTCTGCACCGCCGGGGCAGGTGCCTCCGGGGTGCCCAGTGCCACGGGCAGTGTCACAGGTGTATAAATCGGAAGCACTTCTTCCTCCGAATAATTATTTGTTGGGTTCATATCATACGTTCCCTTCTCCAAAGTGCTGCTTGAGCCAGGCGGCGAGGAGTCGGGACTGTTCGTCGAGATTCGAGACGGTGCTCTCATTCCAGATCAGATGATCTGCTTGCTGGGTCTTTTCGACGACGTTCAGTTGAGTTGCTAATATCCTTTCCGCGAGGTCCAGCGCAAGCCCTCGCTCAAAAATTAATCGCTGAAGCTGGGTTTCACGCGAGCAGCCAACCACGATGACGCGGTCGAAAGCTCCCTGCGCTCCCGTTTCATAAAGCAGCGGAATATCCACAAGTAGCCAGCTTCCCGAAGCACGAGCGCGGGCAGCTTCCGCAGTCCACGCAGCGCGAACCTCCGGATGCAGGATGGACTCCAGCGTCTTGCGAGATTCGGCGTTTGAAAACACAAGCTCTCTCAGCTTCAATCGACTGGGGCGATCATCTTCGCCGAGCGCATCGGCTCCGAAGGCAGCGAGAATGGATTCCCGCACGCCATCATCAACAGACAGCAACTCGTGGACACAGCGATCTGAGTCAAAGTAACCAGCCATCGGGAGTTCACGAAGGAATCGCGGGGCAAATGTGCTTTTCCCTGTCGCAATTCCTCCGGTCAACCCAAGAACAGGCACTCGATTTACTTGCCGAAGCCTGTCAATGTCGGGAGCGGCGGTGGCGGCATGTCCGGCATCGGGAGCGCATCCACTTTCTCTTCGACTTCGTCATCCGAAGTGATCAGGTCTCCCGCAGGATTTACGAGCTTCGCGGTCACAAAGATGATGAGGTTGCGCTTGATGTGTTGATCCACTTTGGAGCGGAACAGGCGTCCCACCACTGGAATATCTCCAAGCAGCGGCGTCTTGTCTTCGACGCTCTGCACGTCTTCACGGACGAGGCCGCCAAGCACCACCGTCGCACCGTCAAACACTGTGACGTTGGTCGTCACCTTGCGAGTTGCGAAGATAGGCTGGTTGATCACGTTTGGAGTGATGACGTTCACGACTTGCTGGCCGAGTGTGTTTGTCGATGTGCTCTGAATCGGGCTGCCGTAGTTGATGAAGCCTTCAAACTCCACAACCTGCGGCGCAAGATTCATATCAATCGAATATCCATCGGGGCCAATCTGAGGCTCGACCTGCAACGTGACACCGGTATTTTTGACCTCAAACGCCGTGGGCGTCGTAGGCGTGACTGGGAATGAACTGCTTCCTCCACCGCCGAGAAGACCTGCGAGACCGCCACCGCCGCCGTTGTTTCCGTTGTTACCAAACGACTGAGGAATCTGCGGTGACTCAAACTCCGTCGGGTAACGGAATTCACGGATGATTTCGATGATAGCCTGCTGACCGGGCTTCGTGGTCACGCGAGGTGCCGAGAGAAGGTCCACGCCTTTCTTCTGGTCCAAGCCACGCATCACAAGCTGGAACTGCGGGTCGGTCCGTGCGCCAACAAGCGAGAAGATGCCGGGAGCAAGGGCTGACGTGCCAGCTCCACCAAAGAGGAGTGCATCAATCGCGTTTGCGCTGATAGCGATTGAACCGCTGCGGTTGCCGCCCGTGATTGGGTTCTGGCCGATTGGCGACCCACCTTGAAGGAACACGAAATCCGCCGGATTTGTCTGCGGAAGTGTGCCGCGAGTTCCACCGGAGGTGAAGAGGCTGTTCGTCGAGATGCCGGGGACGTTGGATTGTCCAAGCAGCCAGTCGAAGCTGAGTTCCTTCAGGTTGTTCTGCGTGATTTCGACGAACTTCGCCTGAATTTCCACCTGAGTGACGCCGCCATCTTGCAGGGACTCCACAATTTTCTCAATGAGGTCGAGGTTCTCCGAAGTGTTTTTCACCGTGAGAGTGCTGCTCGATTTCGAGTAAATCGCGATGGAGTTTGGTGGGAATAGAACGCCCGCCGAAATCAATGTGTCTTTTGCAGACATCGCTGCGCCTAGTGGTTGAACGCCGCCTGGCGCAGGATCGGGCGCTAATCCATTTTGTGCGCCCCCAGCACCACCAGGAATGCGAGCCAAGAAGTCAGGCCGAACCTTCCACTCCTTTGTGAACATTTCATCAGTAATCGAGCCAACCGGCACAATAGACACAGCAAATGGGTCGATCTTATACTTCAAGCCCGCAAGCGTGGTGATGTATTTGAGTGCTTCAACCAACGGAACTTGGTTCAACGTAAGCGTGATTCGGGTATCAGCACCACCGCCAACAGGCGAGGCGGCTGCTGGTTCTGGTGCTGGAACTGGGTCCAGACCAGGAATCCCGCCAACTGGAGCAGCTTGCACCGGCGCGGGAGCTTGGAATCCATTTTGGTCGAGCTTGAGAACAATATTCACGCCTTCCTTCTCAAGATCGAGTTCTTTGCTCTTTCTGCTGAGTTGCTCAATGGCTTCACGAACCGTGGCATCACGAAAATCAATCTTCGGAATGATGATGCCGTTCAGCTTGCGGTTGATGTTGACGGTATTGGGAGCGTCGCTCTTGCTCTTGCCGGAGATTTCCACCGTGCGCTTGTCAAAGCGGCTGTACGGGCGCTGCCACTCTCTGGTGACTTCCCACATTGCCTCAGCGCGTGCGCTGTTGTAGGCGACCTCCGCAAAGTCACTCTTGTCGTTCGCAACCGAAGCGCGGCGCAACTCAGCGGCCTTATTGTATTTGTCTTTGTTGAGCACTCGTTCTGCGGACTTTTTGGCGAGGTCGAGACGGCCAAGGTCTTGATACTGCTGGGCATCGAGATGATCCTGTTTCACTTCCTCAATTTTTGCGCGGAACTGAGGCGTCATCTTTTTGTTGAAGATGTCGGGTGCCTCAATGTTTGCGAGCAGGCGATGGACGGGACCCGAGTCCGGGTTGTGGCGGAGCACTTCCTTCAGTGCCTCCACCGCGCTCACGTAGTAACCCTCTGTGATGCGCTGTTCCGCAAGGCGAAGCCCGGCTTCTGTAAAACCATCAACTGCGGTGCTGCGTGCCGATCTGGTGGCAGGCGCATTGGCGATCACTTCGCAGGCGTTTTTGTAGTGAGCAAACGCAGCTTCGTAGTCCTTCGAGCGAAGGGCAGCGCGGCCTTTTTCAGTTTCATCGCGGCCCTGCACTTCGCGCTGCATACGGCGCTCCAACTCACGCTGGGCAACAGCTTCAGTGCTCTGCGCATAACTGGTTACAGGTTGGACGATGGCGAATGTCGCTACGAGGAGCGATGCGATAGGTGTGGAGAGAGGGGGTCGTTTCATAGGCTTTGATGTATTTGGTTTAGTAGAAGGTTGATGGTGCGTTTCGGTGCGATTTGTCCGACTAATTTCCCGGAGCCACTGGTGGAGTGGCTGGCGGATTTACATTCAGAACAAAAGTTTTCTTTTCGCCGGAAGGAAGGACCACGTCCACTTGCCCGTCGCGAATTTCGGCAACCTTGTAGGATTTGTCCGGCTCCGGGTCCAGCGTAAAGGTTTCATCTTTCTTTTTAGCAAAATCCTTCGTCGGTGCTCCACCGTGGGCGACCCATTTGTAGGAAAACTGCGCAAACGACTCAGGCGAGTTGCCCTCAACGTCTTTAACGAGCGCAAGTTTTGCCCCTGTTCTTACGTTAATCATATTGGCAACTGATTCGTCCTTATCACCAGTTTCCTTGTATTCGAATGACTCAAATTTCCAGTCGGTATTGGTCACCAATTGATTGGGTTCGACGAAAACAGTCTTCCCTCCCCTGTCCAATGGATTCACTTGAATCGAAGAACATTTTTTAGTCTTCGGGTCGTAATCGTAAGAGCGGAGTAATAGGCGGAATCGAACCGGGTGAACCCTCACTAAGTAAAGGCGAGTATCATAGGACGGATGAGAGTCAGCCTTGGTTGGGTCGGTAGAATCTTTTTCCTCGCCGGGCGGAACTGCGGTTAGCAGACCGTCTTTCCCGGCGTATTCCCGCAGAAAATCGAAGCCGTCTTTGTCCACATCATCGGTCAGAACGGTGGCTGCGGTAATATCTAGATTATACCTTGTGATGACATCGTTAGGAACCGGAGGATGCAACATCACTCCAGACTTCTTCGGGTTCACAATCTTCCCATCTTTGGTAACGAGGTATTTTTCTGAAACAAACGGGCTTCCCGCTTTTGGCGTCCACTCAACAGGCTTTTCAAGTGAGGCCATTTTATCCGCAACAGGCTTCAAATCCGTTGGAGGGATTTTGTTGTCCTCGCTCGGAGTCGTGTGGGCAGTCTGGAATGGCTCTTTGAAACCGTTCGCATTGGAGTAAAGCACGAACGCCACTCCGAGCACCACCAGCGAGGCGATGATCAGTGATAGTTGTGCGGGATTCTTTTTGATCCAGTTCATGTTTTACTTGGATGCCTTTCCTTTTGTTTCGGCGGCCACCTTTAGGTCTGCGAAGTCCACCATTTCCAATTCCAACTCCACTACAAGTTTCTCTTCTCCGACAATCCAGTTAATTTTGCCCGCTCCCGCAGTCGGTGCTGTCGGCGTAGCTTGTGGCGGCGCTGATGGGTCCGCAGGTGTGTCCGAAGGAACTAAAGGCGCGGCTACTGCCGTGATTTCTTTAATTGGCCCATCCAGCTTTTCATTCCGAACAACGATGCGGCGGGGGATGATGAACGGCTGTTTCGCTTGAGAAATAGCGTTCAAAATCTTCATGAACGAAGATTGGTGCGCCTCAAACTTCACTTCAAACTTGTGGGCGGTTACGAGCTTCACTTCCTCCTCGTTCTTGTTTTTTGCGCCACCCGCAGGCTTTTTTGCGTCCTTCTTGTTCTCAACAGCTTTTTCTGCGGATTCGAGCGCGAGCTTTTCGCGCTTTAGTTCGACGAGCTGAGTCGCGCCATTTTCGAGCAACTGCTGGACAACAAACTCGATGACCTTCAACTCACGGGCAAGCTCCGAAGAAGCCTCATCCGTCGGGAGCTTGTCGAGGTAGTCGAAGCCAAGGCTGAATGCCGCATCGCCTGCCACTGCCGCAGGATCGTCTTTTGTCTGCCCCGGCAGGAGCATTTTCTTCGTTTTCGACTCTTCTTTAATTCTATCAATCGTCTGCTTGAGACGGTCTTGAAATTGATTCGGCTGCACTTCTTCCAGCGGGAATTCGGCAGTGAGCAATTGCCGATGGAGCTTGGCAAATTCGCCATCCACTTTTGCGAACTCGGCCTTGTATGCCTTCACGTTCTTGTCGTTTGGAAATGGACGACCTTCCTGAAGTCTCTGCAACTCCGAAAGTTTGCTCTCAAAATCCGACTTTTTCTTTTCGTATTCGCCCTTGGCTCCCATGACCATGAATCCAACGGCTCCGGCGAGAAGCACGGTGGCTCCGCCGAAGATGACTGTGAATTTGTTTTGTTGAAGCCAGCTCATTTGGACGAAACGGGTAATTTGATGCGCAGCGGGAACGAGAACTTATCTGCCCAAACGCTGTTGTTCATGGATGGACGGCTGATTTTCTCGCTCTCTGTAGGAGGCTCGACGTAAGGCGATTCTTCGAGTTTTTTGACAAAATCATCCAGCACGCCAGCACCCCGCGAGTTTTCGAGAACGAGTCCGTTCACAGTGATTGTGAGCGGCGCCACAGGTTCAACATCAACTTTGGGCTTTCCAGTTCCTTTTTTCGGCGGCTCGGCGTTTTTGGCTTTTTCTATCTCCTCCGCAGGCGGCGGAACAAACTCTGTGATCCAGATAAACTCCGCAGGGAGACGGCTGTGAATATCATCAATCACCCGCACCCAATACTCGCGGTCTTCCACGGCTTGCAGAAGCGGCGCGGAATCCTTCACTTTCTTCTCAATCGCAGCGCGGGCCGACTTAATCGGCGACTCCTTCGAGTTCAGCTCGCTTACTTTCTGTTCCAGCTTGGAAAGCTCGCCATCTGTGATGCTCGCAGCTTTTCCGTAGTAGGCATAAAGCGCACCGAGTGCGGCCAGCACGCAAACACCGGTGGCGACAATAAACGGCTTCTGCGCGGCGCGCACCTCAGCAACAGTCACGCTTTGCGGGCGGAGACTGAGTTCCAGCGGGCAGCTATTCGAGCTACGCAAAGCCAAGCCGACGAGTTCGCCGATGACATGCGCCTTCCGACCGACCTCCTCGACATCAAGATTGGACGATACGGAAACATTGCGGAGCGGATTAAAGAAATCCACATCCATTCCCGCGAACTTCTCTTGGAAAAACTCCCGCATATACGGGAAAGAAGCAGTGCCCCCCGCGAGCAAAACGCGCACCGGCTGTGCGCCGCCGTGCTCGCTGCGGTAGAAGGTAATGCTGCGTGCGATTTCCTGATGCAGCCGGGTCATCTGGTTGCGGATGATTTTCGACATCCGCGCGAGGCCCGCATTGTCCGGCTCGGCATATCCACCGCCGAGGGAGACAAATCCGTCCTGCACTTTCATCTTATCGGCATCGCCAAAATCAAGACTCAAATCCTTCGCAATCGCAGTTGTGATCGTGCTCCCGCCAATGTTCAGGCGGCGCGGGAAAATTTTACCCGGCTCGACAAAGATGAGGTTTGTCGTGCGCGAACCGATGTCCACGATCAGCGAGCAGCCTTCGACTTCGGCGTAGTTGTAGCGGAATGCGTTGTAGAGCGCGAGTGGCCCGATTTCCACGACACCCGCACGGACTCCCGCGCTTTCCACGGCGTCGTTGATGTCGTCGAGCAAATCGCTCTTGATCGCTCCAAGAATCACTTCCACCGAGCCATCCGCACCGTCATCGAGAAGCTGCCAATCCCACACGACCTGATTGATTGGATACGGGACGTTTTGCGCTGCTTCAAATCCGACAATTTGCTCAACCTGCGACTGGTCCCCCACGCTCGGCAGAGTCACCGGGCGGATAAAGACGACATTTGAGGCAATCGCGTAGTTCACTTTCGCGCTCTTCAGTCCGAAATTACCTGCGAGCGATTGCACTTCGAGCTTCGTCTGCGCTATGCGCGTCGCGTCCACGGAAGGATCGCCGAGGATTTCGCCCTGTTCAAAGCGGGTGAGGATCAGCCCGCCGGAGGCATTGGTCTGAAACTCGGCCAGACTCACAGTCTGTGTGCCGAGATTCAGAGCGTAGATTCGGTTTGGTGCAGCCATGAAAATCCCTTAAATCCCCGATTAACGCGCCGGTCCTTTCACGGCTTCGTAGCGATCCCACCAAAGGACTTGAAACGGCGTATCAGACTTCTTCACAAGCTGGTCGGGCAACTGCGCAATGTTGGGCAGTGGCTTTTTGTGCAGCGCATCCTCGGCAAGCAACTG
>JANMLS010000244.1:0-7983 GCA_031372675.1 Verrucomicrobiaceae bacterium
CGTCGAATTCGACGGGATTAAAACCGGGGTTATGAAGCCGCTCCCAGACGCCGAGAAACTCGACGGTGTTCCGATTGCGCAGCCAGTTGCGGATGAGGTCGTCAGACGCATCGGCATTTTTGAAACGCGCGATGTCGGTGAGGCAGATGTAGTCATCCTGCCGCTCTGTGACGATGCGGACTTCGACACCTTGGACTTCGATGGTGGATTTGGCGGGCGGCTTTTTCATATGCGTCACTTGGTTTCCACGCTCCACTCGTTCGGAGCGTAGCCTGCGGCAGCGATGATTTGCTGGCAGTAGCGGGCGATGGCCTCTGCGCTGAGATTCGTTTCAAAGTGCCATGTTCCATCAAGTGAACGCGGCGCACGGAACTTTCCGGCATCCATCGAGAGCAGTCGGGGAAACTCCGCGACAATGGCATCGAAAGCATCCGGCGCGGCGGCGCGCACTGCCTCAAGCGTGCCTTGCAGCACTTCGCGCCACGTCCCGGCATCGCGCCGTTCTCCGAAAACCACAACCGCCACCGGAGTTCGACCCGTGAAGCCGCCCGACTGTGTGCCGCCGAACAGCGAATCCGCAGGCCCAAAGTTGGGCCATGTCTTCAACGCAAGTTCCGCCAATTCTTCGCCTCGCTGCTGCATCGCTTCGCCGTCCCACTTTTCAAAGCGCGCGATGCTCCGGCTGAGGTGAACTGGACTTTGCAGAAAGACCGCGCGCTTCGCGCTGAACTCGCCGTTGGACAGTTCGGCATTGTAGCCGGTGAGCGTGAGATTGCCGAGGGTGTGCAGCCGCAGTTCGTGGGTTTCCCGCCATGACTCGCCGAGATTTTCTTCCCACCACGGCGTCGGTGTTTGCGGCATGATATGCTCAATGGTCAGCGAACCAGTGGTGACTTGCTCTTTTCCCGCGAGCGAACGTTCCAACGACTCAAGCACGAGCTTCGCTTTCGGCAGTCGCTCGCCAGTGCCGTAAAGCCGCCCGTCAATGAGCGCCTTCCGAAACTCGGTGTCCGATGGGTAGCCACGTTGCGCCAGAATCGAACGCACGCCATCCAGCAGCGATGGGTGGCTCTTTGCCTGATGATAAAGCGGCGTCAGAGTCTTGTTCAGCCCGTGAGTGGGCACGCCGCAAACGAAACGGCGGATGAAATAGTTCTCCAGCGTGTCGAGGATGGCGGTGAATTCGCCGATGGTGAGCGTTCCGGCATCGTGCTCGGCGTAGAGACTGAGCAGCAGCGGCCACGCGACGCTGACCTCCAGACGCTCAAAGCGGCGCAGGCGCGGATGCAGGTCGGGATTCAACTCCTGCGCGGGGTCGAGCAGCCGATGATAATGCACCGCCGAGCGATGCAACTCATTCAGAAACGCGGCGATGCCGTCGGGCGTTTGCTCATCGGTCCGCTCCTTCAGCGTGCGATAAATCTCGCCCTTCTTCACGATGGCACCTTGCCGCATCAGGAAGTGGCGGACGAACTCGCTGAGTTCATCCTTCAGTCGCAACTGCATCGGCTCCCAGCACCGCTGAAACAGCTTCTCCTGCTCGGCGGCAGTCACTCGCATCAGGAAGTAGTTCCGAATCAAATCGCCCTGAGTCAGCGGCTCGCCCTTGTAGTTCAGGCTCTCGAAAATCAGGTGCGGATTGTCGTCGTGGTCGAGCGTGATGCTCACCAGCGAAAGTCGGCGGAGAATGACGGTGGCAAGCCTCTCGGCGTCGGGCGAGCCACGATTCTTGAGCTTCTTCTGAAACCAAAAGTAAGCCTTCGCCACACGGCTGTCTGAATCGGCAATTGGTTCGCCTTTGATGAGCGCGAGAAACGCCTTCCGGTCGCCGTTGGTCTGCGTAGGGAGTAGTTTGAAATGGTCGAGGCCCTCCTCGAACTGATTCACGAGATGCGATTTCTCCAGCTTCTCCGCGAGCGCCCCCGGCAATCCACGCGCACAATCACGCAACGCAGCAAGAAGCACCTGAAGCGTCGTGAGCCGCTGCTGGCCGTCAATCAGCAGAAACTTGCTCACGCCCTCCGGCACCGAGCGCGTTGGAACGGTGACGAGCGAACCCATGAAGTGCGGCTTGGCATGGCTGGTGTCGGTTTCGTCTTCGCAAAGCTCCACCAAGTCCGCCCACAGCACTTTCCAGCGCGACTCGTCCCATGTGTAGGGCCGTTGAAATAGCGGGACGACGAACTGGTTGTTGCCTTCGAGGATTTTGCCGAGGTGAGTTTCAGATGCTTTCATAAAATATAATCGTTGGTGACTTTGAGTTTTGTGCGTTCAAAACCCCTCCACCACCAACCCCGGCACGCGGCGGAATTCTTCGGTGTTGTTCGTCACCACGCCGTAGCCGTGGGCGAGGGCGGTGGCGGCTATCCAGAGGTCGTTGCCGCCGATGAGTTGGCCTTTTGCGGCTAGGGCGTGGTAGGTTTCGCCATAGTGCCATGCGATTTCTTTGGTCCACGGGAGGATGGGATAGGGGCGGCAGAGGTGCTCCCAATCCCGGCGGGCGGCGGCGGATTGGCCGCAGGCGAGTTCGCCCGCGATGGTGAAGGTGATGTGGAACGTCTCGCTTGCGTGCGCGGCGAGGAATGCGTGGGCGCGGCCCGTCACGCCGCGCCGGGTGTCACGCTCGGCGGTGATGACGAAGTTGGTGTCGAGAATCAGGCCCACGGGTCGTCGGGAATGGGGTCGTGTTTCGCGGCTTCTTCGACGGCGTCGAGGTAGCGGGCGCTGACTCCGCTGCCGCCGGTTTCGTAGTAGGCGAGCAGGTTTGCGCCAGTCAGCGGGGCGTCGGTGATGTCGGCGCGGCGGACGACTTCGGTGAAGGATTCACCGGGCTTTTTCGCAGCGCGCAGCTTTTCGTAGGCGTCGAGTTCGAGAGTGATGGTCTTGGTTGCTATGCACGAAAAATGCACGAAATACCAATAAGCGCAACCTATTGCCGGACCTTCTTTTTCTGCTGCTCGTTCGCTGGCGGGGTCGCGCCGGGGTGCTCGGCGTAGTCGGCTCCGGTGAGGCTCTTCTCGACGGATGCTTTCCACGCGGAGAGTTCGGTTTTCATCTTCTCCACGCGCTCGGGCTGCTGCGCGGCGAGGTCGGTGGTTTCGTTCGGGTCTTTCGATACGTCGTAGAGCAGCGCGGGCGCGAGGGGCGCGGCTTTGGGGTCTTTTTCGCCCCGGCGACCGGTGGTGGCGTCGGTGTGGAGTTTGTAGGGCCAGTCGAGCAGCGCGGCGTGCGAATTGGGGCGAGTGATTTGCGCGACGAACGGGATGGCTTTGCCGCGTGCGTCCATTTGGCGGTCGAACAGCGGGAGCAGGTTCACGCCGTCGAGCGGCTCGATTTTCTTTTGCGCGACGGCTCCGGTGGCGGCGAGCACGGTGGGGAAAATATCGAGCGTCGAGCACGGCACGTCGCTGGTGAAAGGCTTCGCGATGCGCGCGGGCCACTCGATGAGGCCGGGCACGCGCAGGCCGCCTTCCCACAGCGTGCTCTTGCTGCCGCGCAGGTTGCCGGTGGACTTCGGCCCCGCCGCGCCGCCGTTGTCGCTGCAATACCAGAGCACGGTGTTGTCCGCGACTTTCAGCTCGCGCAAGGCGGCGCGCAGTTTGCCGACGTTGCGGTCAATGCCCGTGAGTTCGCCGTAGTAGTTCTGGTCGTTTTCCGGGAGCGCGGCGTAGAGCGCCTTGTCCGCTGGCAGCGGCTCGTGCGGCACATGCGGATTGCCAAACCACACGACAGTGAAGAACGGCGTGCCCGCGCCGGCCTGCTTGCGGATGAACCTCAGCGCCTCGTCGGTGGCGATGTCCGAGCCGTCGCCGGTGAATTTTTCCGGCACGCCGTTGCGGCTGAGCACGGGGTCGAGGTCGAAAAAATTGTCCGCCGAAATCCATTCGTCGAAGCCCAGCTTGCCCGGCGAAAGCGGGTCATCGGCGAGGATGGCGCGGCCCGGCAGCGTCTTCGTGTCGCGGTTGCCGGGCTTGCCGTTGAGGTGCCATTTTCCAAAGGGCCCGGTCGCGTAGCCCGCGCCTTGCAGCACCTTCGCCACGGTGAGTTCCTGCGCGCGGATGGGCGAGCCGGGGTTGAACGTGCCCATGCGATGCGGATGCCGCCCGGTCATCACGCTGGCGCGCGTGGGCGAGCAGTTGAAGTGCGCGGTGTAGAAGCGGTTCAGCCGCAACCCGGCGGCAGCCATCGCGTCGAGGTGCGGCGTCTTGAGTTCCGGGTGGCCGTTGTAACCGGTGTCGCCCCAGCCCTGGTCATCGGCCATGACGAGGATGATGTTCGGGCGCTTGGTTTCCGCCGCCAGCGCGACGAGTGGCGCGAGGAGGAGTGAGGTGATGAGTGTGAGGATGGTTTTCATAAAGTGAGTCTGGGTTGCGGTGGCAGCAGGTAACAGCAGCAAAAACGGCAATCCGGACTGAGGCCATTTTTTCGGCAAAAACCAGACAGTTGCTGACGCCCGTCCACGCGGCGGCGGGATTGGCGAGCAGGGGCGCAATATTGTCGCCGGGCCTTCATCAACACAGCGGCTTGAGCGGGTTTGTGAGACAGGAGGTTTTCCGTTTCACCGGGGTCGTCGGCGAGGTTCACGAGCGTGCTGGGTTTGTCGCGCTGGCGCGGATGAAATCGAGAAAGACCTCGAGGTCCACGTCGGGGCCGTAGCGGTGCTCCAGCGAGACGTGCCACTTGCCCACGAGCTGCGTGGCGTAGCCGTGCTGCCGGAGCTGGCGGGCGAAGCTGGGCTGCGAGGGCCGCAGGCAAATTTCCTCCTGCGCTTTGCTGTGCAGCACGACTTTGATCCCGTTTTGAAAAGGGTAGCGCCCCGTGAGCAACTGCGCCCGCGACGGGGAGCAAAAAGGGTTCGCGAAACAATGCGTGAAACGCATCCCTTCCTTCGCCAGTCGGTCCAAATTCGGCGTGCGGTGCGAGGTGCCGCCGTAGCTGGAGAGGCACTCGATGCCGAGGTCGTCGGCGAGGATGAAGAGGACGTTGGGCTTCTCCGCAGATGCCTCGGCGGCGAGCAGCAGGGCGGTGAGGAGTGTGATGGATGTGTTTCATTTTTGAATCCATCTCACGGAGTCTTTTCGGCGACCACCCGGCCAAATAGTTTCCCTGCTGGGCCTTCGGTGATGGTGATGACGACGGTGACGATGCCGTTCACGTCTGGCGCGGAGGGCGCGACAGTGGCGAGGGTGCCGCCGGTATTTAGCGCACCGCTGAACCGCCATTCGGTGAGGTCGGTGCTCCATTCGTAGTCGTAGGCGACGGCTGCGGCGATGTCTGCAGTGAGCGGGTGGCGGAAGGTGAGCGCGGTCGCGGTGGCGGAAACTTCGGCGACTCCCGAGGTGAAGCCGTTGGGAGTCGTGCCGAAGATGTGTTCGATGCCGTTCGTGTAGCCGTCGTTGTCCGGGTCGGCGTCGAATTGCTGCGCTGTCGGCGCGAGGCCGAATCCAGCAATCCACGACTCGAAGGTGACGGTGGGCACGATTTGCGTGAGCGAGAGATTGCTGATGCCGCCGGTGAACGAGTTCGCGCCGGAAATGAAGATGGAGCCGAAGTCGCGCGTGCTCGGGTAGGTGAATGTGCCGAGTGTTCCAAGCACTCTGTCGGCCCATGTGATGGTGCCGAAATTCGACGAGCCGTTGTAGCCGCTGGCGGGAGTCAAATCGAGCGTGATGCTGACGGTGCGCGCGCCGGTGAGGCCGTCGGGGCCGTCCACCGCGTTTGTGTTGCTCGTACCGCCGAACATATCGAGTTCGCCAGGCACGACGGCGGAGTCTTGCCCGCGGTAGATAATCGCGGCGACGCCGGTGGTGGTGACGCCGCTGCCGCTGTTGGTGAAATTTTTCGCGGTGCTCGGCGCGTTCTGCGTGGCGAAGCCGAGTGAGAGCCACGAGCCGGTGCCCGGCGCGATGGTGGCGGTGAGTTGGAATTTCCCCTGCGCGGTTCCGCGCGCGCTGTTGATGAAAGTGCCGAGGTTCAAATGCGCGGAGGCGTTGCCGCCGCTGGCTGCGCCGTTTTGCAGAAAGGTGCTCGCGGCGACCCACGCGGACGAGCCGCCCGCGCTGGTGATGGCGCTGGAAAAGGCGTCGGCGGTCTTGCTATTCAACGCGGTGCCAGCACCGGCGAAGGCTTCCGCCACGAGCGCAGTGGAGACATTTTCGATAACGATGGTCGCCTCGACTGGCGAGCTGAGCACGTAGCCGCTGCCGGGCGCGGCGCCGATACGGAAGGTCTCGTCGCTTTCGCCCACGTTGTCCGCGAGCGGCGTGAAATCGAGTGTCGCGGACGTTTGCCCGGCGGGGATGGTGAGTGAGCTTGGCAGCGTCGCGTAATCGAAGCCAGCCATCGCGGCGGCGGCGGGATAGCTGAGCGCCACGTTGATGTCGCTCGCGGCTGGCTCGGGCACCCACACGGTGATGATGCTTTTCCGCGCAGCGGCACCGACGGCGACCGGCTCGGCGGCACGGAAGTTGTCCATGCGCAGGCGCACTTCGGGCGCACTGAGCGGCGTCGCGCCAAAGCCCGCAGCATCCGCGACGACGAAGCCGTTCGTGCCGGTGGTGCCGATGGTCACATTGCCCGTCGTGCCTGCGGCAAAAGGAAAGTCGCCGAGTTTGTGCCAGCCGCTCGCGTTGCGCTGGTTGATGGTGAAGCTGCTCGCGCCGCTGCTGTGGTTGATGGTGACGGGGACATTCGTCGCGCGGTTCGCGTCCGCGGCCCAGCGGAGGAAAACGGGATACGTGCCCGCCGCCAAAAACTCCGGAGTGAAGACGGCGGACTTCAGCCCTTTGTCCGCGTTGTTGTCGTGCGCGTAGTTCGTGCCGTGGAATCCGGGGCTGGCGGAACTGGTCGTCCACGCGCCGGTGAACACCATCGCGGGCGCGGCGTGCGCGTTATCAATGATGGCCTGCGGTACGACTCCCGGCTGCGTGGAAAGGCCGAGCGCCTGCACGAGCACCGGCGTCATAAATAGCGCCCAGCCGTTCGCGCTTGGGTGGATGCCGTCGGGCACATGCACGCGATACACAGGGCTGCCTTTTTCGAGCAGCGCGGCAAATGCGGGCGCGTGGTCAATGCAGCGCAGCCCGTTCGCGGCGGCGAAGTCGCGGTAGTCCTGCTGATAAAGCGCAAGGTTCGCCCGCACGTTAAACGTGTCGCCGGGCTGCCAGTCGGCGGGGTTCATGATTTGCAGGATGATTTCGCACGTCGGATGCGCGGCGAGGATGCCGTTCACCATCGTGGTGAGGTTCGCGAGCGCCTGCGCGCGGGTGACGTTTAGCGTCTCGGCGGCATCGTTCATCGAAAACTCGATGAAGACGGTGTCGGGGTTTTCGGCGATGACCTTCGTCTGCAAATTAGTGACGCCCCAACTCGATGCCTGCCCGGAGCCGCCACTGTTCACCCACGTCGCGAGGCCGGGATATGCGGCTTCCACGGCGCTTTGCAATTGGCCCACCCACGCGCCGCCGGCGGTGAGGCTGGTGCCGTAGAGCACGATGCGCTGCGCGGTGCCGTTGGCCAAATTGCGGATGAACTTCGCTGGCGCGGAGTCCTCGATTTTCACAAACGCCACGGAGTCCGCGATGACTTTGCCGTCGGTGCCGGTGGTGGAGAGCGTGACGGTGTTGGTCCCGCCGGGCACGAAGTTCCACTCGCCCACTTCGACCGCAAATCCATGCGTCGAGCCTGCGCGCATATTCCACGGCACCGTCGCCGTGCCCCCCGCGTGGGCGATGGTGATGGGCGCGTTCGACGCTCGGTCGCTGCCGGGTTTGTAGAGCAGCGAGATTTGATATTTCCCCGCCTCCGTGATGGGCAGCGCATAGACCGCCTGCGACGGCACCGCCCCAGTGCCGGAGAGAAAGTTGAACTCAAACAGCCCGACAATGCCGACCGCCGTCTCCTGCGTCCATGTTCCAGCCGTCGTGAAATTTTCACTCTGCGTGTAGTGGATGACGCTGCCCGTGAGTTTGTTCGTCGCGAGAT
>JANMLS010000258.1:0-4009 GCA_031372675.1 Verrucomicrobiaceae bacterium
TTGTGCGGCAGGCGGAGTGTGGAATGTCTTCACAAACTCCCATACCACCGTCCTCGCCGCGCAAAACGCCTCTATTCAATCGCGGCGTTCGGGGTAAAAACACCGCTTTCGCAAAAATCACTCCACAAAAAAGCCTGAGCACCGTTTCCGGTGATCAGGCTTTTTGTGAGTCGGGAGAATCTGCGCGAGTTTACAGGCTCTTGCAGAACTCTTCGATGCGGTCCAAGCCCTTCTTAATTACGTCGAGGCTCGTCGCGTAGCTGAGGCGCACGGTGCGGTCGTCGCCAAATGCGATGCCGGGAACGATTGCGACGTGGTGCTTGCTCAAAAGCCGGTCGCAGAAGTTCGTCGAGTTCAGACCGAGGCCGCTGATGTTTGCCAGCACGTAGAACGCGCCTTGCGGTATCACTACGGTCACTTTCGGGATGCTCGATAGACGCTCCGCCATGTATTGACGGCGGATGTCGAACTCGGCGCGCATGTCTTCGATTGCACTCTGGTCGCCGGTCAGCGCAGCGAGTGCGCCTTTTTGTGCGAAGCTCGTGCAGCCGCTCGTGCTGTGGCTTTGGATGGCATCAATCGCTTTTGCGATATGCTCCGGTGCGCCGAGGTAGCCGAGCCGCCAGCCAGTCATCGCGTAGGCTTTGCTGAAGCCGTTGATGGTGATGGTGAGGTTGTAGAGTTCCTTGCTGAGGCTGGCGATGGAGACGTGCTTCACGTCGTCATACGTGAGCTTCTCGTAGATTTCATCGCTGAGGATGAGGATGTCTTCGCTGAGGGCGACTTCGCCGAGCGCGAGCAGTTCTTCTTCGGTATAGACTGCGCCGGTCGGATTGCCGGGGCTGTTCAAAATGACCATCTTCGTGCGGCCAGTCATGGCGTCTTGGAATTCGTCGGGGGTCATCTTCCAGCCGTTGGCTTCCGTGGTCTGGACGATCACTGGCTCGCCGCCAGCGAGTCGCACCATCTCCGGGTAACTCAGCCAGTATGGCGCAGGGATGATGACTTCGTCGCCCTCGCTCACGGTGGCGAGGATGGCGTTGAGGCACGAATGCTTCGCGCCATTGCTCACGATGATTTGGGCGGCTGGGTAATCGAGATTGTTATCCGCTTTGAACTTCTGGCTGATCGCCTGGCGAAGCTCCGGGATGCCTGCGCTCGGCACGTATTTCGTCATGCCGGCATTGATCGCAGCGATGCACGCCTGCTTGATGTGCTCGGGCGTATCGAAATCCGGCTCGCCTGCTGCGAAGCTGCAAACGTCGAGGCCCTCGGCTTTCATGGCCTTGGCTTTGCTATCAATTCCGAGTGTGAGGGAGGGTGTAAGGATGGTGGCGCGGTGTGCTAGTGACATGCTTTGTGTGTGTATTGGTGTTGGATTTATTTCTTCGCAAACGACGCTTCGATGAGCGTGCGAAAATTGTTTTCGTTGATCTGAATGATGCCCGTTTCGCGGACGGCGTTTTCCGGCGCGTCACTGGCGTGCGCGGCATTGACCATGATGCTCTGGCCGTATTCGCGGCGGATGGTTCCGTGCGGCGCCTTCGATGGATCGGTCGGCCCCAGCACTTCGCGGATTTTCGCCACGGCATCCACGCCTTGATAAATCAGCGCGACAATCTTCGCGGTCCCCGGCGCATTGCGGAGGTCGGCGGGGCACTCGCTTGGGCGGCGTCCGCTCATAAACTCCACGATGTCTTCCCAATTCTCGCGCCCCGTGATTGGCCCCAGCAAATCGCCCAGCGCCTTCTCCTGCTCCGGCGTAAATTTCACCTCGAACTTCGGCTCCAGCGCTTCCTTCGCGATGCTCGCCGCACGTCCGCGCAACTTGTCCTGGAGCACCGCCAGCACCGGCCCGTAAAACTCCTCGGCCTGTGCGCAGCTCATGTGATGCACCTTCATGCCGATAATGTAGAGGCCCGTCCGGCTAAACAGATCAATCACCCCGCCGGGGCGCGCATTTGGAAAACGGAAATTGTCCGGCTTGATGAGCACCAGCGTCTTCTCGACGTTCCCGCCTTTTGGAAACTGAATCGCTTGGTCCATAATGCCGCCGTCCTTGTCCGAATACGCCGCGAGCAACTGCAAATCCCGCTCCGCGCTCGCCGCATCCGGCGGAGCCAGCACCGCCGGCTCGAAATACGACACATTCCCCTGCGCATCGGTGATGTAATCGCCGTACGTATCGCGAATCGTCTCGCCCGCCGTGCGCTCATTCAAAATATGCCCCACGCTCTCCTTGATCTTATTCACCGCATCCTCGCCACGGAAAACGAGCACGATGATGCGCGGCTTTGTCCCCTCCTCCATCGCCGAAAAATTCGCGCGGACATACTTCTGGATCAACTCCTGCGCGGCGCGATGGCTCAAGTCGGAATCGGTGACAATCCCCGCAGCATACTTCTCCGTAAGCTCCGCGCCCGGCGTAAAAACGCGAGCCGCAACGAGGTCGAGACCCGTGCGCGAGATGAGACGCGAAATAATGCCGCCAGTGCGGCTCTTACGCATCGTGTAAGGTGTGAGTAGGACGTAGGAAAGTTCAGTGGCCATAGGCTAAAAAACCCCCGTTGTTCGCTGAAAATCAGCAGACAACGTGGGTTGTGCGGTTTTTCGATTAAAGGTTTGTTCAGCTAAAGGCCGCGCAAGCTATCGGCTGAAAAAAATGCGTCAACGCGAATTTCAGTTTCCGCGCAAATCAGTGCGCTTCTCAACCGGAGATTACTTTTGGCAGATGCTCTAACCACAAAGAACACAGAGAGCGCAAAGTGCCGTGGAGCGCGGGCTTTATCCGCAGATTGCGCAGATTGCGCAGATTTTCCACTGCCTTGAAATCTGCGTCATCTGCGCAATCTGCGGATAAAGTATCGCGGCGTTTGGGTTTATTGTTAAACCACACCACGATGAAAACTTCTTACTACTTACTGCTTTCCGGTCTGCTCGCCTTTTCTGCGCGGGCGGAAAATTTGCGCCAAGTCCTCGATGCGGATACGGGCATCACCATCCGCGAAGGCTTCGATGCGGAGTTGCTTTACGAAGTGCCGCAATCGCAAGGCTCGTGGGTGGCGATGGCTTTTGATCCGAAGGGGCGGCTCATCGTCTCCGATCAGGATGACAAGGGCGCTTTCCGCGTCACGCTGCCCAAGGACGGTGCGGCGATCAAAGTGGAGAGCCTGCCGGGTTTTCCTTATGAGCCGGTGGATTGGGGGAAGCGCAAAGTCGGCGGTGCGCTCGGCCTGCTCTACGCTTTCGATAGTCTCTATTTGTCAAACATGCGCGGCTTTTATCGCATCCGCGATACGGATGGAGACGACCAGTTTGATGAGTTCACGCTGCTGCAAAAACTCGGCATGGGCTATGAGCACTCCGCGCACTCGATTATCAAAACCGCCGACGGGAAGGGGCTGTATTTGGTGAGCGGAAATTTTACGCGCACGCCTAAAGTGGCGACTTCCGCGCAGCCACCTTTCTGGGACGAAGACTCGTTGCTCCCGATGATCCCGGACCCGATGGGGCACGCCGTAGGGCTGAAAGCGCCGGGCGGCTGGGTGTGCCGCATTTCGCCGGATGGGAAGGATTGGAAGATGATCGCCTCGGGCTTCCGCAATTCCGTGGACCTCGCGCTGAACCGCGAGGGCGAGCTTTTTACCTACGACTCGGACATGGAGTTCGATGTCGGCTCGCCGTGGTATCGCCCCACGCGCATCAATCACATCACGAGCGGCGCCGAGTTTGGCTGGCGGGCAAACACGGGCGTATGGCCGGATTACTTCGCGGACAGCCTCGGCTCGGTGGTCAACATCGGGCCGGGGTCGCCGACGGCGATTAGCTTCGGGTATGACGCCAATTTTCCGCCGCAGTTTCGGGACAAGCTTTTCATTTGCGATTGGACCTTCGGCACGATTTTCACGGTGGAGATGCAGGAAAGCGGCTCGTCTTACACGGGCACGAAGAAAGAGTTTTTGCACGGAAGTCCGCTGAACATCGCGGCAATGCGCTTCGGCCCGGATGG
>JANMLS010000269.1:0-1594 GCA_031372675.1 Verrucomicrobiaceae bacterium
ACCGGTCGCCGTCGTGGTGGTGGGCTTCGTCCTCGGTGGCGTGCTGGTGACCGTGGCGGCGTGGTGGCGGGCGCGGCAGTGGCGTCCGGATTATCGCGAGATCGCGCGGCGCATCAAGCAGCAGCATCCCGAGCTGCACGCGTTGCTGGTCACGGCCATCGAGCAGCAGCCGGATGCGGAGACAGGGCAATTCAATTTCCTCCAACAGCGCGTCATCGACGAGGCCATCAGTGAAAGCCGGAAGCATCCATGGCTCGACGCGGTTTCCACCCGCAGCATCGTGGGCATCGAGGCGGCGCAGGTGGGCGCGCTGGCGATGTGTTTCGTCGCGCTGATCGCATTGGATCAGGCGGGGGTGCGGACGACGCACGTGGCGCGGCACGGGCACGGCGGTCCAACGGAGGTGAACGTGACGCCGGGTGACGCGAGCGTGGAACGCGGCATGCCGCTGGTGGTGATGGCGAAATTTTCCGGTGCGGTGCCGTCGGAGGCGATGCTGGTCATCGGTGGTAGCAGCCGACGTGAGGAGGCTCAAACTTCCCTTGGTAAAGATCAGAGCCTCCTGACGTCGGCAGCCACGAATGAGGTCGAGCGACGCTACCCCCTCTCGCGCAATCTTGCGGACCCGGTGTTCGGCGGGAGCATTCCCGAGGTGGGTTCGAATCTCACTTATCACATCGAATACGGGAAGGAGCGCACGCGCGATTTCAAGCTGACGGTGTTTGATTATCCCGCGCTCCAGCGGGCGGATGCGCGCGTGAAGTTCCCCGAGTACACGCAGCAACCGGAGAAGAGCATCGAGGACACGCGCCGCATCAGCGCGGTGGAAGGCTCGACGCTCGATTACACGCTCGCGCTGAACAAGCCGGTGGCGCGCGCGCAGCTCCGCAGCAAGGACGGCGCGGTGTTGCCGCTGCGCGTGGAGACGAATCTGCCGGTGGCGAGGCTGGAGGGCTTCACGCTGGCGCAGAGCGGCACGTATGATTTGCAGCTCGTCGATGCGGACGGCCGCACGAACAAGGTGGCATCGCAGTTCGTGTTCAAGGCCCTGACCAATCGCGCGCCGGAGTTGAAACTCGTGACGCCCAAGGGCGACCAGCGGGTGAGCGCGTTGCAGGAGATCAGTTATCAGGGCGAAGTGTGGGATGACTTCGGGCTGCGCGATTACGGCATCACCTACACGGTGGCGGGTCAGGAGCCGAAGAGCTTCTCGCTCGGCACGACGACGACGGCGAATGCGAAGACGAATTTCCAGTTCATGCTGAAGCTCGAAGACCTCGGCGTCGCGCCCGACGCGCTGGTGTCGTGGTTCATCTGGGCGGATGACGTGGGCCCGGACGGTCAGGTGCGGCGCACGTCGGGGGACATGTATTTCGCGGAGGTGCGGCCGTTCGATGAGATTTTCCGCGAAGCGCAGGCGGGCGAAACTCCGCCGGGCGAGCAGGAGCAACAGGAGGGGCAGCAGGGCGGCGAGTCCGCGAAGCTGGCGGAGTTGCAGAAGCAGGTGATCAACGCGACGTGGAAGTTGCAACGCGCGAGCAGCGGCACGAATGCGGTCACGGCGCAGTACAAGAAAGATGCGCCGGTGGTGCTC
>JANMLS010000286.1:0-2649 GCA_031372675.1 Verrucomicrobiaceae bacterium
TGGGAGCAGCACAGCGGCAAGGCTGAGTATCGCGTGGAAGATGGAGCCGTCGTCGGCAAGACGGTCGCCGGCACTGGAAATTCGTTCATGTGTACGACGAAGGAATACGGCGACTTCGCGCTCGAGTTTGAGTTCAAAGTGGCGAAGGACATGAACTCGGGCGTCCAGTTCCGCAGCCTTTTATACAGCGAGGAAAAAGAGGTTGAGATTAACGGCAAAAAGAAAAAGTTCCCCACTGATCGCGTCCACGGATACCAGTATGAAATCGATCCCTCTCCGCGCGCTTACACCGGCGGGATCTTTGATGAAGCGCGGCGCGGCTGGCTCAAAAATTTGAAGGATAACGAGGCTGCCAGAAAAGCATTCAAGCAAGATGACTGGAACGCGGCGCGTATTGAGTGCAAGGGCGACAGCATCAAAACTTGGATCAACGGAGTCCCCGCTGCGGAGCTCACAGACAATCTCACAACCAAAGGCATCATCGCCTTGCAGGTCCACTCAATCGGTAAAGGCAAAAAGCCCGGCGAAGAAATCCGCTGGCGCAACATCCGCATCAAAGAACTGAAGTAACCTCACTCGCGATTCGCGGGGAGATAGCGGTAGTAGGATTCGAGCATCAGCACACACAGCGCGGTGCGATAAACCGCGCCAGTCACGCTGGATTCCTTCTGCAAACCGCCGTGCGCGGGATTCGCCATCACCGGCCAGCTTCCGTCCGTGCTCTGCGATTTCACAAGCTCCGGCGACATGAGCGATTCCCATTTTGTCCAAGGCGAGCCGCCAAACATAAGCATCGCCTGTGTGTGATAATACCACGCATAAAGATCGGCCCGCTCGTGGGCATAGCGCACCGGATTTGCCTCCAAACCCTCCATGATAAATTCCACGCTCCTGCGGCTGTCGGCATCGCGCGTTCCGCGCCAGAAAAGCTCGCAAAGAACACCCACGCCGGAAAGCGACCAGCGGTCCTCCGCTTTGCGATAGCCGTAGCCTCCGCGCTTCGTTTGCACGCGCTGGAAATTCAACATCGCACGGTCGAGCGTGGTGTCCACGTCTGGAATCTTCAGCTTGGAAAGATGCGCGGTTTTTAGCGCCTGCACCTGCCAGCCGCTCACGGATGTATCGCTTTGAGTTTTGTTGAAACTATACATCCATCCTCCATCCGGCCCCTGCCCTTCGATGATGTGCTGCACAGCGCCTCGAAATAATTCCACGACGCGCTCATCGGGACTACCTGCAAGCAGCGTCATCGCGTAGTATTCGCCGAGCGCATACGTCGCGATGCCGTGTTCGTAAACGCCCGCATTCCCACTGCCCCAGCCTTCTCGCGACATGGATAGTCGGCTCTGCGAGGCCGTGCCGTTTGTGATGATCCATTCGATTGCGAGATTCACCGTCAGGCCAAATTGTGGCGACTGGCCGTATTCGCCGTGCCCAAGAAAACACAGCAAGGCCAGCCCTGTCATCGCGCCGCGATTGCGCTCGCCCCACGAGCCATCGGGATTCTGCACTTTTTGCAGCCACGCAAGCCCGCGCAAGACTGCCTGCTCGGTATCCTTCGTAGGCTTTGGGCCATTTCCACGCCCATTTCCCATCGTAATGTGACCACTGCCATTGCGCTGAAATCGCTGCCCCAATTCACCGCCTTTCGCCGAAACAATCGAAGGCATCGCCACATCAATGCTCGTGAGTTCGATCCTCGGCATATCCACACGAACATCAAGCATTGCGTGAAAAGTTGAGGGCTTCGTCGTGGTGATGGTTGCCGTTGCATCAAACTTCGGAGCGGCAGGCCGAACTGCCGACACATTGAGCTTTGGCTCTTGGGGTCTGTCTGGCGTTTCCTCCGTCGTTTTCTGCGACTGCAAATCAACAAGATAACTTCCCGCATCCGGTATAAAATCAGGCTCAGGCTGCTGTGAGCGGATTAGCACAATCCCTCCCAAGATGAAAATAACCGCAGCGTGAATCACGAGCGAGAGGGTGAAAAACCGGGAGTTCGCGAGCCGTGTTTGGAGTTCTGTAATGAGTTTGGTGGAGTTCATGGGAAGTGTTGGATTTCAAAAGCCAACACGTCCCGCGCTCCGCAGCCGTTAGGCCGCAAAAATGACAATACTGTTAGATTCCCCCTTCCCCAAAAAATAGAAACGCCCCGGAACCGTTTCCGGCTCCGGGGCGCATGAATACTGGCTTCCGCGATTAGTAGCGGTAGTGCTCTGGCTTGTAAGGGCCTGCGGGATTTACTCCGAGGTATTCGGCCTGAGCCTTGGTGAGCTTCGTGAGCTTCACGCCGATTTTTTCGAGGTGCAGACGCGCGACTTCCTCATCGAGATGCTTCGGCAGACGATAGACTTCGGCACTGTATTTGTCTTTGTTCTTCCAAAGATCAAGCTGTGCGAGCGTCTGGTTTGTGAAGCTGTTGCTCATCACAAACGACGGATGGCCGGTGGCGCATCCGAGGTTCACAAGACGACCTTCGGCGAGCATGTAAATGGTGCGACCATTTGGCAAAACGTAGGAATCGTACTGCGGCTTCACGGTGGTCCGCTTCACGCCTTTGTGCGTGTTGAGGCGGTCCACTTGGATTTCGTTATCAAAGTGGCCGATGTTGCAGACGATGGCCTGGTCTTTCATCTTGAGCATGTGCTC
>JANMLS010000336.1:0-1569 GCA_031372675.1 Verrucomicrobiaceae bacterium
CCCCGCCTGGCAAAATGGACGGTGGCCGCCGTGTGATCTGGAAAAGTGAAACCAAGCAGCAGGGGAAACCCGCGCCTTCACGAGCCTAGTGGGGCAGGTTGTAAGACTACGCATTGATAACCAACG
This sequence comes from Verrucomicrobiaceae bacterium, assembly GCA_031372675.1. Classification (GTDB taxonomy): domain Bacteria; phylum Verrucomicrobiota; class Verrucomicrobiia; order Chthoniobacterales; family Chthoniobacteraceae; genus SXWH01. Next base: position 127 of record JANMLS010000336.1, read on the forward strand.
CATTTCGCTCAGGATTCCCCGCCAGCTTCGCCCGCAAATGCGCCGCCGATGCTTTTTTCTGGGGCTTTTCTTGGGAAAATTTCAGGCAAAATAAACCTATGGCACGAGCAATGAAATCATCTAGCCTACATGCACCGCAAAACACGACTCACTTCATGTATCTTGAAATAAATCCCAAGGGATTCTTATTCACATCAGGGTTGGCTCTCGCCCTGCTGATGGTATCAAGCCTGTTCGTTTTTGCCGCGCCGCCTGATCTTACGAACGGTGGTGTGCCATCGTCAACGATCACCACCAATCTCGGCCCCACGGGTTTGCGGGGCTGGGTGTATCACGAGAACATCGATACCAGTGCAAGCCGCCAGATTCAGATACAGTCCGTGGATGCGGGTTCGCCTGCCGATGGGATATTGGCAGTGAACGACGTGATCCTCGGAGCGAGTGGCACAGGGTCAGCACCAGTAACTTTCACCGTCGATGCCCGCGTGAGTTTTGCGAATGCCATCAACGACGCGGAAGCTCGTAACCCGGCAGAGCTCAAAGTCCTGCGCTGGCGTGCCGGAACCACGACTGCGCAGACCATTACGCTGCGTTTTATGGGAGCCTACAGCGCCACCGCGCCCTACAATTGCCCGAAGTCGGCGAAGATTTTGGAAGAGGGTCTTCAAGCCATCATGACCACGGGGGAAACGGCGGGTGCGTATTCGCTCGGCACGTTGTCCCTACTCGCAGCAAACAACACGGCAAATCCGAACAACGCTGCGCGGCAGGCTCGCGCGCAAGCCGAAGCAAGAGCCTTGATTCCCGATGCGGCTACGCTTGCAAAGCTGTCTTCCGGTGAGCCAGATCCACTGACAGAAGACCCTTGGGGAGATGGACATAAATTAATCGTCCTCACGGAATACTATCTGCAAACTAGGGATGCTCTGGTGCTACCTGCCATCGAGGCATATAGCAAAGCGATCATTGGCGGGCAGAATTTATTCGGAACATACAGCCATCGGTACGCGCGGAAGTGGCGGGATGGCTCGCCGAATGGCCCGATGCGAAATTTTTACGGTACTGTGAACAGCGCTTCGATGACTGGTTGGCTTGGTCTATTGCTGACTAAGGAATGTGGAATCGTAAATCCCAATCTCAACCCAGCCATCGAGAGAGCCAGCCGTTTTTACGCCTACTATTCTGGTAAGGGAGCGATCCCTTACGGCGAGCACGATGCATATTGGCAAGCTCATGAAAACAACGGCAAGTGCGGCTTGGCGGCTCTTTGTTTCGAGTTGGAAAGCCAACGGGCTACGCCACAGAAATTTTTCTCTAAAATGGCGGTCGCTGCCACGAGCGAGCGCGATATTGGTCATACGGGTCCATTTTTTAACCACCTCTGGGCTCCCCTTGGTGCGGCGGTGGGTGGTGAAACCGCGGCAGCGTCGCATTTTAGAGGCG
>JANMLS010000423.1:0-34395 GCA_031372675.1 Verrucomicrobiaceae bacterium
AGCGCACGATCTTTCTTCGTTCCTAGCCAATGAGATTTGCGCTTCGCGTTTGGGATGTCGGCGAATAAATTCGCCGCTCCTTTACGTCTCCCGTGAATAGCGGAGTTCAATTACGACTTTGAATTAAAACCGCCCCTCGTCCGCGTCTATGTATTGGAAGAAAGTCTGGATGTCTTCACGGGCTGTGAAGCCGCTTTCGGCTTTGCGCTCGGCGACGCGCTGGCTGCCGGAATCGTTCCAGCCGCGTTTGCGCATGTATTCGTTCCACACGTTTTGATCCTGGTCGGTGAGCTTGCGTCCGTTTGCGAAGCACCACGCGAGGATTTCCTCGTCGGAGCCGCCACCGGCCACGCGCTGCACGAGTGCGTCGTAGGCGATGCCGAAAAGATTCACGCATGATTTGTCGAAGCCGTCGCCGAGATTCGGCACGTAGTCGGCGGGCAATTTGCCAGCGGCGTGGAGGCGGATTTTATCCACCATGCGGCCAAAATAAACGAGTGTGCCGACTTTGTCGGCGGGGCTGCGGAGTCCTTCGATTTTCATAGGCGCGAAGATGTGCAGTTGCAGCGCGAAAAGCGCAATGCTGCAAGTAGCCCGGTCACGCCGTGACCGGCAGCCAGTTGCGGCGCAACTGGACTACTACGGGCGATTGATTCGCAGCCTCACAAACTGCCTCTGCCCGGCACCCCGCAGCAGCAGCGATTCCACGGTGATTCGCTCGGTCGCGCCTTCGTCCATCGTCTCCACCACGCTCGTGAATCCCGCGCCGGAATTCCATGCGCCGACTTCATTCGCGACTTCGACGATGTAGGAAATATCCGCCGCCACTTTTACTCGCGTAAAAGTGAGCGCGAGTGCGCCGGATGGCCGGAAGGATGCGACGGGCAGCCCGGCGACGGACGCGGATTTTGGTTCGAGAAAAAGTGCGTATTCCATGAGATTGCGAATGCCGTCGCCGTCGAAATCCGCCTCATCGCCGCTTAGTGCTGCGTCGCCCAACTCTGCAGCGGTGAACTTTGAAAAACGCCACGCATCCACGGGCAAATCTGCAATCACCACGGAGGCGGAATTTGCCGCGCCAGCCGAGTAGTTCACTGCGGAAGAAATCGTGAGTGTCACGGTTTCATCGCCCTCTGCCAGCGCGTCGCTGAGTGGTGCAATCGTGACCGTCGCCGTGGATGCGCCGATGGCAAAATTCGCAACACCGGCGAGCGTCTGGAAGTCCACGCCGTTCGCCGCGCTTCCAGAAATCGTGTATGCCACAGCGAGCGTGCTGTCCGTGCTACCAGAGCGCGTGAGAGTGAAAGCGCCTGTGCTGTTTCCCAGCTCGGTTGCGGTCGCGTCGGTGGCTGCGATGGTGATGGTCGGCTGCGAGTACCACGCGATGCCGTACTCGACATTCAGCGTGTCGCTCGTGACCTCCAGCGCGTATCTCCCTGGCGCGAGCGATGGGCGGTAGATGTGCTCGATGTTGTCCACCGCGCTCTCGCTGGAATCCACCATCGCGCCGGGCGTAAAGCCGGTGGCGGCGTAGAGCTTGAGCGTGAGATTTGCGAGCGTGGATGTGGCGCTTGGCCAAGTGCTGCCGATGCTTCGGTTCCAAGTAATCAGCGCGGAAAAATCCGACGCCGTGTTGCCCGCCGGGATGTCGAAAAAATACATGCGCGGCGTGAGCGCGGTCGTATTCAAGTTCCACCCGCGAACGCCCACGGAGACTAAATCGCCAGCCTCCTGCTCTCCCGCATTCATGATGTGGTAGCTGCGGTATGCGTTCAGTTGGCCCGCGCCGAAAATCGCATCAATCGGGCGCGTCGTCGTGCGGCTCCATCCGGGGAATTGCGTCTTCGTCGCGCCAGCGAGAAGGATGGATTTCATGGCGACCACTTTTCGCCCATTCGCCGACGCATTTTGCCAAAGCATCGCAGCCGTCGCGGAAACCATCGGGGTGGAAAAACTCGTGAACGATTCCGGCGCGACCAGCTCCGGTTTTGTGCGGCCCGCGCCGTCGGCGGTGTTTGTGCCGTGGCTGTGTGCGCCGTTGGTGAGGCCCACGGAAATGCCGTTGTAATTGCCAGCGAGCAGCGCGGGGAGATTTCCGGCGTTGTTGTTGTTCAAACCGACCACGCCAAGAAATTGCGATTGCTCAATCGCAGCATCAAAGCGGCGCAAAACCTGAATGTCATTCGCCCCGCCGGAATCCAAAGACCCGATCCAACTGTGATTCTGCACAGCACGAATTTCCGCACGCGGGCCGAGCACAGACCCAAGACGGAGGAAGCCGCTCCCAATCCAATTCCCCGCTTCGTAAATATCAATCTCCGCCACCATCGGCGCGACGCTGTTGGTTTTTCCGTAAAAAAATCCGCCCACCGTTGTCGCGTGTCCTGAGTTGCCCGCAGCGCCGGATTTATTGGTGAACGTCTTTCCCGAAAATTGGCTGTTTGCCGTATTTGGTCCGAAGTTCCCTGCGCTCTCCTGCGCCTCGATCTGCGACACGCCTACGCCCGCACCGTCGGGCAGCGCACCGCCGAGTTCCGCCGCAAGTTTCGTCCAGCCGATGTCATCTTTGTAACCCGCAAAGACCGGAGCCGCGCAAAGCAACCACGCACCGAGCGCGACGAAAGGCAGGTTGGTTTTGCGGAAGAAACAGCTCATTGAGAACGACGATGTTTAGCTACTCTCAAAGCCAGCATTTTCAACCCGCATTTCCCCCGAAGCTGGGAATTGCACCGGCCAAAACCATCGTGCCAGTTTTGATTGAGCGCGAGACTGTCACACAATTGTTAATAAAGACCGTCTGGCCCATTTGAAAAAGACTGGCTAACACTTTCCGCTGGATGAGCAATTTTACCAACGAACATTTCCTGAGCCGCGAGCGGAGCTGGCTCGAATTCAACCAGCGCGTGCTGGAGGAAGCCATCAATCCCGCTAATCCGCTGTTGGAGCGTGTGAAGTTTTTTTGCATCGTCAGCTCGAATCTCGACGAGTTTTTTGAAGTCCGCGTCGCGGGCATCAAGCAGCAGATGGAGAGCGAAATCGTGGAGCGCAGCATTGACGGTCGCACGGCCACAGAGACTGCGCGCATCATCACCAAACGCGTGCGCTGCATGGTCGAGGATCAATACCGGCTCTGGCGCGGCGAGCTACAGCCAGCCTTGGAAAAAGGCGGCATCCGCTTTCTCGAATACCCGACACTCGACGAGGCGGACCGCGCGTATCTTCGCAAATACTACGAGACGCAAGTGCGCCCGGTGCTCACGCCGTTGGCCGTGGACCCGGCGCATCCATTCCCGCACATCGCAAACAAAACGCTGAACTTTGTAGTCTCGCTCACCATCGAGGATGAAGGCGGCCCGCGCTCGCGGCTTGCAGTCGTGCAGGTGCCGCGTGTGCTGCCCCGGCTGGTGCGAATGCCGCGTGAAAATGACGCGCTGGATTTTATCTTTCTCGGACAAATTATCGGGCACTACTTGAGCGATATTTTCCCCGGCACGACCATCGTCGGGCACTGGAAATTCCGCGTCACTCGGAACAGCGAACTTTACGTCGCCGAGGACGACGCGGACAACCTGCTGCACGCCGTCGAGGAAGAGCTGCGCAATCGTCGCCGTGGCGAGGCGGTGCGGCTGGAGGTGGATGCGGACTGCCCTTCGGCAATCTGGCAGCAACTCCTCGAAAATCTCGGACTCACGGAAGACGATCTTTTCATCATCGACGGCCCGATCAATCCCACGCGGTTGATGGCGATTTATGAAGGCGATCATTCGCCCGAATTGCGCGACCCGCCTTTTCTCGCGCCGATTGCATCGAGCGTGCGGGAGCGCACTTCGCTCTTCGCGACCATCCGGCGCAAAGATGTGCTCATTCACCACCCGTACGAGAGCTTCAACACCGTCGTTGATTTCCTCGAACAAGCGGCGCGTGACCCCAATGTGCTTGCGATTAAACAGACGCTCTATCGCACAGGTGGCGATCCGCGAATCATCGGCGCACTGATGCTTGCGGCGGAAAACGGCAAGCAAGTCACCGCCGTCACCGAGCTAAAAGCGCGCTTCGACGAAGCGAACAACATCGAGTGGGCAAAGCGGCTGGAGCAGGCCAGCGTCCACGTTGTGTACGGACTCGTGGGGAAAAAAATCCACGGCAAAGTCACGCTCGTCGTCCGCAAGGATGAAGACCGCATCCGCCGCTATCTGCACCTCGCCACGGGCAACTACAACCCGACGACCGCCCGCGTTTACACCGACCTCAGCCTTTTCACCGCAGACACCGACTTCGCGGAGGATGCGACGAATCTTTTCAACCTGCTCACCGGCATCGCGAAATTCCAAACGCCGCGCAAACTGCTCGTCGCGCCTTGGCAGTTGCAGCAGCGAATGATCGCGCTCATCCAGCGCGAAGCCGAGCACGCACAAAAAAAACGCCCAGCGCGAATCGTGGCAAAAATGAACTCGCTCACCGACCCAGAGACCATCCGCGCACTGTATCGCGCTTCGCAAGCGGGAGTGAAAATTGACCTCATCGTGCGCGGCTCATGTTGTCTGCGCCCCGGCATTCCGGGGATTAGCGAGACGATTTCCGTGCGCAGCATCGTCGGGCGTTTTCTGGAGCACTCGCGGGTATTTCAGTTTGAGAATGGCGGAAAGCCGGAGGTTTTCATCGGCAGCGCGGACTGGATGTCGCGCAATTTTTTCCGCCGGGTGGAATTTGTTTTTCCTGTCATGGAACCCGCGCTGCGCGAGCGAATCCGCGCCATTCTTGAGCAGCAGCTCGCAGACAATACAAAGGCGTGGAAGCTGGAAAATGACGGCAGTTACACGCCCATCGTTCGCGGTGCCAGCGAGCCGAAAGTGGATTCCCAGTCGGCATTCATGGCCCTCGCTTTGGGAGAAGCGCGGCCTCCACGAGTCAAGCGCGGCAAAACCCGACCAAAACCGAAATCCAAGCCGAAATCGAAAAAGGCGAGTTAAGAGGGAACGCTCGATCAGGAAATAAACTCCACGATCCCAAACCGCTCTTGTGTGTGGAAACTTTCGCGCAAGGGCGGCGACCATGCGCTGAGTTCACGCGGGATGCTTCCATCGCGGGAGGGGCGGTCGATGCGGCAGAAATTTGCACGCCAGCGTGCGCCGGGTAGCGGCACGGCGGCTACACTTGCGAAGGGGATCGCGATTTCCGCAGCCCATCCGCCGGGGATGATCGCCGCAGCCACTCGCAGCGCATCGCAATTCCAGGACCAGTCGCCTTTGTATCCACTGCGGCTGCGGCGGAAGACGATGTCGAGCACCGCGCCGAGCGGGTTGGTTTCGACTTCGTAGTAGCTCTCCAAATCACCAATCGGATCGAAAAAAACCTCCACGGTTTCTTCGCTAAAAAGCGGCGCGTCGCGCTCAGTGAGCGTGGCCCACGGCAGCGCATCGTCGCACTCAAAAAGGATGCGCCATTCATCCGCGCTCCAGGCCATCCGAATGCGCGTGGCTTGATTTGGCGGGCCTCCGCGAACCGCCTCGCGCATCTCCAGCACCTCCGCATCGCGCCAGTGCGGGAGCGATGCGTCGGGCGCGAGTTCACGCGGGAATGCGGCGCGTTTGCAGCGGGCGAGCGCGAGTTCCACTACTCGATGACTTCAAAATGGCTGTAGAGCCGGAAGCTGTCGTAGCGGTCGTCGAGGTCGCGCTGCGTGAGCGAGCGCATCCGCTCCAGGCTGAACTGCTCCACATTGTAGGACGCAAGGACGGAGCCATTCACCACGGCTTTGCGAAGATCTGCAAAAGTCACTTTGCCCGTCACAGTTTTTGCGAGGTAGCCCGCAAGCCCGCCAGCAAAAGTGTCGCCCGCGCCGGTGGGGTCATGCACATCTTCCAGCGGGTATGCACCGCAGGAGAAAAAGTCGCCGTCTTCACCAAATAGAAGGCAGCCGTGCTCGCCTTTTTTGATCGCCACAAAACGCGGTCCCATCGCCTGAATCATCGCGCCAGCCTTGATGAGCGAGGTTTGCTGCGTGAGCTGGCGGGCCTCGCCGTCGTTGAGGATGAGCATGTCCACGCGCTTGAGAAGGCGCACCAGCTCGTCCTTCGCGATGTTGATCCAAAGGTCCATCGTGTCGGCGATGATGAACTTCGGATTTTTCACCTGATCGAGCACATGGTTCTGCAAATCCGGCCCGATGTTTCCGAGGAGCACAAACGGCGTTTCTGGATAGCCCGCTGCGAGCACGGGATTGAAGTGCTCGAAGACATTCAGCGCGATGCTGCGCGTCTCGCGCACGTTCATATCGAGCATGTATTCGCCGGACCAGCGGAAGGTCTGCCCGTCGGCGATTTGCAGGCCCGCGAGGTCAATGCCGCGCTTTTTGAAAAACTCGATGTGGTCCTGCGGGAAGTCCTTCCCGACGACGCCGACGAGATTTACCGGCGAGAAAAAAGACGCCGCGACTGCGCAGTAACTTGCCGAGCCGCCGAGCAAATCGGCGTGCTCTTCAAATGGAGTTTTGACGGTGTCGAGTGCGATGGAGCCAACGATAAGAACGGACATAGATGAGAAATAATTTTTTGGAGAGCGGACGAGGTAGCCGCCTGTCACTTGCATGGCAAACGCGGAATTTTCAGACGACTATTGTGAATCGAGCTATGGCGCGAAGGCGGCGATTTCCTAGCTGTGGATGATGAGCTGGATGTTATCCGGCAGATGCGATGCGACTCGCTCGACGACGTTGCCTTTGAGCAGCCGTGCCATTGCCGAGCGATGCGGCGAGCCGAGCATGAGGTAATCTGCGCCAAGCGTGGCAGCGAGATCGAGGATGGTGGCCGCAGGGTCTATGCTGACGGCATAGATGGGCTGGACGGCGACGCCCATTTCCTCGCCGAGTTTCATCGCGAGCGACATGACCAACGCGGCCTGCGGGTCGTCTTGCCAGCGGTTTTGCTTGCGGACTCCGCTCGTCTGCGCGGCTCCTAGGAAGACGGCGATTTCTTTCACGTAGAGAACGCAGAGTGTGGCGTTGCGCAGTTTCGCTTCATCGAGCGCAAAGCGGAGCACAGGCGTCGGGCCACGCGCTGCGACGAGGATTTTCTGGCCCTCGACGAGCTGCGGGCGGAGGCGCTCAATGGCTTCGGGGGTGACGAGTTCGGCGACTTCTCTGGCGATGGTGAGCGTGGCAAGGCCGCTTGCTTTATGCGAAAGCGCACGCAGCCAGAAGCCCACGCCAAGCACGATGACGACGAAGAAAAGCGCGAGATGCTTGTCGTATGCGAGCGTAACTTCGACGCAGAACAGGATAGCAAATGTGACTGCGAACAGGCCGCGCTCCCATTTTTTCAGGTCGAGTTTTTTATTAAAGGTGCAGCAGCCAAGATTGACGGTGATGGCTCCGACGACGCCGATTGCGTAAAGGTCGCCGAGGATGGAGAGCGCGTTTTTTGAGTCGAAATAGGTGAGGCCGACGACTGCGATGGGGAGCAGAGTGGAGGCGATGAGCGGCATCTTGGGCACACCGGCGCGATTGAGGTTCAGAAAGCTGCGCGGCATCTCTCCGTCGCGTGCCAGTGTGTAGAGTGTGCCGATGAGCGCAGCGATGGCTGTATTTACGGCACTGAGCAGCAGCAGCGCGACGATGATACCGACGGCAATACCAATCGCCACACCCGCATCGTGCCCCCACATTTTCGCGCCGTATTCCTCGCCGATGACGCGGAGAAGGTGCGAGTAGTCGTTTTGCAGCCGCTCGAACATGGAGTATTGCGGCTCGAAGATTGAGCGTTCCCATTGCGAGAGCGACATGGCCGCCCAGCCGAGCAGGATGGTCCCGCCGACGACCTCCAGCGATACCGGCAGGATGGCTTTTGCAGCTTCGCGACCCACGCGCGGGTTTTCGGAAGTGGAGCCTTTATCGAGCTTCATTACGCCCGTGAGGCTGGCAATTGCCTCCACACCGCTGAGTGCTAGAATTGCGGCTACGAAGGCGTGCCACGCTTTTCCAATCGTATGCCCCGGCGGTGGTGCGGGCAGATTCGTGGTAAGATGCGGCAGGCTGATGGCGATGAGGAAAACGACCAGCACAACCATCGGCACCGCAAGCCCGACGGCAAGCCCGCCGCTGTGACGCGGGCCAAAGGAATTGAGTGCGCCAAAAACTAGTATGACGACCATCGTGATGGCTGGCACGGCGGCATCCGGCATATTGGGCGAGAGATATTTTATCGCCTCGTATCCACTGAGTGCGGCGGTGACGGTGAGGTCTGCCACCAGCAACAATGCGCCAAGCACAGCGAGCGCTTTTCCTTGGCTGCGCGCTGCGGAATAGACGCCGCCCCCATCCGGGAAATAGCGGCAGATGATCGCGTAGTTCAGCCCCACCAGACCGGTGAGGAGCGACACGGCGATGATCGTTTTTTGCGAGGCAAAGGCGAGCGCGAGGAATGCGTAGCCGATGACGTAGGCTTTCGACGTGCCCCAGTCGCCGTAGAGCAGCGCCGCTGCCCGTTTCCAATCAACGTTACGGGGGCGATTTACTTCAAGGGATGGACCCATAATTTTTCAATGAATGGACCGCCGGAAACGGCAGGCCCGGCGTTCTCAGTTGTTACCCGCGAGAAACGCGAACGGCGTCGGGAGGACGAATGCAAATTGCGATGGAAGGGAGGAAACGCGCTCAGAACAGTGGCAGGCCGAAGGCTTGCCGTTGCGAGAATGGATATTCAATGTTTTGGAGAATGAACCCCTAATCCTGTGGCTGTCAAGCCGCCCGGCTTTGTCCAAACCCGACGCACTGGCTGGTCATTTGTAAAAACGAGTTTTACACGCGAGGTGTGGCTGGGCATTAGAGCAGGCGATTTATGAATCTCGTTGGAATCGGCTATGATGTTCACCGCTTTGCGGAAGGGCGGAAGTGTGTGCTCGGTGGTGTGGAAATCGCATATCCGCTGGGGCTGGATGGGCACAGCGATGCAGATGTGCTTTGCCATGCGATTGCGGATGCGATTCTCGGAGCGATTGGCGAGGCCGACATCGGGCATCATTTTCCAAACACGGACCCGGCTTGCAAGGGGATGAACTCGCTGGAGATCGTCCGCCGCTCCGTGGAGCTGGTGAAGGCGCAGGGCGGGCGGCTGGTGAATGTTGATTGCTCGCTCATCGCGGAAGCTCCGAAAATCGCACCGCATCTCGCGGCGATGAAAGCGAACCTCGCCACGGTGCTCGGCCTGCCGGAGCGTCGCGTGGGAATCAAGGCGACGACGAATGAGAAGATGGGCTTTCTCGGTCGAAAAGAAGGCATCGCGGCGATGGCGGTGGCTTCGGTGGAAATGCCGGAGTGAGCCATGTATCGCGGTCGCATCGCACCGTCGCCCACTGGCCTTTTGCATCTCGGCCATGCGCGGACTTTCGCCACAGCGCACGACCGCTGCCGCGCGGAAAATGGCGTGCTGATTTACCGCAACGACGACCTCGACGGCCCGCGCTGCAAGCCGGAGTTTGCGCAGGCGGCGATGGAGGATTTGCGGTGGTTCGGGCTTCGCTGGGACGAAGGGCCGTATTCGCAGAGCGAGCGGCTGCCGCTTTACATCGCTGCGTTTGAAAAACTGCGCGAGGGCGGCTGGCTATTTCCGTGCAAGTGCTCGCGAAAGGAAATCGCCGCCGCGCTTTCCGCGCCGCACGAGGGCGACGAGGAGCCGCCGTATCCGGGCACTTGCCGGACTTGCAGCGCAGATGCGGAGCGGGCGGGCGTGAACTGGCGTTTTCGCGTGCCGAATGAACGCGAGGTTTCATTTAACGACCGACACTTTGGTTCGCAGTCAGCGATGGCTGGCCGCGACTTCGGCGACATCCTCGTCTGGCGGAAAGATGATTTCCCCAGCTACCAGCTCGCGTGTGTGGTGGACGATGCGCTGATGGGGATCACGGAAGTCGTGCGCGGCGCGGATTTGATAGCGAGCACCTTCCGGCAAATCCTCATCTTCGAGGCACTCGGCTATCCGCTCCCAACCTTTTACCACTGCCCGCTCGTGACGGATGAAAACGGCGTGCGCCTCGCAAAGCGGAACGATGCCCTGAGCCTGCGCACGCTGCGTGAATCGTCGTAGCTGCGACGCAGCCAAAAGAAAACCCCGGTCTCCTTTGCAGAAGACCGGGGTTTATTGGGTTGAAGTTTTGGTTATCGCTTACGCGGCTTTGGTCAGCGTGACACCCGCTTTGCCTTTGAGGGCTTCGGATGCTTTTGCGACCAGCGATTTGAACGCGGCCTCGTCATGAATGGCGAGGTCTGCAAGCACTTTGCGGTCGAGCGCGATCCCGGCGGCTTTTAGGCCCTCCATGAAACGACTGTAGTTTAGACCATTGGCGCGGGCAGCGGCGTTGATGCGCTGGTTCCATAGTTTTCCAAACATGCGCTTGCGCGTTTTGCGGTCGCGATAGGCCCAATACTGGGCTTTCATGATGGCGTTCTTCGCGTAGCGGAAGAGTTTGCTGCGGCGTCCGCGAAAACCTCTGGCTTTATCAACCATACGTTTGCGGCGCTCGCGTGAAGCGGGAGCGTTAGTAGCTCGTGGCATTGTGTATTATGTTTTTTGGTTTCTCTCGGCAGGCTGTTTATTCAGTGAGTGGAGCGGGTGACCTCGTCTGCCGATTAGCCCTTCTTCATCGAAGGGCAGGTCCCCGGTCCTAGGCGCTCTTTCGCTTTACGCGAAAGGCAGGCAGTCCTTGATGCGATCGACCATGGTCTTGTGGACCTGGCCAACCTTGCCCAGTTTGCGTTTACGCTTCGAGCTTTTGCTCAATGCGAGGTGACGCAGACCTGGCTTGCGGCGAAGGATCTTGCCCGTGGCGGTTACTTTGAACCGCCGCGCTACGGATTTTTTTGTCTTACGACGTGCTATGCTTCTAGGCATGGGGCGGTGGACAATAGGGAGCGAATCTACTTTGGCAATATGTTTTCAGAGAATTTTCCACCACGGTAATCAAAGACCGTATCTGCAGCCGCGTATGGCCAGACCTTGAGCAGATGCGCACAGCTATCGACGAAGTGCTCCAAAAATACTGGACGACTCCGAATTTGGTCCGCTCTCTACTCGGGAGCTGCACTGTGCCCAGCGAAGCAAACACTAATCTCAGGACTCTTATCGCCAACCGAGTATATAAATCGTGTTATTTGGCCGCGAACTCACGATGCAACGCCCGCAACGAATCGCGCACCGTGTTGAGGTCACCAATAATCACAAACATGCGGTAAGCATATTCTCCCGCAGGAATGCCCTCCGCGTTGTGAACCCGGAACACGCAGTTCCATTTCACCACTTTCTCCGCCTGGAAACGCCAGCGACCGAAACCTGGGCCGGTGGTATTGCGCGCGGGTTGCGGCGGCGCGTAGATGCCCATCGCATGAGTGCCTCCGTCAACCGCGAGCACGACAGGCCTGGGCTGTTCCCCCGGTCCATCGGACAACGGTTCCAGTTCGCCGCTTTGTGGATTGAATTGCAGGAATTTCTCAAACTCCGCCGGCATGTAAGCGGTGAGCGCTTCAAAGGTCGCGTCATTGTGCCGCTCACCCACCGGCAGACTAAAGGTCGCGTCATAAGCGATGACATGGGGCAGATTCTTGTATCCGATGCGCACCCGTTTCGTAAGCAGGTGATCAGACAGAATCGTCTGGTTTTTCGCGGGATATGGCCACGCCCCCGACTTCTGGCCCGGAGCCAACCAGAACGCCATCTGGTTCACGGTTTGAAGCATATTCGGCTGGACCCGTAAATGCAGCAGACGACTGGAGGATTTTTCTCCCGCGCCGTCCGACTCCGAACCCGCTTCCGTGGGATTGAAAGTCTCATTCGTTAGCGACGAACCGGCGTCCAAGTTTGAGGCGGATTGAAGCTGCCGTCCGTGATCGGTTGAGTCGATGAATTCCCGGCCATTCCAAGTGATTGAATGGATCGCACCCGCCAGTCGTTGCGTCGTGCGGATGACGATCTCCGAAGAACCCGCCGCTGCACGGATGACCGCATTGCCGTCAGGCAGCGCGTCGGCCAGTGCAGAAATCGGAGCCAAACACCAGAGAGCACAAGTGAGGATGAGAATGATTTTGTTCATCGGATTTAGGATAATGAGTGATCTCCGAAATCCCATCATCAAATGTCATCTGGCCTTTTGAAAAATCCTCTGCCTTCAAATTGTGTGACAAGTGCTATGAAACTGCCACGCGATTGCTTAACCACTCACTGATATGAATCCGCTCCACCTCGCCGCGCTCCCTGTATTCCATCGTCGTCGTGCGCAAATAGCAGCTAGATTATGAGGCAATTCATTTCTTTATTCTCGCCTGACCCCGTTTCCTCGGATGGCTCCGCAGATTGTTTGTAAAAGCGAACAACCAAGCCATTGAGCAGGCCGCGAAGCCGCTCAAATAACCACGAATCCCCCCAAACTCCGCACAGCATCGCTGTCGGGGTTTTTCGTTTTCCGAGCTATCAAAATTACGGTCGCAATCAACCGAGCTTATCCTTGGTTGTCAGCATTTTCATCGCTATTGCCCTGCGTGACATATCCCGTGCAAGTCGCGGGTCTTATCTGTCCAATGGAGACGTCCGATAGTCGGCGAGCCTGTATCTCGCGAGTTTGCCCCCACATCCTCATTCGGGAACGCTTCAGTTGATCGGGACACCCTCGGCAAGCGGCGGAAGCTGCGAGGGTGATTGAGCGCAGCGAAACCCGCAGGGCGAGACGAAGCGGTAGCGAGCGAGTCAATGCTGGATGTGGGTGGCCCGTGCGTTGACTCGTCCAGAATGCATAGAAGGGATGGCACCTGCTTCGTGTAAGGCTCACTCCGAAGATGCTTCGTGCTGCTCTCGATTTCGCTGTAGGCGGTTGGAGTTCTTGGAACGCTGTCGGCTATGGTTGCCTCATTTTGTGAATTTCCGTAATAGTACCGTTTGCATCACGATATTGTAATTCAATTGATTTATAATTTATTAAACGGATATGAACTGTACGCTTGCCGTCAAATGGAAATCCCGTAAAACTCTCCCAAACTTTATTTTCTTGTTCGCCCAGCATCTCATAAACAGCAACTTCTAGTGGGGCAGACAGCTCAATCTTTTCATTTTTTTTGATACGATGATTCATGCCTATAATCTGTCCAGAATACAGGCAATTCCTTGAAGTAATAACAAATTCCCGAGAAGAACACCCAATCAATAATGTAAGCGTAAATAATAAAAAAACGTAGCGGATCATAAAAATAATATAGATTACTTACCGACTCTGTAAAAAGATTCTGGTTCATAATAGTAGTTTGGAAAACTGCCACTTGTTTTACGTAAGTCTATTCTAGGAAGTCCATTAACTCCTGTTATGCGGAATGTCATTTTTGGTTTTTTACATTTAGGCGAATCCTCGTCGCAGTCATTTCCATCATTCATACATTTTTTGACTTGTTTGTATAATTCGATCATAGAATTTAATTTCTCAGTTGTTCCGTGTAATTGAGGAGATCCCACTAAGAGGCTGTGAAAAAATGCGCCGCGAGCCAAACCGGAGCGGGGATTTCCTAATCCCCGACTTTAACTGTGCGAAGTACCCAATCAGTAGCACGCGGCTCTCGAAAGGGGTGCGTTTTTTTATTGGGTGCTTCGCACTTTAGGATTCGGGGATTAGGAGCCGTAAGACCGCCAAAGGCAAATCCCCGCTCCCATCGCGCTAGTCGACTTTTTTCACAGCCTCTCAGGGCGAAAGACGAGCGATTTCCCAGCTCTCGCCAGCTCGCGTGTAGCGCAGCCTATCGTGCAAGCGGCTGCGGCGACCTTGCCAAAATTCGATGACCGCGGGGCGCACCACGTAGCCGCCCCAATGTGGCGGCACCGGTGGATTTTCTCCGTGCTCCGCTTTCGCCTTCTCGAAGGACTGCTCCAGCTCCTCGCGGCCCGCGAGCACGCTGCTTTGCCTGCTCGCCCAAGCACCGATTCGCGCACTCACGGGCCGCACTTTGTAATACGCCTCCGTCTCCTCGCGTGGCACTTTCTCCGCGACGCCGACGATGTTCACCTGCCGTTCCTGCGCCGCCCACAAAAAGGTAATCGCACAGCGCGGCTCGCCCGCGAGTTCGGTGCCTTTGTTGCTCTCGTAGTTGGTAAAAAATACGAATCCACGCTCGTCGCACGTCTTCAATAAAACCGTGCGGCTCCACGGCTGGCCGGAGGCGTCCACAGTCGCGAGCGTCATAGCGTTTGGCTCGATCAAGCCGTGCTCCACCGCCTCGTGCAGCCACTGGTGAAACTGCCGCAGCGGGTCCGCCGCCAGCTCGTGTTCCAGCAGTCCGCGCTGCCCGTATTCCCTGCGGAGTTTTGCGAGGTCTTCGTTTGTGGTCATGCGCTCATCCAAGCACCGCATCGCAGGAAATTGCAATCCCGCCGCGTGGTTGCCATGCTGCCGCGCGATGCTCACGACCTTCTACCACCCGCGATACGCTGCGCCGATTGGCGAGCACGTTATGCCGATTCGGAAATTCGCGCTCGTCGCCGATGCTTTGCGCGGAGCAGGGGACATCTGCCTCGTCGAGCCGCAGCCCGTTTCGCTCGCAGAAATCCAGCGCGTCCACACGGCGGAATACATTCACGCCATCCGCACAGGCGAGCCGCGTGCGCTTGCGGAATCGCAGAAATTCCCGTGGTCGCCGGAGCTTTTCCCCAGCGTGTGCCTCACCAGCGGCGGCTGTCTTGTGGCGGCGCGGCGGGCTTTGCAGGAAGGCGTCTCCGCCGCGCTCGTGAGCGGATTTCATCATGCGTGCGCGGACCACGGCGAGGGATTCTGCACTTTTAATGGACTCGGGATCACCGCCGATGCGCTGCTCGCCGCCGGGGACGCCAGCCGCATCGCCGTGCTCGATATGGACCTCCACTACGGCAACGGCACCGCGCAGCTCGCCGCCACGCGCCCGCACATGATGCAAGTCTCCATTTACGGCAACGACTACCGCGCAAACATCCCGTATCGCGACATCACCAAGCGCCAGCATGAGGACGGAGAAAACCACCATTCCTTCGCGCTGCCCGCAGGCTGCGACCGCGCCACGATGCTCTCCGTGATGGAAAATGCCCTGCCGCTCATCGCCCGCTGGAAGCCGGAAATCCTGCTCTATCAAGCCGGAGCCGATCCTTATTTTGAAGACCCCTACTCGCCACTCGCGCTCGACCACGACGACTTGCTCGCTCGCGATGAAGCCGTATTCCGTTTTGCAAAAAGCGAGTCCATCCCCATCGCATGGGTGCTCGCCGGAGGCTACACGCAGGACATCACAAAAGTCGTCCGCGTCCACCTGAACACCTTTGCTGCATGGCGGCGTGTTCACGGAAAGTGATGCCGTCCTGTTGACCTCTCGCGGCGTGGTGGCTTTATTGCGTCTTGTTATGCCTGTCTCCGGTCTCGATCTTATTTCTGAAATCCAATCGCTGAAGAAGCAGCGCAACGCCGTAATTTTGGCGCACAACTATCAAATTAAGGAGATTCAGGAAGTCGCCGATTTTGTCGGGGATTCGTTGGGGCTGAGTTACAAGGCGGCGGAGACGGAGGCGGATGTGATCGTGTTCTGCGGCGTGCATTTTATGGCGGAGACGGCGAAGATCGTGAACCCCTCGAAGCGAGTGGTGATGCCGGATGAGAATGCGGGTTGCTCGCTGAGTGATTCGTGCCCGGCGGAGAAGCTGGAGGCGTTTCTAAAGGCGAATGCGGAGAAGAATTATTACGTCGCGTCCTACATCAATTGCTCGGCGGGCGTGAAGGCGTTGAGCGATGTGATTTGCACGAGCGGAAACGCCGTGAAGATCGTGGAGCGCATCCCGCAGGACCGGAACATTCTTTTTTGCCCAGATGAAAATCTCGGCCAGTGGGTGATGGACCAGACAGGGCGGAAAATGGAGCTGTGGAAGGGGAATTGTTACGTCCACGTCGAGTTCACGCAGAAGGCCATCGAGCGGGCGAAATTCGAGTGGCCCGGCGCACCGGTCGTGGCTCACCCGGAATGCACGAAGGCCGTGCGCTTGCTCGCCGATGAGGTGTGCTCGACGGAGAAAATGGTGACGTATTGCAAGAGCCATCCGGCAAAGGCGTTTGTCATCGTGACGGAAAGCGGGATGCTCCACCGCCTGCGCCGCGAGGTGCCGGACAAGGAGTTCATCGCCGGGCCGACGGACCACTGCGCGTGCGCCGATTGCCGCTACATGAAAATGAACACGCTGGAAAAGCTGCACGCCTGCCTCGACAAGCTGGAGCCGGAAATCACCATCCCTGAAACCGTGCGTGCGCGCGCCGAAGTGCCCATCCGCCGGATGCTCGATTGGAGCCGCTAAACACCATGCGCTTCGCACGTTTTTTCGTCCTCATTGCCGTAATTTTCCTCGCAGGCTGCGGTGCGCCGCCTTTGACGCCTGCGCAGGTTTCGGAGCGTTTCTTCGAGCAGTGCGCAGCGAGGAAATATGCGGAGATTTACGCCAGCACTACGGTGGCTTTTCAGGTGGAGAAAAGCGCGAAGTATTTCGAGGCGCGTGTGCGCGATATGATGCTGGAGAACGCGAAGGAACTCGTGTGGCAGGAGCCTGTGGTGAAGGGCGACATCGCGCAGCGCTGGTGCGATCTCGTGCTGCCTTCGGGTGAGAAAGTCACACTCATCATCACGATGCACCGCGACGGCAAAACGTGGCGGCTCCACGAAATCATGCGCGTGGACACGAAGCCGCCGCAGGACATTTTCGCCGTCCGCCCGCGCAGCTACGACACTGCGGAGACTGCAAGCCGCGCCTTCACCGAGCCGGTGAGCATGGAGCCGCCCACGGAGCGACTTACGCGAGACATGGTGGAGAAGACGCTGCTGGATTTTAACGAGGCGATCAAAGCGAAGCGCTTCGATGAATTTTTCAAGACGATCTCCGAGCGTTGGAAGTTCCGGGGAATGACGAAAAAGGAGATTGATGAGGATTTCACCAACTCCGCCAATCGCATCACCATCCCTATGCTGGAGACTGCGTTCAAGCCCTTCATGGATAGCGGCGTGGACATTTCGATCATCACGAAAAGCGAGATGAAATTCAACGAGCCGCCGCGCATCAATTCCGACGGAGTGCTGCTCACCAGTGGAGAATTTGTGCTCACGAAAGCCCGCGTCCTATTCAAGCTCGAATACTACTTCGAGGGCGGTCGCTGGCGGCTCTTTGGCCTGAGCGTGGACATCAAGCCGCTATGATTTCGCGGGTGCGCTGAAAGTATTTTTCAGCACCAGCGTTTCAAATCCATGCAACACGCATCGAAAAAGAACGCGCCCCGCAAACTCCGCCGCTGGCTAAAGCGGGCGGTGTTCACGCTGCTCGCGCTCTTTGCGCTGGCGTGGATTTGCATCCGCTTTGTGCCCGTGCCGGAAGCGCTGCTGCGCAAGCCGCCGGAGTCGCTCGAACTCACGGACCGCAACGGCCAGTCGCTGCGTGAGACGCGGGTGGGCGAGCGTTTTCAAAAAGAGATTCCGCTCTCGCAAGTGCCGGTGATTTTCCAGCAGGCGATGTTTGCGGCGGAGGATAAGCGATTTGAAAAACACGACGGCGTGGATTGGCTGGCCACGGCGCGCTCGTTTGTGGATGGCTTCAGAGAACAGCGCTTCACATCGGGCGCATCCACGATTTCGCAACAGCTCATCAAGATCGCCGTCCCACGCCCGCGCACGCTGCGGACGAAGTGCATTGAAATGGCAACGGCGCTGCGGTTGGAGCAGCTTTGGAGCAAGGAGGAAATCCTCGCCGCGTATGTGAACCGGCTAGATTTCGGAAACCTGAATTTCGGCATCGCATCCGCCGCGTCCTACTACTTTGGCAAACCGCCCGCAGACCTTAGCATCGCAGAATCCGCGCTACTCGCCGGGCTTCCGCTGAATCCCTCGCGGCTCAACCCGCACAGCAATCCCGCAGGCGCGAAACGCCGCCAGACCACGGTGCTGCGGCGGATGCTGGAAGCCGGTTGGCTCACCGCCGAGCAGCAGCAGCACGCGCTGGAGGAGCCGCTGAATTACCGCACGCCGCAGCGCACATTCCTCGCGCCGCACTTCGTCAATCTCGTCCTGCAAAACGTCGCCGACCTTTCCGAGAAAAGTACGGACGGCGACACGCGACCGCGCATAAGTGGGCAGGTGAAAACCACGCTGGACTTGGATTTGAACCACTTCATTGAGCAATCGCTCATCGAGCGACTTGCGAAATTGCGTGATCATAATGTGAGCGAAGGCGCAGTCGTGGTGCTCGATAATCGCACTCGCGAAGTGCTTGGCCTTGTCGGCTCTGGCGACTTTTTTGCACCCGGCACGGGCGAGGTGAATGGCGCGACGGTCCCGCGCTCCGCAGGCTCCACGCTCAAGCCAATTACCTACCTCCTTGCGCTGGAGCGCGGCGACACTCCGGCGACGGTGCTGGCCGACATCCCTGCCGAGTTCAGCACCAGCAGCGGGCCTTACAAACCGACGAATTATTCCCGCCACTGCCAAGGTCCTGTGCGCTTCCGCGAGGCGCTTGCCTGTTCGCTCAATATCCCCGCCGTGCGGCTCCTGCAAAGCCTTGGCGGGCCTCTGCCGCTTCAGCGCAGGCTGCAATCATGGGGCATCACCACGCTGCGAAGCGACCCCACGGAATACGGCCTCGGCCTCACCATCGGGAACTCCGAAGTGCGCCTGCTCGAACTCACAAACCTCTTCGCCACGCTCGCGCGCTATGGCGAATTTGCCCCCGTCCGCATCCTGCCTCAGCTTGAGCACAGCGCACACAGCACGCCGCGCCCGCCCGCGCCGCCAGTGAAGCCCGAACATTTCTGGCTCATCGCCGACATGCTCTCGGATAATGCCGCACGTCAGCCGCAGTTTGGCGGAGCTTCGCCGTTGCGCTTCGATTTTCCCGTCGCGTGCAAAACGGGGACGAGCACGGACTTTCGCGACAACTGGGCCGTCGGCTACACGCCGGAATTTACCGTCGGCGTGTGGGTGGGAAATTTCGACAACTCGCCGATGAACGATGTCTCCGGCGTCTCCGGCGCAGGGCCGCTGCTGAACGACGTTTTCAAATACCTCCACCGCCGCTTCGGCACGACGTGGTTCCTGCGTCCTGCGGGCATCGTGGAAAAAACCGTGGACCCAATCACCGGCCATCTCGTCGCGCCTACGACACCCGGTGCTGTGGCCGAGCGCTTCGACTCCGCCATGCTCCCGCGCATCGCCACGGCGGATGATTACGACGATTTAGGCCGCGTGCTCCTTCCCGCCGAATACGCACGCTGGGCGGCTGGCCCGGAAAACCACCTCCGCGACCGCATCCACGTCCGCAGCGATGGCAGCATCCAAATCCTTTCCCCCGCGCCCGGCTCCACATTTATCGTGGACCCCGATGTGCCCTCCACCGCCCTCATCCCGCTCGTCGCTACCGCGCCCGGCGCAGTCTGGGAAAGCGCTACGCTTCAATTCCGCGAGCAAGCCGGCAAAACCTACGCCCTCGCTGCCGACGGCGAACACCAAATCACCGCCCGCGATCCCGCTTCGGGGAAAACCGCCAGCACAAGAATCCGCGTGCGCTCGCTGTAAGCGTGCGGTGTTTGGCTTAATTCCGAATGCCGCGAATGAAGGCGGAAAGCGTAAAGGAGCGGCGAATTTATTCGCCGAACTTCGCCACCGCGTAGCGCACGACTCTTCCTCGCGCCGCGCCGTTGAGATTTGCGCTTCGCGTTTTGTGTGTCGGCGAATGAATTCACCGCTCCTTTACATCTCCCGCGCTTGGCTGAGTCCAATTACTCGTTAGGCTTAATCGCCGTAGTTGAAAGGGTCTTGGAACTTCGAGTCGGTCGTTACGGTGGTGTCGGTGAGAGTTTTTAGGAAGGCGACAAGTGCGGCTTTTTGCGCGGTGGTGAGGTTGAGGCGGCGTGGCTGTCCGGCACCGGGTCCAGGCGGGTTGCGGAGTGGCGGGGAAAGGTTGGGGTGATTGACGACGCCGGAGTTGTAGAACTCCACGACTTGTTCGAGCGTGGCGAAGCGTCCGTCGTGCATGAAGGGCGCGGTCAGCTCGATGTTGCGGAGGGATGGAACTTTGAACAGTCCTTCGTCTTGCGCGAGGCCGGTGATTTCGCCACGGCCTTTGTCAACGTAGGGGTTTTCGAGACCGTTGTTGTTGATTGCGTTGCCGGGGACAAAATTGTCCGAGCCGTGGCAGGCCGCGCAGTTGCCGAGATTGCCCGTGTTGAAAATGTTGCGGCCTTCGTTTTCCTGTGCGGTGAGGTTGGTGAAATTGACGCCGGGTGCGCGACCGGCGTCGAACTTGGATTGGGTGGAAATGATTGAGCGGACGAACTGCGCGAGTGCAAATGCTATGCGCTCGCTGGTGACGGTGGCATTGCCGAAGGCGTTTGTGAAAAGGCTGGTGTAGTAAGGCTCGGCGGCGAGGCGCGTGACGAGTGCGGGGAGAGTCATTCCCATCTCGGTGGCGTCCTGGATTGGGCGGAGGACTTGGTCTTCGAGAGTCGCTGCGCGTTCATCCCAAAAGAATGCGCGACGCTGATACCAGCGTGCGTTTGTGAGGCCCATCGAGTTGCGCCCGGTGAGGCCACCTTCGAAGCCGACGCTGAATTTGCGCGGGTCGGAGAAGCCGTTTGCGGGGCGATGGCACGAAGCGCAGGAGATGGTGTGATTGATGGAGAGTCTTTTGTCGTAAAAAAGTGCGCGTCCGAGTGTGGCACCGGCGTTGGTGACGGGGTTATTTGCCGGAGTGTTGTCTTGCGCAGGGATGGGTTGCTGGAGGAAGTGCCCAGGCAGCGTCGGGTTTGAATAATTTGCGAGTGTCGCCGGGAGCAGTAGGCCGCTGGCGACTGTGCTGGTGAGGGTTTGGCCGTTGGGATTGAAAATCATCCGGTAGTAACTGCCGGTGCCGCCGGTGAGCGCGGCGACGTTTCTGCGAAGACTTCCGTTGTGGACTTTGAACGTCTGCACATCGGTCCACGAGGAGAGGTTCGGGGAGCTTTGGAGAACCCAAGTGTGGTTGCCGGGATTTTGGATTTCCACTTTCGCCGCCTCGGTGCCAGTGGGCGGCGTGATGGAGACGTAGGTGCTCGCTGGGAGTTGTGCGGATGCTTTGCCGATGAAGGCTGCGAGGATAAACGCGAGGAGGTGTTTGAGTTTCATACTGCGATGAATATGGAGGGATATTGTTCACGAAGTATGTCTGCGAAAGCGGTGAATTGTTAGCCGTGTGTAAAAGTGAGCGGCGGCAAGAAAGAGCGTGGACGGATTCTGCGGCTGCGCGTATTTCCAGACGCGATGAAGGGTCTCAATCGCTGGCTGCCCGCCTATATTTTGCGCAAGCGCACGACGCTGCCTGTGGAGCGGCATGTGCTGATCGCGGTGTGCGATCACTACGAGCCGTTTCACGATGTGGATAAGCCGCGTGCGCTGGAGCGCGTGAATCACTGGCAGGTGCGCCACGGGGAGATTTGCAGCACTTTTCGCGACAGCGATGGCGTGGCTCCACGGCATACGTTCTTTTTCCCCATCGAGCAGTGGGACACGGAAGTGTGCGGTCGTCTCGCAGACCTCTGCCACGGCACGGGCGGTGAGGCGGAGATTCATCTGCACCACGAAAATGATACGGCGGAAAATCTGCGTGCGACTTTGATCCAAGGGCGCGACCGGCTTGCGGAGTTGGGGCTACTTTCACGCGATGCACACGGCGCGGTGCGGTATGGATTCATCCACGGAAATTGGGCGCTGGATCATTCGCATCCCGACGGACGCGGTTGCGGCGTGGCGGAGGAATTGCCCGTGCTTCGGCAGACGGGATGCTATGCGGATATGACGCTGCCGAGCACGCCAAGTCCGTGTCAGGTGCGGACGATCAATTCGCTGTATTATGCGAGAGAGGACGGGCGTCCGCGCTCACACGAAACGGGCGAGCGCGTGGTCGCCGGGCGTGCGCGAGTGCATCGCGACGACGAGCTGCTGTGCGTGCAGGGTGCGCTGTGTCTGAACTGGGAGCGGCGGAAATTCGGAGTCTTGCCGCGTATTGAAAACAGCGACCTCACGGGTGCAAATCCGCCGACTGCGCTGCGCCTGCGACTTTGGGAAAAGTGCCACATTCACGTCGAGGGCAGGCCGGAGTGGATATTCATAAAACTGCACACGCACGGCGCAATCGAGCGCAACAGTGTGGCGCTGCTCGGCGATGCGATGCGCGATTTTCACAAGCACCTCGCCGCGCGAGCTGCGGCGGAGAAGGGCTTTCACTACCACTACGTCTCCGCGCGGGAGATGGTGAACATCCTGCACGCTGCGGAGGATGGGAAAACGGGAAATCCCGGACTCTATCGCGACCACCGCTACCGGCTCATTCGCGGGTAGTGCCAATGCCCACGACCTCGATCCATTTTTCGCTAGGCGAGGGGAGCGGAGTCGGACAGCCTGCGCTTTGATGAAAGCACACAAATTTCTCGCCGCCCTTGTCGCCCTCCTTCCTTTATTCCAAGCATCCGCAGAGCCGATTCGTCTTTGGGAAGGCGAGGCACCCGGCGCACTCGGCAGCGCAGAACACGACATCCCCACGCTGACGGTTTATGAGCCAGCCGCAGACAAATTCATCGGCACGGCAATGGTGATTTTCCCCGGCGGTGGTTACGGCGGTCTGGCCCCGCACGAGGGCGAAGGCTACGCGAAGTATTTGGCCGAGCACGGAGTGGTTTCTTTCGTTTTGAAATACCGCCTCGGCAGCAAAGGCTACCGTCATCCCGTGATGCTTCAGGACGCCCAGCGAGCCATTCGTTACGTCCGCGCAAATGCGGAGAAGCGCGGCATCAAGCAAGTCGGCATCATCGGCAGCAGCGCAGGCGGACACCTCGCGAGCACCGCTCTCACGCATTTCGACGCGGGCAATCCCGCTGCAACGGACCCGGTGGAAAAGCAGTCGAGCCGCCCCGATTTCGGTGTGCTGTGCTACGCCGTGATCTCGATGGAGGACGGCGTGACTCACGGAGGCTCAAAAAATAATCTCCTCGGAAAAACTCCTGATCCGAAGCTCGTGGAGAATCTCTCCAACGAAAAACAGGTGACGAAAGAAACGCCGCCGTGCTTCGTCTGGAGCACTTGGGAAGACCCCGCAGTGCCCGTGGAAAACAGCCTGCGCTTCATCACCGCGATGCAGAAAGTGCGCGTGCCGTATGATTTTCACGTTTATCAAAAAGGCTCTCACGGCATCGGCCTCGGCAAAGGGCGCAAGGGCAACACCGCTCAGGATGTTCACCCTTGGGCGAAGGATTTGATCTTTTGGATGAGGGATAATGGCTGGGTGAAATAGGACATTTGTCCGTAGTGATCGCCTCGCTGAAATCGTGTCACAAACTCGGACTGTCCGGGAAATCTCAGTTCACAAAATAGCTCAAATTTTCGAGCTGGATAGCAAGGTCCACATTATTCACGGCGATGCGTTCCGGGACGAGTAGCACGGTGGGCGCGAAGTTCAGAATCGCCTGAATCCCTGCGTTAATGAGCGTGTTTGCTACTTCCTGCGCGGTGTTGCCGGGAACCGTGAGAATCGCCATGCGCACATTTCTTTCACGGATAAACTGGTCGAGCTGCTCCATCGGTAAAATCGGCACTTTCACATCGCGAGGTCGTTTGCGCTCAGGGTCCATGTCGAAAGCGGCGACAAATTCAAACCCCTCTTTTGCAAAGCCACCATATCGCAAAAGCGCCGAGCCGAGTTGTCCCGCGCCTACGAGAATCACCGGCTGAAGCGTGGCCATGCCGAGAACTTTCGTGATGGCCTTGCTCAACTCCGTGACGTTGTAACCAAGGCCGCGCGTGCCCCATTGACCAAAATAGGTGAGGTCTTTTCTGAGCTGCGTTGGTTTCACCGCAGCAGCAGTCGCTAGAGCCTCGGAACTTACAGTCTCCACGCCGTTCGACTTCAATCGCTGGAGCGCACGATTGTAGATGGAAAGTCGGTAAACGGTCTTCCGTGGAATATCGGGTTTCTGCATTTGATTGTGAAACAGAACGATTTTTCCCCGGAGCGCGAGCGATTTCTTGTGTCATTCGTGCTCCAAAAGTACCGGCAGTGGGACTCGAACCCACACGGAGCTTACGCCCCAAGGGATTTTAAGTCCCTTGCGTCTGCCATTTCGCCATGCCGGCCTTTAGCACGGATTCCATGCTTTATAAAAGACACGGCTCCCGATCACTAGACCATAAGAACGGAGCCGGAAGACGAATGCAATCTGCGCGTTTGAAAATTACTTGTGACAATGTGATGTATTCGTAACTATCATTCATGGAGTTGTTTGCGTGGAGTGCTCGTTAGAAATTAAAAATTTCCCTTCGTTCCAGTGTGCAGGTGTGTTACTTTAACCGTCCTATGTCTATCGCAAAGAAACCAGCATTCAGCCGTCGGCTCCCGGATTTGGTGACAGAAGAACTCGCCTCTGCGCTCTCGCGTCGTTCCTCCTACGAGTTCAAAGACCTTTTTGATGTCGTCCACGAAAACCTCAAAGCCCGCAATGCTGCCAGTGGTGGTGAAGAAATGCTGCGTCTCCGCGCATATGAGAAGCTCCAAAATCTTGTCTCCCGTGGGATGGTGAAAATCACCGTCGGCAAGGATGGCAAGAAAAGCTACAAGGGCCTGCCAAAGCAGCTCGCCACGCTTCAGACGAACGTAACGCCTGCAATTTAAGTGAAAGATTTCTTTCCTGTCCTGATTCAGGTCGGAATCGTCTTGGGATTTGGAGTAGTGACGCTGGCAATCAGCATCCTCCTCGGCAAATCCGCGAAACGGACGCCTGTGAAAGACATGGCGTATGAGTGCGGGATGATTCCGCAAGGGGAGGCCCAGCCGCGATTTGCGGTGAAGTTTTACCTTATAGCGATGCTATTCATCCTTTTCGATATTGAGGTGGTCTTCCTTTACCCTTGGGCGGTCAATTTCAAGTCGATGATCCAGACACACGGTTCCGGCATTTTCTGGAGCATGGCTGGCTTCTTGGCACTCGTTACGGTTGGCTACGTTTACGCTATCAAAAAAGGCGTGCTCGACTGGAAGAAGAGCTGAACTGAAATACCAACAATCTATTTGCGGCCCGTCTGTTGCATAAGTAACTGACGGGCCGCTTCTTTTTTCCATGATTCATTCCATCACACTCTATCGCGTTCACCCTGGGATTGATGAACTCAAGCTCGACCAAATGATGATCTCGGCCCGCGTGAGTATGCTGAAAATCCCGGAAGTTCAGGGCGTGCGCACCGGAAAAAATGTGGAGCCGGATGCCCCGTGGGGATTTTTTGTCGCGCTCGATGTGGAGAGTCTGGACCGGCTCAAACTCATCCACGAAGACCCGATTTACATCAAGTTCCTCGCGGATGTGCTCTCCAATACAGTCGAGGAACAATTCGTAGCCACCTACGAGATGCAGCCCGGCAAGAGCATCAAGTATTCGTGAGACGCGCTGCTAAATTAGCTACGCGCTAATCCTGAAAATATGTCCTGCCCGCTCGCCCGGCGTGAGTCGGATGTAATTGCGGCGACCCTTCCACTCGTAGCGTTCTCCGGTGAGCAAATCCTCCGCGAGATAGGTCTGGTTTTCGCCAATCCCGAAGGATTCCAGCGGGACTTCCACCATCGTCTCCTGCGCGTGCCAGGCGTCGAGATTTACGACGATCAATAGACGGTTGCCGTCGGCGACTTTGCTGTAAGCGAGGATCAGATCATTATCGCTGTGTTGGAAATGCAGATTGCGGAATTGCTGAAGCGCGATGTTTTCACGGCGGACGCGATTGAGCGTACGGATGAGCGCCCGGATTCCCGGCTGGCTCCAGTCGCGGCCTTTGAACTGATACTTCTCCGAGTCGAAATACTCCTCGCGAGCAAGCTGCTTGTAATCGCCATCGCACAGCGCGAGAAATCCGCGCACGTCGTTCGCAGCGTCCCACGGCTTGCGCTCGATTCCCTCATTTTCACAAAGCTCGAATCCACTGTAGATGCCGTACACCGGAGCCAGCGTTGCCGTGAGAATCGCTCGCGCTTCAAACGCCGGCTGCCCGCCAAATTGCAGATAGCTCGGCAGAATATCGGGCGTATTCGGCCAGAGATTTGGCCGCATAGTTTCTGCGCTCTCGCTGTGCGCGAGTTCATTGAAATAATCGCGGATTCCCTGCGCCGTGTTGCGCCAGGTGAAGTAGGTGTAGCTGTGCGTAAAGCCGACCTTTGCAAGCGCACGCATCATTTTTCCGCGTGTGAAAGCCTCGCTCAGAAACACCGCATCGGGAAACCGCGTCTGCACGCGCCCGATAAGATACTCCCAGAAATGCACCGGCTTCGTGTGCGGATTATCCACGCGAAAAATGCGCACGCCCTGCTCGCACCAAAACTCGATCACGCCCGCGAGTTCGCTCCACATCTCGCGCCACGTCTCGCAGTGGTAGTTCATCGGATACACGTCCTGATATTTTTTCGGCGGGTTCTCCGCGTATTTAATCGAGCCGTCCGGGCGATGATAAAACCACTCTGGATGCTCGTGGACGTAAGGATGATCCGGCGAACAATTCACCGCAAAATCCAGCGCGACCTCCATCCCGCGCTTCGCGATTTCGCCGACCAGCCAGCGGAAATCCTCCAGCGTCCCCAGCTCCGGCGCGACATCGCGATGACCGCCTCCATTCGGGCAGCTCTGGTGCCGGTTGCCGATTGCATAAGGCACGCCCGGTTCGCCGGGCTGGCAAGTCACTGAATTATTTCGCCCCTTCCGCGCCGTCACACCGATGGGATGGATGGGCGGGAAATAAATCACGTCGAAGCCCATATCCTTCGCGTAGTCCACACGCGGCAGACAGTCGCGAAACTTCGATCCCCTGTCCGCGTGTCCTTCTGCGCTGCGCGGAAAAAACTCATACCACGCGGAAAATCCCGCGCCTGCGCGGTCCACCCGCACATACGGATAGCGGCCAGCAGCGCGGTGATTGGCTGGAAAAAGCGCGGCTGTGTCTTCAAACGTGCAGACAAACTCCGTGGACAGCGAGCGGTCCGCATACGTCCACATCATCGAGCCGAGTTCGGCGCTGTGTGCGTATTCATTCGCCTGCTCCTCGGTCGCGTTTTCCATTTCGCGGGAAACCCACGCCAGCCACTCTGCATCCGCTTTTGCGCCCCGCGCCTTCGCAAGTTCTGCGGCGTATTTTACAAATGCTGCGCCTTCCAAAGTCTCGCTCTTCAGCGGGCGCTCACCTGCATGGAACTTCGCCTCAAACTCATGCTGCCACGACTTCCACACATTCCCCCAAGCCTCGATGGTGAACTCGTGCGGCCCTTCCGTCTCGAAGCTGCACTCCGCCCGCCAGCGGTCTTTGTTCCATGCGTCCACGCATTCCATCGCTGCTTCTTTCCACGCCCGCGCACCCAGCTTTCGCCACTTCAGCACTGCAGAAAGCACATCGTGACCTTCCTTAAAAACATCCGCCTCAACGATGAGCGTCTCTCCCGCAATTCGTTTTACGGGATAGCGACCACCGTCCACCAGCGGACGGACATTTTCTATGACAGCAGTATAAGGACGAAGTTTCATCGTCGCACGTTGTGGCATTTCAATCCCTCCGCGTGAAGTTTTCTATGTCACCACCGCGCTTTGGGGTTCTCGACAAGCGGGAGGGTTGTCGGATAAAGCCGTGCGCATCCGCCCATGCTTACTGTCGCCAGCTATTGCACCACGTTTTTGAAACCCGAGATGCGCCACATCTATCGGCAGGTGACGGGGCTGCGCAGGTGGCAGACTTTTGTGCTCACGCGGGAGCGCAAGTGCGAGGAGGAGTTCCCCTTTTCCGATGTGGAGCTGATTCCGCGAGCGCGGAAGAATTTCATCAAACGCTTTTGGCTGAAGTATGTTCAGCGGATGCCAGCGGTGTACTATCGCGGCGAGTTGCAGGAGGTGATCAAGATGATGGAGCGTCGGCCTGCGGATTTGATGCACATTTATTTTGGGCATACCGGCGTGCATTTGCTGCCGTTTATCAAGGAGTGGGACAAGCCGTGCGTGGTGTCGTTTCACGGCATGGACATCCAGCCGCGCCCGGACCAGCCGGGGTATGACGAGCAGATGGCCGAGCTGCTGAAAACCGCGCCGCTGCTGCTTGCGCGGTCGCATTCGTTGATGGACCGGCTGGCGCAGATGGGTGCGCCGCGTGAGAGGCTGCGGCTAAATCGCACGGGAATCCCGCTGGAGGCGTTTCCATTTGTTGAGCGTAGTGTGCCGGTGAGCGGGGAATGGCGGCTGGTGCAGGCGTGCAGGCTGATTGCGAAAAAAGGGCTGCGCACTTCGCTGCGTGCGTTTGCGAGATTTCGCGAGCGGTGGCCAGCGGCGCGGTTTGTCATCGCGGGGGATGGTCCGATGAAGGGCGAGGTGCAGCGGATGGCGGCGGAGATGGAGCTGGGCGCGGCGGTGGAGTTGCGCGGTTTTCTCGATCAAGCGGGGCTGGCAAAGCTTTACGCGGAGTCGCACATTTTTCTGCATCCGAGCGAAATGACTGAGGATAAAAATCAGGAAGGCGTGCCGAATTCGATGCTGGAGGCGATGGCGACCGGGCTTCCGGTTGCAGCGACGCTACACGGCGGAATCCCCGAAGCGGTCGCGGATGAAGTTACGGGATTTCTCGTGGAGGAGCGCGACGACGAAGCGCTGGCGAGCGGGCTGCTGCGGCTTGCGGCGCACCCGGAGTTGTGGTCGGCGATGAGCGCGGCGGCTGCAAAGTCGGTGCGCGAGGAGTTTTCGCAGGAACGGGCGATTGAAAAACTAGAGGGCTTTTACGATGAAGCAAAACAAGCCCGAAGCTAACGGCCCGCGCCCCACGATGCGCTTCAGCGCTGCGGAAGCTCCGCCCGCAAAACCTGCGGCGAGCGCGCCGGTTTTTGGCAAGACGCAGGCGCAGCTTCCGTCGAAAGCGGATGGGTTTACTTTTGCGTATCTTTGCGAGCGGGTGCCGTCGTTTGTGCAGACTTTTGTTTATCGCGAAGTGGAGGCGATGATGCAGCTAGGGATGAAGCCATTCGTCGTCTCGATCCGCCGCCCCGACGATCCGCCGGAGATGGCGGTGACGATGGAGACGCCCGTTTTTTACATGCCCGAAGGCGGCGAGGTGCGGACGAAAATAGACAAGGACCGCGAGTTGGGACGACTGCCTTTTCGCCTGCACCGCACGATACCAAAGCACCGCTCCACGGGCGATGCGCAGCGGATGTTTGAGGCGGCGTGGATCGGGCCTATCTTAGTCTCAGCGGGCATCCGGCACGTCCACGCGCACTTTGGCGGAATCGCCGCACGCACGGCGTGGTGGCTGAAAAAACTGTTTGGACTCACCTACAGCTTCACCGGCCACGCCAACGATATTTTTTGCGAAAATGATGTGCCGGTGACGAATGCGATGCTCGTGAAAGACGCGAAGTTTGTGGTGACGGAGACGGACTACAGCAAGCGGTGGATGGAGGAAAAACATCCGTTTGCCCGTGGCCGGATTTTCCGCGTTTTCAACGGCATCCGCATGGACGATCTCCCGCAAGCATCGCATCCTCGTGGCGTGCCGAAGATCGTGTGTGTGTGTCGCTTCGTGTAGAAATAAGGCTTCCCTGATTTGATCAATGCCTGCGCGATCTTGCGCGATCAAAACATCAACTTCACCTGCGAGATCATCGGCGGCGGGGAGATGGAGGCGGAGCTTACATCGCTCATTTTCAGGCACAGTCTGAGCGACCGCGTCACCCTTCTCGGCCCGCGCTCACAAGCTGAGGTGCGCGAGCGCATCGCATCCGCGCGTGTCTTCGCGCTGGCCTGTCAGCGGGAAAAAGACGGCGGCAGCGACAATCTTCCCACCGTAATCATGGAGGCGATGGCCATCGGAGTGCCGGTCGTTTCTACACGCATCGCGGGCGTGCCGGAGATGATCAATGATTCAAAAAATGGCTTTATTGTCGCCGAGCACGATGTCCCAGCTTTCGCCTCCGCACTTGCCGCGCTGCTGACTGCCGACGGCATTGCATCCAAAATGGGAGCGGTCGCCGCTACCACTGCGCGTGAGCGATTTGATGCCGGAAAATCGGCGATGGAACTCGCGAAGCTGCTCGTCCATCACTCCAAAGTAGATGCCCCGCCCGCGCTGGAATCCGCACACGCGGAGTTCTGTCTTGGGTTTTGGAAAAAGCTGATGCGTTAGCGTTGTTGCCAGCGTTCGCAGAATTCGCGACGGCTGAGTTTTCCGCGCTCGTTGATGGGGAGAGCGGCGAGTTGCCAGATGTGTTTTGGCAGTTGCCACGAGGCGAGATGGCGGGCTGCGAAGGCGATGAGTTCGTCGGGCGCGATTTCGCCTACGACGCACGCGACTGGTTCTTCCCCGCGCAGTGCGCTGGGTGTGCCGAAGACGACTACTTCGCGCACTGCGGGGTGCTGGCGCAGGACGCGTTCGATTTCGGCGGGGTTCAGTTTGCGACCGGCGATGTTGATGAAATCGCTCTCGCGTCCGCACAGCGTAAAGCCGCGTTCATTTTGCACGACTAGATCACCGGGGATGAAGCGACCGTTTGCGAGCACTTCGTCGTCTGTCTGGGGCCAGTATCCAAGGCCGACGGCGGGGCTGTGGACCTCGATGCGCCCGCCTTTTTCCACGATGCGCACACTGCGCATCGGGAGGCCTACGAAGCCTTCTTGCGTGGCGTCTTCGGTGGCGTCGTAGCAGATACCGCCGCATTCGCTGCTGCCGTAAAAGCTGTGCAGCTTCAGCCCAAATCGTGAACGGAAAGCATCGGCTACGGTGGACGTGAGAAGCGCACCAGCGCTGACGCAGAGCCGCAGCGCGGGGAGCGGATCGCTTGCAAGTTCGGCGATTTTTTTGAAAAATACGGGCACTGCGGGGAGGACGGTTGCGCGTGTGGCAGCAAGCCCGGCGAGGATTGCGCGCGGCAGTCGGTCTTCGGTGAGGACAAGCGGGATGCCTCGGCAGATCAGGGGAAGCAAGAGATTGCTAAAGCCGTAGCTGTGGGCGCAGGAGATGAGGCCGTAGTTCAGATCGGCATCGGTGATTCCCATCGTGTCGCAAACGGCATCGCAATCAGCCACGAGTTGCGCGGCGGTGAAGCGGATGGCTCGCGGCGCTCCAGTCGTGCCGGAGGTGAGTTTTAGGAAATCCGCATCGGGGCTGGCGGAAGGTGAAGCGCATTCGTGAAAGATCAGATTTTCCGCAGATTCACGCACGACCCGAAGCCGCACACCCGGAAGGTCTGTGGCGGTGTTTGGTTCTGCGAGGGCGATAGCGAGTCGTCGCCGCCAGAGCGCGATGAGCAGAGCGGGAAGCGCTGGGTGATTTCCGATTTGCACCACTGCGATCACTCCAGCGGGGATCGTGGACGGGATGCAGTGAGCAAATTTTTCAGCCTCTTCTTCAATCTCCGTGAACGTGCGGGCCACAGCACCGTCGGCGTGGAGAATAGCCGTCTGCGCAGGTTTGCGGCGGATGACTTTTTGCCATGCAGCGAGGATGGGTTGATTTGCGAAAGAATCGGGCATTGAGAAAACCGGAATTTTTCATTGCAGAAACCGGATGCGCCATTAGTTTGCACGCCCTATTTTTTTACGGAAAGCATTATGAAAGCCGACATCCATCCTGATTACCAAGCCACCACCATCTCCTGCGCGTGTGGCACTGTTTACAACACCGGTTCGACCCGTCGCGGTCTGAAAATCGGTATTTGCGCATCCTGCCATCCGTTCTTCACGGGTGAGCAAAAATTTGTAGATACCGCAGGCCGAATCGAGAAGTTCTCGAAGCGCTATGGCAGTATGCAGCTTCGCCGCACGAAGCCCGCAGCCAAAGCCTAGCTCAATCACATCCAATTTTGAGACGGTGGAGACGCTCCTAACGCGACTCCACCGTTTCTGTTTTTTCGCGCACCGCCGTTTTTCCGGCCCGCGCGTCTTTTTGAACATCTGATCTGAAACACCACTGTGAACTTCGAGCCTCTCATCCTGCGTAAAAGTGAGCGATTTGCCGAATTGGAAGCGGCTATCGAGGCTCCGAACTTGTACGATAATCCCAAGCAAGCGCAGGAGACTCTGCGCGAGCATAACCGGCTGAAATCAACGCTGGAGACGTGGGCGGAGTTTCAAAAAGCGACCATTCAACTCGCCGAAAACCGCGAAATGGCGCGAGGCGACGACGAGCTGGCGGAGATGGCCCGCGAAGAAGTACCGGACTTGGAGAAGCGCGTCGTTCGTCTGGAACTGGATGTTCAACTCGCATTGCTCCCTCCCGATCCGAATGAAGACCGCGATGCGATTGTGGAAATCCGCGCTGGCACGGGTGGCGACGAGGCGGGGATTTTTGCCGCTGATTTATACCGGATGTACACGCGCTACGCGGAGACTGTCGGATTAAAAATCGAGAATCTCGAAAGCAGTCCCGGCGTGATGGGCGGGCTGAAGGAAGTGATTTTCAAAGTCAGCGGCTCGGCGGTTTTTCGGAAGCTGAAGTTTGAAAGCGGAGTGCATCGCGTGCAGCGTGTTCCCGCGACCGAGGCGCAGGGCCGCATCCACACAAGCACGGCGACGGTGGCAGTGCTTCCCGAAGCGGAGGAAGTGGACCTCGAATTGAAGGCAGATGAAATCCGTATCGAAGTCTGCCGCGCAGGTGGTCCCGGTGGACAGGGCGTGAATACGACGGACTCCGCCGTGCAGGTGATGCACATTCCCACCGGCACGATTGTGCGCTGTCAGGACGGGCGCTCGCAGCAGAAGAATAAGGAAAAGGCGCTGACGATTCTCCGCTCACGACTGCTCGAAGTGAAGCAGCGCGAAGAAGCCGAGAAATACGCAGCGCAGCGCAAGAGCCAAGTCGGTAGCGGGGATCGCTCGGAGAAAATCCGCACTTACAACTATCCGCAAAACCGGATCACGGACCATCGCGTTGATCTCACGCTTTACTCGCTCGACCGCTTCATGGAAGGCGACATCCAGCAAATGTCGGATGCGCTGATTCACTCGGACCTTCTGGAGCGCTTGAAGGCGGCGGGAATGTAAGAGGAAAAGTAGCCCGCTCCCGACATGTCGGGAGCGGGCTACTTTTCCGATTGCGAAAAACGGTGCGACGCGAATTCTTGCGCTGTGAATGATGAAGCAACAACGCCGCTCTGGCTCCGGGTTTTTGCCATCGCTTCATTCGCGGTCGTGTTTGGAGGAGTCGTCTGGATGTTTGCTTCGTCGCGAAAGCCGCGTGTTGCTGCTTCTGTGACGCCAGCAGCGGCGGAGTTGAGTGCTCCGATTTTTGAATCGCGTGCGGCTGTGCTTCCGAGTTTGCCAACTCCCTTGCCGCAAAGCCCGAAGCCGACTGCAACGCCGTTGCCGCTTGCTCAGAAGCCATCTTCCGCCGCGATGCCTGCTGCTTTTAGTATTCCAGCGGTGGTGATTGAAAAATGGAATGATCCCGAAGGGCCGGAACTAGCCGTGAATTTCATCAAGCAATGGTCAGCAATTTCTCCGCAGGACGCGGCCAAGTGGCTCTCCCGGCAGTCGGACAGCCCTGCGCTGCATTCGGCTGCGGAGTCATTGGTTGCCGATTGGTCCGCGAAAGATTTGCCCGCTGCGACGGAATGGGCACTCGGACTCGCTAATGACGGAATCTTGAAATCTCTTGTGCTGGAGCGGCTCGCCGATGCTTGGTCGGAAAGTAATCCGCCGCTTGGAGCAGTGAATTACGCCCGCATTTCCGATGCTGAAACTCGCAAGGTCTGCGCTGGTGCGCTTTTTGATCGATGGGCAAAACGCGATCCCGGCGGAATGCACGCCGCGCTTGCGCGTA
Source organism: Verrucomicrobiaceae bacterium (assembly GCA_031372675.1). GTDB lineage: Bacteria > Verrucomicrobiota > Verrucomicrobiia > Chthoniobacterales > Chthoniobacteraceae > SXWH01. The sequence continues at coordinate 33,854 of JANMLS010000423.1, forward strand.
TCCCGACTGTGCTCGCAGATGAAGCCAGAATGAGCCTCGCGCCGGTTTTGTTTCCGCGCAATTCCAAGATGGCGATGGATGTTTTGTGCGAGGTCAAAAATGCTGATGAGCGTGTCGCCGCAGTTGCTCAGATGTTCGATTACTGGCGTCGCCGCAACAGGGCGGCAGCGAGTGCGTGGCTTTCCGGATCGTCGCTTTCGGAGCAGGAAAGGCAGCGTATTTCCGGCGGAGAGTGACGCGATTTATGCGTCGAAAAACTTGCGAGCGGCGCGAAGGATTTCACCCATTCGCTCTACTTCCTCGGCAGTGTTGTAGAAGTAGAAACTGGCGCGTGTCGTGCCGGGTAGCTTGAGCTTTCGCATAAGCGGTTGGTTGCAGTGATGCCCTCCGCGCAAGGCCAGACCATGCTCGTTTGCATACGTGGTGAGATCATGCGGGTGCGCCCACTCCGCGTGGAAAGATGCAAGCGCACCGCGCACTCCTTTTGGTCCGAGAACTTGGATGCCGGGGATTTCGCCGAGCACTGCAATCGCTTGTGCAGC